>JBMTDJ010000027.1:0-23657 GCA_049431945.1 Candidatus Nanopelagicales bacterium | reverse complement strand
CATGGAGTCCTGGGTCCCGGGTGAGGATCTGTGGACCGTCGACCTCTTCATCGCTCTCAATCTCATCCTCGTCGCCTTCCTCTACGGCCTCGGCGTGCGCATCATGCGTCGGCGCGGTCTCACCTGGTCGCCCTGGCGCACAGTGAGTTTCGCCGTCGGGATGGCGCTGCTCGCCATTGCCTACATGGGACCCTTCGAGACGCTGGCCCACACGTACTTCTGGGCGCACATGGGTCAGCACCTACTCGTGATGATGCTCGCCGCGCCGTTCATCGTCCTGTCGTGTCCGGTGGCCCTCACCGTCCTCGCCACCTCCGGCGCGACCCGGGCCGCGATCATCCGCGGGCTGCGCTCCTCGGTCGGGCTGTTCCTCGTCAATCCCGTGTTCACCTGGCTCTTCTTCGTCTGTGTGCTGATCGGATTCCACGTGACTCCCGTGATGCAGTGGGTGCTGCTGGACCACGACGCAATGGCGCTTGTTGAGCGGCCCCTGTACCTCGTGTCCGCGCTGCTCTTCTACTACCCGCTCATCGGCAACGACATGTGCGCGCGACGCCCGAGGCCGGCGCACCGCCTGCTGTCGCTCGGGCTCATGATGATTCCCGAGACAATGCTGGGGGCGGTCATCTTCCTCGCCCCGGTCAACCTCTACCCCGCCTACGTCGCGTCCACGACCTCCGTCGGGGCCGATCCCCTGGTCGACCAGCAGCTCGCCGGCGCCTTGATGTGGGCGCTGGCCATGGTGATCGACTCGATATGGATGATGGTGGCAGCGGTGGAGTGGTGGCGAGCCGAGGAGCGGCAGACCGCAATCACCGAACGACGTGAGGCGCGGGAGGCATCGGCATGAAGGCGGCGATCGTCGTGGTCGCCTGCGGCGTCCTGCTGACCGGTTGCGCCGGCTCGGGCATGTACGCCGAGGCTCCGGTGGTCACCCTGTCCGCCACGTCGCCAGCGGCGAACTCCGAGGTCGGGCTCACCATCATTCCCGCGGAGGAACGCGAGCAGTCCATCGTCATCGCGGGCCAGACGGCAGACGGCACGGACCTGTCAACCGCCGCCTTCGCCGGCCAGATCGTCGTCGTCAACGCCTGGGCTTCCTGGTGCCCGCCGTGCATCGAGGAGCTGCCATTGCTCGCTTCCGCCGCCGAGTCCTTCGCTGGCCGCGGCGTGGAGTTCGTGGGCCTCAACTCGATGGACGATCCGATCGCGGCCGCCAGCCTGCTCGGGTCGAGTTCCTACCGCAGCATCGACGACCGTGATGGCGCGATCCTCGCGACGATCCCCGGCGTGCCGCCGCGGGCGCTACCGAGCACCGTGATCCTCGACCGACAGGGACGAATCGCCGTACGCATCATCGGCCCGGTGCAGCCGGGTCAGCTCGAGGGAGTCCTCGAGCTCCTCGTCAATGAAACTGCGTGATCAGACGAACTTCACCCGGACGGTGACCCGCGGCAGTTTGCGCATCTTCTTGCCTGCCTTCACGGAGCACGTCGCGGTGATGGCAGCCTGTGACCCCACAGCGACCTTGAGTTTGCTCCGCAACGAGGCTGCTGTCATGCGCGTGTCCAACTGTCCATTGACCGCTCGGGCTTTCGCCACGATCCGGGTTGACGCCTTTCCGGCCTTCGCGCTGACGTCGCATACGGCCCCAGGCACCGTGGCGAGGCGCACGGTGGGCTGGGCGCCGGCTGTCGATCCGAAGTCCCGGATCGAACTCGCCGATGTCTGGGCGGGCGATACGAGGCGTGTCGATCCCGGCTTGCGCGTCGTGGACAAGGACAGTCCTTCGCTGCGCCCTGCACGCATCAGGCTTTGCAGCGCCTGGACCATCGCTGGCGCCGAGCCAGCGTTCACGCACACGTCGAATCCCTCGGGAGGCACGTCACCCTCCTCGCCAGGCACGCACGGCGGGATATTGGGATCGAAGTCGCTCGGGGGCAGACCAGCGGCGACGTCCTCGCAGTAGTACCAGCCCGGTCCCTGCCAGCCAGGCTGCGGCGGCATCCCGGGAGGCAACGGTGGCAGTTCCATCCAGCCCTGCGGGTTGGCCGGTGGTGTCGGGGAGTACTGGCATCCCTCGAGTGTCTGAGTCGGGCCGCCGCCCATGAGGTCATCGCAATTGGGCACCTCGGGCGGGCACGACACGTCCACCTCGAGCTTGAGGGGAATAGTGACCACGGCGTAGCCGCGCTGGACCAACTCGCCCTCGCCCGTACGCCCAGCGTAGGCACCCGTGGCCCCGGTCAGGAAGGCCTTCACCGTCATGTCGTACGCGACGCAGAACGAGTCCCCACTGCCCTGGACGGTGATGCCAGCCTCCTCGCAGGTGACGCGCTCGGAGTCCTGGGTGAATCCGCCGTACATCTCAAGGGACCCGGCCAGTTGAGACCGCTGCGCATCTTCCACCGAGATGGTCCACGTGCACGACACGTGTCCCGAGCCGGAGCTTCCGTAGGGATTCGGTCCGTACCCGGGCAGGCCCACTTCATCCACGACGATGCTGAAGAACGCCGAACGCGTCTGCCCAACCTCGCACAGCAGGGAGAACGCACCTGTGCCCGACTGTCCTTGCGCCGAAGCCGAAGCGGTGCCGCTGATGGCCACGCCGGAAAGGTTGCGCGAGATCGTTGTGGTGCACAGGATCTCGTTGCCCGCCTTGTTGATCGCTTCCATGAGCCCCATCGCGGGGCCAGCCACCATCTCCAGGGTGAACGGCGCTCCCAGACTCTGGTAGCACGAGGTGTCGGCGCTGTCGCGAATCGTCCCGATCAAGGGCGAGTTCATGGTGTAGGAGAACTCAAGATCGTCCGGCACCGTCGCCGCGGAGGCGGCAGGCAGTGAACTCAGGAGGAGTGCCATCGATGCTGTGGCGACGGGCAGCCAGGTCCACCTGCGCATGGGTCCCCCCTTGGATCGGCCAGAGGCGGCGTTGCGCAGATTGTGAGGCTCGGGGGCATCCGAATGCAAGGCCAATTCGATAACGGTGCCTCAGCGCAGCCGCTCACCCATCGCACGACCGAGGGCGTCGCCGGACACCCAGGCGGACTGGGTGCGCGGCTCCCCGTTCCAGCCATCCCCCGCTCGTCCGATAACGCCGTCGAAGGAGTAGGCCTCGGGCCGGGCATGCGCCGGTCGGGCATAGGTCCAGCGCTTCGCGGTGAACCACTCCGGTGCGCTTCCGGTGAGACTGCGCAGCACCGCCAGCATCGCCGGTGCCGCGGTGATCGGCTCCGCGAGATGCCCCGCTGCCATGACGGGCGTGGAGTGCGCGACGAGCACCGGGGCTTCGTCACCTCGACGTGATCCGTCATCGGCGATGAAGGACAGCACCGGGTCATCATTGACGAAGGCGCCATCGAAGTCCCACGTGCGCTCGGCATAGATCGCCGTGAGTGCGATCACTGGCTCCCACAAGGGTGCATCCGATGCCTGCGCGAGGGAAGCCATCTGCGGATCAGGACCGCAGAGCGCGACCGCGCGGTAGTCGCGATCCGCGACTCGCACGCCGTCGGGCGTTCGGTGGAGCTCGGTGACGTCGATCGGATGCCTGATCTCCACGAGGTCCGACGGGAGTTCACTGGCGAGATCCTCGACCAGGCTGCGCAGTCCTCTCGGCGCGGCGTAGCGCATGGGTCCAGTCTTGGTGCCGAGCACGGCCGAACCATCGGCGAGATGGAAGGTGTCCGTCCAGGGTCGCACCATCCCCCGATCGATCCAGTCGCCGACCACTTGCCCGAAGCCCATGTCGTCCACGGTGAAGTACGCCGCGCCCACGTCGACGACCCGACCGTCGCAGGGGGTGCCGGTATCTCGGAGGGTCTGGGTGGCGAGACGTCCGCCCAGGCGATGTCCGCGATCGAAGATATCCACGGTGAGGCCGGCGTCGGCGAGGGCTGCCGCGCATGCGATGCCGCTGATGCCGCCTCCCACCACCGCGACATCAGCCATGATCGTCGACCTAGGCCAGACTCGGGTCGCAGTCGGCGATGAACGCCGAGCAGCGCTCGGCCTCGTCGTCCTCGCCGATGGCGGCCGCTGCGCGCTGCAGTGCGATGAGGCAGCGCAGGAAGCCGCGGTTGGGTTCGTGCGACCACGGCACAGGTCCGTGGCCCTTCCAGCCGTTGCGCCTCAGCGCGTCCAGGCCGCGGTGGTAGCCCACGCGCGCGAAAGCGTACGACTCCACGATCCGGCCTTCATTCCATGCCGCATCGGACAGGACGGCCCAAGCCAGGCTCGACTGCGGGTGTCGACGTGCGACGTCGTACGCATCGGCTCCGCCCTCGAGCTCCGTGCGCGCCTCGACGTCATCGGGGAGGAGGGTCGGCGGCGGACCACCGAGGAGGTTCTCGTGCAGGCTCACGCCTGCATCCTGCCGTACGGCGGCTCAGGTGATCGACGCGGCGTAGATCTCGTCGATGGCGGCCTGGAGAGTGGCGGTGAACTCCGCGTCGCTCTGCTGGGCGGTGAGGCCCTCGGAGAGCGCACGCGAGAAGCTCGCGATCATGCCGTTGTTGGCAGCGAGCATGTCGCACGCGTCGTCGCGACTGTAGCCGCCCGAGAGGGCGACAACCCGCAGCACCTTGGGGTGCTCGATGAGGTTCGCGTAGAAGTTGTTCTCGCTCGGCAGCGACAACTTGAACATCACCTGCTGCCCGTCCGGGATCCGATCGAGTCCAGCGACGAGCGCATCGCGCAGGAGCGCCTCGCTCTGAGCCTTGTCGGGGCTGGTGATGTTGACCTCGGGCTCGATAATCGGCACGAGTCCGTGACCAAGGATCTGCAGGGCGACATCGAACTGCTGGTCGACGACCGCCTTGATGCCCGCGGGATTCGCCGAGTGGATCACCGATCGCATCTTGGTGCCGAAGACGCCCTTGCTCGCCGCTCGCTTGCACAGGTCGTCGAGGTGAGGCATGGGCTTCATCACCTGAGCGCCGTCGACCTCGTCAGCGAGACCGAGATCCACCTTGACCAGCGGCACGACGCGCTTGACGTCCCAGAGGTAGGAGGGGGTGGGCTGGCCCTCGACGTCCCGGTCCATCGTCATCTCGAACAGGATCGCCGCGAGGACCTTGTCACCGTTGAAGGCGGAGTTGGTGATGATGCGACTGCGCATGGCGTGGACGAGATCGAACATCTGCTCGTCGCCGGAGTACTCGCTCTCGTCGATGCCGTAGAGCTTGAGCGCCTTCGGGGTGCTGCCGCCGCTCTGGTCGAGGGCGGCAATGAAGCCCTTGCCCGAGCCCATCTGGGTGCGCATGTCGTCATTCATGGGTTCTCCTGTGCCGAGGTGGTCGCCTCACCCTATCGGCAAACGTTTTCAGCCGGAAACCCCGGGCGGTCACCCCGAGGTCAGATGACCTCGGCGGTCAGGTGAGCTCGGCGACGGGTACGTCGAACCCGTCGCTCGCGCGCAGACGCCAGACGGAGGGGACGAGCAGCGAGGCCAGGGTGGCCGCGGCGGCGATGAGCGCGGCGACGGCGAAGGCCTCGGAGATCGGCACGAAAAGCAGGAGCGGGCCCGCGAGCGCCAGCCCGACCGGACCGAACATGAGCGAGCCGAAGGCGTCGTACGACGACACCCGCGAGAGGGACTCCGGGGGCACGTTGCGCTGCAGGGCCGTGAACCACAGCACCTGGAAGAACTCGATCGCCAGGCCCCAGGCGAACGCGCCAGCCATGATCACCGGCAGGGGCGCGGCGAGGGCGAGGGTGAGCAGCCAGGCCGGCAGCATGAGGCACATGAGCATGCCGAAGGCGATCGGACGAGCGATGCGCAGACGCGATGCGATGAGCGCTCCCACCAGGAGGCCGACGGCGAGTGCACCGAGGACGGCCGACCAGCCCGCGGGGCCGCCGTACCTCTCGTTAGCCAGCACCGGGCCGAGCACCTCCTCAGCCCCTCGCATCACCATGACGATGAGACTGAAGGCGATGACAACCGCGACGATCCAGCGGTAGGAGATGAAGGAGTTCCAGCCATCGATGAGATCGCGCAACGGCGACTCGCCTGACTCATGCGGCCGAGACAGCCGCCGGAAGGAGTAGACGAGGGCGCCCGCAACGAGGAAGGTGAAGGCATCGAGCACGATCGCCCAGCCGGAGCCGAAGAGCGTGACGAGGACACCGCCGATCGCCGTACCGACGATGAATCCGCCATTCGAGCCGACGGAGAGATAGGCGTTCGCCGGCTGGAGATGCTCCTCCGGCACGACGTCGGAGATGAGACCGGGATACGCGGGGTACCACAGTCCATTGAGGATCCCGGCAAGCACCTGCAGGCCGACGAGGATGGGGATCGTCGCGTTGTCGGTGAGGAAGAGCAGGCCGATCGTCGCGATCACGGCGAAGAGCAGCATGTCGCAGAGCCCGATCATGAGCGGTCGCCCCACTCGGTCGGCGATCACGCCGCCAATGGGGAGGAAGATCACCAGCGGGATCGCCTGCGCGGCGAGAACGATGCTCAGGTCGGTCGGCGTTCCACCGGGAAGGTGCAGAATGCCAAAGGCAAGGGCCACCGGTGCCATGCCGTTGCCGATGTTGGAGATCGTGCGAGCAGCGAAGAGTCGGCGGTACGCCGACATCGACGCCAGGGTGCGCACGCTCACCGGCGGATCGTAGGGCCTGGGCACGGTCCCACTAGCATCTGCGGGTGCCTCGGATCGATGTCAACGCCCTGAGAGCGGACACCCCGGGCCGCGCCAATGTCACGCACCTGAACAACGCCGGATCCGCGCTGCCCCCCGCGGTCGTCACGGACACGATGGTGGCTCACCTGCGCCGCGAGGAGCAGGTGGGTGGATACGAGGCACACGCCGAGGCACGCGATCGAGTCGCCGGCGTCTATGCGTCTGTGGCCCAGCTCGTCAACGCCCCCGTGGAACACGTAGCGCTCGTGGAGTCGGCGACCGTTGCCTGGGATCGCGGCCTGCAGGCCATTGCCTTCAGCGATCCGCTCGCACCCGGCGATCGCATGCTCGTCTCCGGGAGCGAGTACGCGTCGAATGTCCTGCCTCTGCTGCAACTTGCTCGACGCACAGGCGCCTCCGTCGAGGTCATCCCCGACGGCGAGGATGGTGCTGTCGACGTCGACGCGCTGGACGCCATGCTCGACGAGCAGGTGCGCATCGTCTCCATCAACCACGCGCCCAGCCAGAACGGCTTGGTCAACGACGTCGTCGGGGTGGGTGACGTCCTACGCCGTCATGGGTCGCCGGCGTGGTACCTCGTCGACGCGTGCCAGTCGGCGGGGCAGATGCCCGTGGACATGGGCCGGATCGGCTGCGATGTCCTGTCGGCCACCGGGAGGAAGTTCCTGCGCGGTCCGCGAGCAACGGGCTTCCTTGTCGTCTCCCAGCGCATGATCGACGACCTCGAGCCTTTCCCGGCCGATCTGCATGCGGCGACCTGGACCGGCCTCGACACCTACGAACTCGCCCAGGGTGCCGCCCGATTCGAGTCCTGGGAGAAGGCCTATGCCGCCCTGCTCGGCATGGGCGCAGCAATTGACTACGCGCTCGGGTGCGGCATAGAGGCGATCTCCGAGCGCATCGGTGCCCTAGCCGCACGTGCACGCAGCGGCCTCGCCGCCGTTCCCGGCGTTATCGTGCGCGACCGCGGTTCGGTGCAGTCAGGAATCGTCACCATACGTGTCGATGATGCGGCTGGGATTGTGGCGGGGCTTCGTGCGCGGGGAATCAACACAAGCCTGTCGACACCGGACTACTCGCAGATCGACTTCGGCCGTGATCACGCCCTCGGCCTCGTGCGAATCAGCCCGCACGCCTACAACACCGAGGACGAGATAGACATGATGGTCGCCGCGGTGGCCGAGTTGTGCCGCTAGGGACGCTGATCGAAGACGTGCTGACGGATCCATGAGTGCATCGCCACCGCTGCCGCAGCGCCGGCATTGATGCTCCGAGTCGAGCCGAACTGCGTGATCGCGAGCAGGTCGGTGCATGCCTGCTGCGCTTCCTGTGAGAGTCCTGGGCCTTCCTGTCCGAAGATCATCAGGCACTCGCGCGGGATGTCGTACGTCTCGATCGGCACCGAGCCCTCCACGTTGTCGATGCCGATGATCGGGATTCCCGCATCGGACGCCCACGCGACCAGACCGCCTATCGACTCGTGATGGCGCACGTGCTGGTAGCGCTCAGTCACCATCGCGCCACGACGATTCCACCGACGATTCCCCACGATGTGGACCTCGGCCGCTAGGAAGGCGTTCGCTGATCGGACCACCGAGCCGATATTCATATCGTGCTCGAAGTTCTCGATCGCCACGTGGAACGGATGCCGGCGCTCGTCGAGGTCCGCCACGATCGCCTCCATCGTCCAGTTGCGATACCGGTCGATCACATTCCTTGTGTCCCCGTGCGCGAGCAGCTCCGGATCCAGCCGCGCGCCGTCCGAGGAGTCCATGACACGCAGCGTAGGCTCACCGCGTGCTCTGGATCGTCAACCTCGTTCGAGGCGTGCTCATCGGCGTCGCGGAAGTCATCCCCGGAGTGAGTGGCGGCACAGTCGCACTCATCGTCGGCCTCTACCGCCGACTGATCGACGCCCTCGCCGACGTCGTGCTCGCCGCACGCCGACTAATCACCGGACCCCGGAGTGAAGTAGGGCCACTGCTGCGCGGACTGCCGTGGGCGATGCTCGTCCCGGTGGCCGTGGGGATGGGCGGCGCGGTCATCATCGGAGCTCGCATCCTGGAGCCGCTCCTCGAGACCCACCCCGTCCAGATGCGCGCGCTGTTCTTCGGGCTCGTGGCTGCCGGCGTCGCGGTCCCGCTCGGCATCCTCCTGCGCACGCCCCCAGGGGGACTCGATGCGAAGGCCGCCGTCCTCATCGTGGTCGCAGCGGTGACGGCGGTCGTGCTCACAGGACTTCCCCCCGGCAACATCACCGATCCACCGCTCATCGCGGTCTTCTTCGCGGCTGCGGCAGCGATATGCGCGCTCGTGCTCCCCGGTGTCTCCGGGTCCTTCCTGCTGCTGTCCTTCGGGCTTTACGAGTCCACGATCGCAGCGGTCAACGAGCGCAACGTGGCTTACCTAGCCGTCTTTGCTGTCGGCGCGATCTTTGGACTCGCCGTCTTCGTCTCCATCCTCCGATGGCTGCTCGACAGCCATGCGCGCATCACGATGGCGATCATCGTGGGTCTCATGATCGGATCACTGCGCGCCCTATGGCCATGGCAGGACGGCGATCGAGGGCTGCTCGCCCCATCCACCGATGTCCTCAGCGCGGTGCTGCTCGCACTCGCCGGCGCCGGGATCGTAGCCGGGCTGCTGTGGATTGAGCGCCGACTGCACCTCACCGAGGCTGAGGCCGAACGGGTCGACTAGGCGAGGCCGAGGTCGCTAGGCGAATAGGCCGCGCGATAGTCCAAGCCGGCCTCCCGCACAGCGTCACCAGCACCGCGATCGACGATCACCGCGACACCGACCACCTCAGCACCCGCTTCACGCAGGGCATCGACGGCGGCCATGACGCTGGATCCGGTCGTCGAGGTGTCCTCGACAGCCAGCACTCGACGACCGGCGACGTCGGGCCCTTCGATACGTCGCTGCAGACCGTGTGCCTTCCCCTCCTTGCGCACGACGAAGGCGTCGAGACGATCGCCGCGAGCGGCTGCCGCGTGCAGCATCGCCGTGCCGACAGGATCGGCGCCCAGGGTGAGGCCGCCTACTGCGTCGTAGTCCCAGTCCGAGGTGAGATCGAGCATCACTCGGCCGATGAGCGGAGCGGCCTCAGCGTCGAGCGTCACGCGGCGCAGGTCGACGTAGTAGTCCGCCTCCCGGCCACTGGAGAGGATGACCTTGCCGTGCACCACGGCCTTATCGGTGATCTGCCTACGGAGGTCCTCGCGATCGCTCATGTGGGCACCCTAGGGTGCGTGGCGTGGCATTCGGAAGCGTGGTGCTGACACCCGGATCTGCGTACGTCGTGCCCGGGGCACTGGACCTGTCCGGCGAGGCATTCTCCGCGGATGAGTGGACCGCCCGCACGGCGCTCGCCATCGCGGCCGCGTCCCCGATCACTCCACTGTTGCTCGTCCTCAGTGGAGCAGACGCAGCACGCGCCCCGCACCTGGGCTTCGCCCAGCGATCGGCGCGCCGTGCGATTGGCGGCTACGTCCTGGTCAACCCGACCCTGCCCCAACCCGGGGCCGTCAGCGACTGGCCCGACGCGCCAGTCACCGTCGTCATCACGCCGGAAGCGGACGCTGACAGCCGGACCGCGGCGCTAGGCGCGCGGCTACGCGGCTGGGAGATCATGGAAGGTGACGCCAGCACGCTCATCTGCGACATCGCCTTGCGCCCTTAGTTCACTCAGCGAGCGCGCGACTGTCCGCCGGGACGACGTGATCCGATGGTGCGCACGAGCGGGCGCGGGAGGTACTGAGCCGCCAGCGAGAGCACTTTGTACTGCGGACCGGCCACGCTCACCGGCCTGCCCTTCCGCACGTCCGCGAGCGCGCGATCGACGACCTCCTGGGGATCCAGCCACATCCACTCGGGCAGGGCGTCCATCTCCATGCTCGCGCGCTGGTGGAACTCCGTGTGGGTGAAGCCGGGACACACGGCCGTCACGTGCACGCCGGTGCCGGCGAGCTCGATGGCCAGGCTCTCGCTGAAGACGGTCACCCATGCCTTCGAGGCCGAATACGTCCCGCCGGTGATCCAACTGGCCACGCTGCTGACGTTGAGGACCGCCCCGCTGGCCCGCGCGACCATGCCCGGGAGAGCCGCATGGGTCAGCCTCATTACCGCGGTGACCAGGACATCGAGCATCTGCTGCTCCGCGTCGAGATCCCCGGATGAGAACCGCTGGGGTACGCCGAACCCCGCATTGTTGACGAGGATCTCGACGGGGTGAGTCCGCAGGTAGTCCTCGACCGACCCAAGTTGGACCCGATCAGTGAGATCCGCTGCCAGGACCTCGACGGATACGCGATTCCCTCGCAACTCTGAAGCGACCAGGTCGAGGCGCTCGCGGTCGCGCGCCACGAGCACGATGTCATGTCCGCGACGGGCAAGGGTGCGCGCGAATGCCAGGCCGATGCCCGACGTCGCGCCAGTGATCAGTGCGGTGCTCATGTGAATCCCCTCGGAATTGGCTGCCGCCATCGGTCATGCCACCGACACGGCGGGCAATGCGACCCCAGTCTTGCCTACGCTGTTCCCGTGACTCGCGCACGGCTCTGGGTAGCCCTCACGGCCGCACTGCTGCTGCCCGCGATCGGCCTCAGTGCTCCCGCAGCCACTGCCGATGACGTCGTTGCCAGCCCCCGGGTCGTCAACGGCGTCCCCGGACCGTCGGAGGACTTCGGCTTCCTCGTCGCGCTGGGTGATCGCTACCGCTACGAAGCCCTGGGGATGTACCGAGCCCAGATCTGCGGCGGCACGCTCGTCTCGGAGGTCCTCGTGGTCACCGCTGCCCACTGCGTCGACGACGCCAAGGCCCGAGATCTTGTGGTCGGGTCCTTCCCTGATGGCGACCTGTCGAGTGAGGGCGGCACCGTCGTCGAGGTCGCCGCCATCCGCGTCCATCCTCGATATCAGTCCGACACCCAGGTCAATGACATTGCCGTGCTCACTCTGCGACGGTCCCTGCTCGGTATCGACACGGTGACGCCAGCCACCTCCGATGAAGCGGCGACGCTCACCGCCGAGGGTGCTCCAGCCCAGGTCGCCGGCTGGGGAGCACTCAATCATCGACAGCCCTGGCGCACGCCGTCGACGTATCGGATTGGCGAACTCGTAGTCTTCCCCACGTCATCGTGTGGCGACGGCGAGTCGTACACCATCGACGGAGTCACCTTCCGCGGCTATGGACCCAAAGCCCTCAATTCGAGGGTGATGCTGTGTGCCGAGGGCGTTCGCGACGGCGAGCCCGTGGACAGTTGCGTGGGCGACTCGGGCGGGCCGCTCATGGGCGGATCCGGAGCGGATCGACGCCTCATCGGCATCGTGAGTTGGGGCCTATCCCAGTGCGCCACCCGCAGCGGGCCGGGGGTCTACACGCGTGTCTCGTCGTTCACGCGCTTCCTCGTGCGTGCCGGCGTGCCCCTCTCACCCCAGCCCACCGATCGTCCCCTCGCTCCTCGGATCACGCGTGTGGAGAAGTCCGCGACAAAGATCACCGTCACCGTGGCGCCATCCGCCGGGGGGCTAGCCCCCGACGAGTACGTCGTCTCCGCGCGCGATCGCGGCGGCAAGGTGAGCTCGTGTGCCGTCTCGGCATCTCCGCGTCCCGATCGCTCGACGTGCACGATCGTCGATCTCACACCGGGTGCGCCCTATGCGCTCTACGCCATCGCGATCGCCAACGGGGTCGCGTCGGTGCCCAGTGAGGACCGTGTCGTCACACCCGGCGCCCTGCCAGCGATGCCGCGCATCAGCGACGTAGAGCGCACTGGCGAGGGATCGATCGCCGTCTTCGTCGACAACGTCCGCGGCAGGGGAGCACCTGTCCTGCGCGCGGTGGTCACCTGCACCACGGCCGAAGGTCCCGCGCGCTCGGGGAAGATCAGCGCTCGAGGCATCGCCCGCATCGAGCGTCTCAGGACGGGGAGTTCCTACTCCTGTCGCGCCATCGTGGCGAACGAGTTCGGCACGAGGGAGTCCGACAAGGTGCGCGTCGAGGCGAGTTAGACCCCACTAGGCTCTCCCCATGCTCGCGGCCTACTACGAACAGCGCGGCAACTCCGACGTCCTTCAGGTCGGCGAGATCGCCACCCCTGGACCCGGCGTCGGCGAGGTCCGTGTGCGCCTTCAGACAGCGGCGGTCAATCCGACTGACTGGAAATCGCGCGCGCATGTCGCGCCCATGGACTTTGACTTCCAGGTTCCCGGTCAGGACGGCGCGGGCGTCATCGAGGCTGTTGGTCCCGGCGTCGACATCGCGCGCATCGGTGAACGCGTGTGGGTCTATCACGCCGCCTTCCAGCGTCAGTTCGGCACGGCAGCGCAGTTCACCGTCGTGCCCGCGCGTCAGGCCGTGCCCATTCCTGCGGGCACCTCGATCGATCAGGCCGCCGCGCTCGGAATCCCCTACCTCACTGCCTACGGATGCCTCTTCGCCGACGGTCCGATCGAGGGCCAGACGGTGCTCGTGCACGGCGGAGCCGGGGCAGTAGGTCACGCAGCCATCCAACTCGCTCGCGGTGCCGGGGCACACGTCATCTCCACGGTCAGCAGCGCGGCCAAGGGAGCTCTCGCGGCCGACGCCGGCGCTCACGTGGTCGTGGACTACACCGCCGAGGGCGCCACCGACGCCGTGCGGTCAGCCGCACGAGCGGGCATCGACCGCATCATCGAGGTCGACCTCACGCGCAACCTCGAACTCGATCTCGCTGTCCTGGTCCCCGGTGGCGTCATCGTGACCTACGCCGCGGACGCCACCGATCCCGCGGTGCCCGTCCGCGCACTCATGTCGCGCAACGCGATCCTGCGATTCGTGCTCGTCTACGGATTCCCCGCACCGCTCCTCGCTGATGGCGTCGTGGCGATCACCAATGCCCTGGAGACGGGCGAACTGTCCCCGCTGCCCGTCGTGCGGTTCCCGCTCGCCGAGGCGGCGGCCGCGCACGATGCGGTCCAGTCGCGCACCCCCGGCAAGGTCCTCATCGACCTGCCCTAGTGGTCAACGCAGGACGAAACCCCGACCGACCGGATCTCGCTCATCGAGCGTGAAGGCATGCTCCCCGGTGGGGTACGCCATGCCCGAGATCTCGGTGATGATCGCGGGGCGGTCCGCGTCCACGACACGGTCGACGCAGCGACCGCTGAAGGTCGTGCCGATGATCGACTCATGGGTGAGGACCTCGCCGTCACCCAGCGTGCCCTCGGCGTCGAGGAGTGCGAGCCGGGCACTCGTGCCTGAGCCACATGGCGAGCGATCGACCTCGCCGTCCGCGAAGACCGTGACATTTCGCTGGTGCGGACCAGTGTCGGTCCGTCCGAGGTCCTGCCACCAGATCACGCCGTAGATGCCATCGAGCCGGGCATCCACAGGATGGCGGGCAGCGTCGGAGTCTGCCAGTGCGGCCTTGATCTCACGACCGAGCGCGATGAGCTCTGTGAGATCCGTCGGGTCGACGCGAAGTCCCACGTCATCCGATCGCGCACTCGCATAGAGGGCTCCGCCGTACGACACGTCGACGTTGATGGGGCCCCGCGAGGTGTCGATCGTCAAGCCACGCGCAACAACATAGGCGGGGACATTGCGGAAGGTGACCTCCTGAGTGACTCCCGCCGTGCGGCGCACGCGAGCCGTCACGCGTCCGGAGGGCACGTCGATCCGCACGTGAGTCACGCCGTCGGGATCTGAGGGGATACGCCCTGTCCGCACCGCCCACTCACCGAGGGCGATGGTGCCGTGACCGCACGCGGTGGAGAAACCGTCCTTGTGCCAGAAGAGCACCCCGATGTCAGCGCCGTCATCGTCCGGTGGCACGAGGAAGCAGCCGTACATATCGGCGTGGCCACGCGGCTCATGGCACAGCAGTTGGCGAATGTCATCGATCGCAGGAGATCTCTGCGCGACCTCGCGGCGATCGCGCACGCTCGTGCCGTCGATCGTTGGCGCACCCTCGATGACGATGCGGAACGGCTCGCCCCCTGTGTGATAGTCCACGGTGCGCAGCATGACCGTCGCCCTCAGCGTCCTTCCGCATCGAGCTCGGCGAGAAGATCGACACGCCGCTCATGTCGACCCCCGTCGAATTCGGTGTCGAGGAAGACACCGAGTGCGTGCTCGGCCTCGGCTACTGCGGTGATCCTGCCTCCGAAGCAGGCGACATTCGCGTTGTTGTGACGTCGACTCAACTCCGCGTCCTCGGCCGTGCGCAGCACCGCTGCCCGGACACCGGGAATCTTGTTTGCGGCCATGCAGATGCCCAGGCCACTGCCGCAGACCGCGACACCGCGATCCGCGTGTGCATCGGCCACTTCGCGGGCGACCGCGGCTCCGAAGACCGGGTAGTCGCAGGAGGCGTCCGAGTCCGTGCCCACATCGATGACCTCGTGCCCGGCTGCGTGCAGCCACTCGCGCAGAGCCTCCTTGAGGTCGAACCCTGCGTGATCGCTGCCGATGACGATCCTCATTCGCCTTCTCCCCTCAACTCACGCTCCACCGCCGCCCGCCACCGTCGCTGACGGCCCGCGATCATCTCGTCACTCGTGGGCTCCACGATGCCATGGGGGGCGACCGCGACTGGAGGTATCGACATACCCACCGCGGCTCCCCCGAGGCGAGCAGCGCCCACGACGGTCGCGTCCGCCACGGAGGCGGGGAGCAGTGATGCGCCCATCGCGGTAGCGAGCAACTGCACGTAGCCCGGATCACGGCTGCCTCCACCGAGAGTCGTGAGGGGCGCCGCCGGCCTGGCGCCCGACTCGGTGATGGCCGCGTAGCCCGCAGCGACGGTGTACGCCATCCCCTCGAGTACTGATCGCAGCATCGCTGCGCGCGTCGTCGCGAGGGATAGGCCCTGCCACGATCCGCGTAGGTCAGGAGCCTGATACGGGCTGCGCTCCCCAGCGACGAAGGGGAGGAAGAGCGGATCGTCCGTTCGCACGCCCTCGGCCAGCGCCCGCTGCGCCTCGTCGACGCTCGCACTCAGCCACGCTAGCGCGCGCTCGAGCGCGAGCCCGCCGCTCTGCATTGCCGCGAGGCGGTAGTACGCCTCACCGATCGTGCCAACCGTGGCGAAGGTGTGCGTGCGCAGACTGCGATCGGGATCCGGCGTCGCGATAACGCTGCTCAACTGCGCGCCTGTGCCCACGGCAAGCGCGCCGAAGCCCACACTGAGGCCCAGGCCGTGGATACCGCAGGCGGCGTCGGCCCCACCCACCGCCACGGGCAGCCCGCTGAGCGCTGAGTCCAAGACCACCTCCCCAGCGAGATCCGCGGAACCGACGACGGGTGGCAGGAGGTCCGGTCGTACGCCGCATGCCGCAAGAGCGGGTGCGCTCCACTCGCCTTCCGTGAGGTCATAAAGCAAAGTGCCGCTCGCATCCGATGGATCCGTGGCCACCGAACCGGCGAGTCTCATTCGCAGCCAGTCCTTGGCTTGCAGAGCCCAGCGCGCACCGGCGACCGCCGCCGGCTCATGGACATCGAGCCACGCCAGCGTCACGCCGGCGAAGCCAGGGAAGGGCGCGGAACCCAGTCGCGCCAGTTCGCCGACCCCGAGTGCATCGGCGATGCGTGCTGCCTCCGCGGAACTGCGCGTGTCAGCCCAGGTAATGGCTCGACGCACAGGAGTACCGCTCGCGTCGCAGAGCACGACACCGTGCATTTGGCCGCTCAAGCCGATCCCGACCGGTCGCGCGCCCGCGACGGCGAGGACCTCGTTGGCGGCATCGAGCGCTGCGTCGAGCCAGGCCTCGGGATCGCTCTCGGCCCAGCCAGGGTGAGCGGAGTGCACGGCGTAGGGACGCGTGGCGGACGCTTCGACGACCCCGTCGGCGCCCACCATCGCGACCTTGACCGACTGGGTGCCCAGGTCGATGCCGATGACGTGGCCCATGGCCACATCCTGCCGCGCTAGCCTCACCTGCGTGTCCTCGGTCGTATGTATCGGCAGCCTCAACGTCGATCTCGTGGTGCGCCTGGCGCGCATGCCCAGCCTCGGCGAGACCGTGACCGGACACGATCTGGAGCGCCACCTCGGCGGCAAGGGGCTCAATCAAGCGCTTGCGGCGGCCCGTGCAGGCGGCGAGGTTGCCCTCGTCGGAGCAGTCGGTGCGGATGACGGCGGCACCTGGATGCTCGAGGAGCTCGCTCAGGCGGGCATCGATCTCACCGGCGTGTCCCGAATCGATGGACCGAGCGGAACAGCGCTGATCGAGGTCGACGACAGCGGCGCGAATCGCATCGTCGTGATCCCCGGCGCAAACGGGTGGCTCACGTCGTCGTACACCTCCGAGCAGGTTCTTCGCCTTGGCTCACCGCGGATCGCCCTGGCTCCGCTGGAGATCCCTCCGGCATCGGTCCTCGGAGCGTTGACGGCGGCACGTCAGGCGGGCATGCGGACGATCCTCAACACCGCACCCGTGCCTCCGGACGGCATTCCCGAGGGAATGTTCGACGTGACCGACGTCGCGGTCGCCAATGAACACGAGGCAACCTTGATCACCGGTGTCCGGGTCGACGGGATCGAGTCGGCGTACGCCGCAGCCAGAGCCCTGCGCGAGCTGGGAGCCGGGAGCGCCATCGTCACCCTCGGCGGCGACGGCGCTGCCTGGTCGACACCGGAAGCCGAAGGTCACACCCCCGCATTCCCCGTCACGCCCATCGACACGGTTGCAGCAGGCGACGCGTTCTGCGGAGTCCTCGCCGCGTCGCTTGCCGCGGGAATGACCTGGGAGCATGGCGTACTCCGTGCCAGTGCCGCAGGAGCCCTGGCGACCACGGTCCGCGGTGCCGCACCGTCGCTGCCGTCAGCTGAGTCCATCGACAACCTGGTCTCCACGCGGGAGGAATCATGATCTGGCACCCCGAACTCGCATCGCTCCTCGCCCGCTTCCGACATGCAAACGCCATCGCGGTGCTCGACGCGCCCTTTCCGACGTACCCCGATGTGGAGACGGTCGACCTCATCGTGCGTCGCGGGCTGCCCACCATCCCTGACCTCGTGGACCTGATCCTCGCCGAGCACGAGGTGAGCAGTGTCGTCATGGCCGACGAGTTCCGGCAGCACGTCGACGCGGACACCCAGTCCGCCTACCTCGCCCACCTCGGCGACCTGCCCATCGACTGGATTCCGCATGCCGACTTCAAGGTGGAGGTCGGACGGTGCCTCGGCATCGTCCACACGGGCGATCCCGTGCCCTACAGCAACGTCATCCTGCGATGGGGTTGAGTGAATGAGGCGCGCCCTGGTGCCGCGGATGGAGCCGTACGTCTCGTCCATCTTCGGCGAGATGTCGACTATCGCGCTCGAGACCGGCGCCATCAATCTCGGCCAGGGATTCCCCGACACTGACGGGCCGGACGAGGTCAAGGTGATCGCCCAGGCGGCCATCGCCGAGGGTCGAGGCAACCAGTACCCGCCCGTGCACGGCCTACCCGATCTCCGCGCGGCCATCGCCGAGCACCAGGAGCGCTTCTATGGGCTCGTGATCGATCCGGCCACGGATGTGGTCGTCACGACGGGTGCTTCCGAGGCCATCCAGTCGTCCCTGCTCGCTCTATGCGACAGCGGTGACGAGGTCATCGTCTTCGAGCCGTGGTTCGACATCTACGCCGTGGGCATTGCCCTCGCCAATGCCACGCGAGTCTCCGTGCCACTGCGCCCGCCGGCCTTCCGGCCCGATGTCGACGCTCTGCGCGATGCTGTCACGGACCGCACCCGGGTCATCTTGCTCAATACGCCGCACAACCCGACCGGGGTCGTCTTCACTCGGGAAGAGCTGCAGGCCATCGCCGACGTCGCGGTAGAGCGCGACCTCATCGTCGTCTCCGACGAGGCCTACGAGCACCTCTGGTACGACGGACACCCCCACATCCCGATCGCCACGCTCCCGGGCATGGCCGAGCGTACGGTGACGATCGGCAGCGCGGGCAAGTCCTTCTCGTTCACCGGATGGAAGGTGGGCTGGGCGACCGGTCCCACCGACCTCATTCGCGCCGTGCGCGCTGTCCGCCAGCACCTCACCTTCGTCTCCGGCGGTCCCTTCCAGTACGCCATCGCGCACGCGCTTCGCATGCCCGACTCCTACTACGAGGGCTTCCGTCACGGCCTGCAGCATCAGCGCGACATCCTTACCGCAGGGCTACGCGACCTTGGATTCGCTGCCGTGGAATCCGAGGGCACGTACTTCCTCACCACCGATCTCGGGCCCATGTCGGGTCCGGAATATCCCGACTCCGTGACGGCAGCGCGCGAACTGCCGCATCGCGCGGGCGTCGTCGCGATCCCGCTTCAGGTCTTCTGTGATCACGCGGGCGTCGGAGAGCGGGCGCTGCGCTGGGCCTACTGCAAGCGACCAGAGGTCCTGCGTGAGGCCCTGGACCGGCTTGGCGCCCTGCGATAGGGCACCATTGTCGGATGCCGGAGATCGAATATGTGACGCTCGCCCACCACGCCGAGGCCGTCAATGGCCTGCTCTATCTCCAGGGAGCGGGGTGGACTGACCTCGAGCAGCCGATCGATACCGATGGCAACCTCGGCATGCTCCACCTGGGCATCGGCGTGAGCATCTCCATCGGCTGGAACGAGACCAACCGCTCCTACCCGCTCACCATCAGCGTGGAGCACGAGGACGGCGAGCAGCTCTTCGCCGTCGAGGGCAGCGTCGAGGCCGGCCGGCCGGCAGGCGCGACTCCGGGAGCGGATCTGCGCAGCGTGCTCGCGGTGAGCGGCGAGGTGCAGTTCGGTCGCCCCGGCGGCTACGTCGTTCGCGCCTATATCGGCGATCCCGAAGGTGGTAGCGCACGCAACGTGTCGTTCCGCGTGCATTTCCCGGGCAATGTCCAGGCACCTGCTCCCGGTGGCCCCGCCGACTTCTCGCTCTAGTGCCCTATCGCTTCGGGGTCACGGTGAGGTGATCCCCGTCCGGCACGGTGCCGATGACGACGGTGTCGCCATCGTGCACCTCTCCGGCAAGGATCTCCTTGGCTAGCGGGTCACCGATCGCGGTCTGCACCAGCCGCCGCAGCGGCCTCGCGCCGTACGCCGGGTCGTAGCCCATATTGACGAGCCACTGCAGGGCCTCGTCGGTGATGTCGAGGGTGATGCGGCGATCGCGCAGGCGGTTCTGCAACTGATCCACCTGCAGTCTCGCGATGCGCTCGAGCTCAGCCTTGTCGAGCGGGTTGAACATCACCAGGGCATCGAGCCGGTTGAGGAACTCCGGGCGGAAGTGCTGACGCACCACCGCCATGACCTGCTCCTTGCGGACGTCGTACGGCTCTGTCTGATCGATGAGGAACTGCGAGCCCATGTTGGACGTGAGGATGAGGATCGTGTTGCGGAAGTCGACCGTGCGCCCCTGCCCGTCAGTCAGGCGTCCATCGTCGAGCACCTGCAGCAGGATGTCGAAGACCTCAGGGTTGGCCTTTTCGACCTCGTCGAGGAGGACCACGGAATACGGGCGACGTCGCACAGCCTCGGTGAGCTGACCGCCCTCCTCGTATCCGACGTAGCCGGGTGGGGCTCCGACGAGGCGAGCAACCGAGTGCTTCTCGGAGTACTCGCTCATGTCGATGCGGATCATGGCCCGCTCATCGTCGAAGAGGAACTCCGCGAGTGCCTTGGCAAGCTCGGTCTTGCCGACGCCCGTGGGTCCGAGGAAGAGGAACGAACCGGTGGGTCGGTTGGGGTCGGCGATGCCGGCGCGCGCGCGACGGACGGCGTCACTCACCTCACGCACAGCCTCGGGCTGGCCCACGACGCGCTTGTCGAGGTAGTCCTCCATGCGCAGGAGCTTCTCGCTCTCGCCCTCCAGCAATCGCCCAGCGGGGATGCCGGTCCACGACTCGACGACCTCGGCGATGTCGTCGGCCGTGACCTCCTCCTGCACCATGGACGCCTCGCGCGCCATGGTCTCAGCGGTGACACGCTCGAGCTCCTCCTCGAAGGTCGGGATCTCGGCGTAGAGGAGTCGCGATGCCTGCTCGAAATCACCGGCACGCTGCGCCTTCTCGGCCGCGGCACGCAGGTCGTCGATGAGCACCTTGAGTTCGCCGATGCGGTCGAGGCCGGCCTTCTCCGCGTCCCACTTCGCACGCAGGCCGCGCAACTCCTCGTCCTTGTCGGCGATCTCGGCGCGGATGCGTTCCAGTCGCTCCTTCGACGCATCGTCGGTCTCCTTGGCGATGGCCATCTCCTCCATGCGCAGCCGGTCGACCTGGCGCTGGAGCACATCGATCTCGACAGGGGATGAGTCGATCTCCATGCGCAGGCGGGCAGCTGCCTCGTCCATGAGATCGATCGCCTTGTCGGGGAGGAAGCGCTGCGTGATGTAGCGGTCGGACAGCGATGCAGCGGCGATGAGGGCGGAGTCATTGATGGCGACCTTGTGGTGCGCCTCGTACTTCTCCTTGATGCCGCGCAGGATCGAGATGGTGTCCTCGACGCTGGGCTGGCCGACGAAGACCTGCTGGAAGCGGCGCTCCAGGGCCGGGTCCTTCTCGATGTACTCGCGGTACTCATCGAGCGTGGTCGCACCGATCATGCGGAGCTCCCCGCGGGCGAGCATCGGCTTGAGCATGTTGCCCGCGTCCATGGCCGAGTCACCGCCAGCGCCTGCGCCGACAACGGTGTGGAGCTCGTCGATGAAGGTGATGATCTGGCCGTCGGACTCCT
The DNA here is from genome assembly GCA_049431945.1 of Candidatus Nanopelagicales bacterium. GTDB lineage: Bacteria > Actinomycetota > Actinomycetes > S36-B12 > S36-B12 > Mxb001. The sequence continues at coordinate 2,329 of JBMTDJ010000027.1, read as the reverse complement.
TGATCTCGTCAAGCACGGCCTTGAGGCGCTCCTCGAATTCGCCGCGGTACTTCGCCCCGGCGACCATGGCGCCGAGATCGAGGGCGATGAGCGTCTTGCCCTGCAGTGACGTGGGTACGTCGCCCTCGACGATGCGGCGCGCGAGGCCTTCGACGACGGCGGTCTTGCCCACGCCAGGCTCGCCGATGAGCACGGGGTTGTTCTTGGTACGTCGTGACAGCACCTGGATGGTGCGCCGGATCTCTTCATCGCGGCCGATGACGGGGTCGATCTTGCCTTCGCGCGCACGCGCGGTGAGGTCGACGCCGTACTTCTCCAGGGCCTGGAAGGTGCCCTCGGGATCTGGACTGGTCACGCGTGCTCCTCCTCGCATCTCCTGCAATGCCGCCGTGAGCGCCTCAGGAGTCGCTCCGGCCTGGGTCAGTCTCTCGCGCGCACCTGGCTCGGTGGCCAGGGCGATGAGAATGTGCTCGGTGCTCACGTACTCGTCGCCTCGCTCCTGGGCGAGTTCCTGGGCAGTGTTGAGCACCTTGAACGACTGTTGACTCAGTTGCGGCGCGGCCACGGATGATCCGCTGGCGCTGGGCAGCGCGTCGACAGCGGCGCGTACCTCGGCGGTGAGAGCGGGCCGGTCCACGCCCACGGCGTCGAGCAGCGCAGTGGCGATGCCCTCGCCTTGCTGGAGCAGCGAGTCGAGGATGTGGAGCGGCTCCACCTGGGCGTTCCCCTTGGCTGCGGCGATGCGCACAGCCGCGCCGAGCGCGTCCTGAGCCTTTGTCGTGAACTTGATATCCATGTCGTCTTTCTTGTCGTTTCCTTAAGATCTATGCCCCGCGGCGGCGCTGGGGTCGGTAGAGCACGAGCGCCGTCGATCGCTTCTCGCGGGCGTAGCTGTCCACCTGATCGCGAAGTCGATCGACCTCGGCCTGGAGTTCCAGGACACGGCGAATGCCCTCGAGGCTGACGCCGGCTGCGGAGAGTTCACCGACTTCACGGAGTCGCTCGACATCGCGCGCGGAGTACAGGCGATTGCGGCCCTTGACGCGCTGCGGACAGACCAGGCCGAGACGGTCGTACTGGCGAAGCGTCTGTGGATGCATGCCGGCGAGTTCCGCTGCGACGGAGATGGCGTAAACGGGGCGCAGGTCTTCCATGTCTTAGCCCTTCGCCGCCTCGAGCAGATCCTTGCGGGGGTCCGCGTCTCCGCTGGCCTCGGCAAACTTCTCGAGGGCCTCGCGAGCCTCGTCGCTCATGCCCGCGGGGACGATGACGTCGACCGTGGCGAGCAGGTCGCCCTTGGTGCCGTCCTTGCGCGCGACGCCCTTGCCTCGAACGCGGAAGGTGCGCCCATTGGCCGTGCCCGCCGGGATCTTCAGGGTCACGGTGCCGCCGCCCGGGGTGGGCACGACGACCTGGCCACCCAGTGCGGCCTCGGCGAAGGTGACGGGGACCGTGACGGTGAGATTGTCGCCTTTCCGCCCGAACACCGGATGGGGTGTCACGTGCACGACGACGTAGAGGTCACCGTGGGGACCACCTCGCTCGCCTGGCGCACCCTTGCCCTTGAGCCGGATGCGTGCGCCGTCCTTGACACCCGCGGGGATGCGCGCCTGGACGGTGCGGGTGCTCACTCCGCGACCGGAGCCGTGGCACGTGGGGCACGGATCATCGACGATGAGACCGCGCCCGGCGCAGGCCGCACACGGCTCCGCGAAGGCGAACCCGCCCGCGTTGCGCGTCGTCTGCCCGCTGCCCTGACAGTTGGGGCACACGCGCGGCACGGTGCCCGCGCGCGCGCCGGTGCCCTTGCAGCTGTCGCACGCCGCATCACTGGCGAGGCGCAGCGGGACGGTCACACCGTTCAGAGCGTCGTTGAAGCCGAGGGTGATCTCGCTCTCGACATCCTGGCCGCGCCGCGGTGCCTGGGCACGTCGCCCACCGCCACGACCGCGGTTGAAGATGCCGCCGAGGATGTCACCGAGGCCGCCTTCATCGGCACCGAAGACATCGCTGAAGTCGTACGTCGTGCCGCCTCCGAAGCCACCGGGGCCCCCGAAGCCGCCGCCGCCGAAGCCGCCGCCGCCATAGCCGCCCCCGCTCGCGAAGAGCGTGCGCGCCTCGTCGTACTCCGCGCGCTTCTTGTCGTCGGAGAGCACGTCATAGGCCTCCGAGACCTCCTTGAAGCGCTCCTCGGCCTTGGCGTCACCCGGGTTCTTGTCCGGGTGGAGCTCACGCGCGAGCTTGCGGTACTTCTTCTTGATCTCGTCGGCTGACGCGCCCTTGTCGACGCCGAGGACCTTGTAGAAGTCCTTCTCCAGCCAGTCCTTGT
>JBMTDJ010000026.1:0-23704 GCA_049431945.1 Candidatus Nanopelagicales bacterium | reverse complement strand
TCCCAAGCGGCTCATCCTCGACGACGCGCGCAGCCTCGGCATCACGATCCTCGGCGTCGACATCAACAGGTCGGAGCAGACGTACACCGTCGAGCGCGTGGGTGATCCAGTCGCGGCAGACCCACGTGATCCCGGTTATCAAGGCTTAGCGGACTCCGTAACCCTTGATAACCGTGGCGAACCGGCTGCCTACGCCATCCGCGTCGCGCTCGCCGATGTCAAGGGCATGAGCGAGGCCGAGATGGAGCGCATCGTCGAGCGCCGGCCCTACTCCTCCCTGGCCGACTTCTGGCGTCGCGCGTCGGTGAGTCAGCCGGTCGTCGAGCGGCTGGTGCTCACCGGGGCGTTCGATGCGCTGCACGGGGTCGGCGACGCCGATCGCCAAGCGGGATGGCTCCGCCGGCCCGACGGCGATCCACTACGCCGGCGGAACCACCGCATCACCCGGCGCGACCTGCTGCTCCAGGTCGCCGACCTCGCTGCCGGCGGCCCGCGGCCTACTCGCTCCGAGAGCGGCGTCGAGCAGCTCAGCTTCGACGCCCTCGCTGGCGACGCCCCGCCGCAGCTCACCGGCCTGCCGGAGATGGGGCCCGCCGATCGGGTGCGCACCGAGATGGAGGTGCTCGGCCTCGACGTCAGCCACCACGTCGTCGACTTCTATGCGCCGATGCTCGATGCACTATCGGCGATGCGCCCGCCCCTGGTGCGCGGCCGCGACTTCCTCGCCCTGCGCTCGCAGGCCGAGATCCTCATCGCAGGAGTGAAGGTCGCGGTGCAGACCCCACCGGTGCGCAGCGGCCGGCGCGTCATCTTCCTCACCCTGGACGATGCGACCGGCCCGGTCGACGCGGCGTTCTTCGACGATGTGCAAGGCCCCTACGCCTCGACCGTCTTCGGCTCCTGGCTGCTGCTCGTGCGCGGCGAGATGCGTCGCACCGGACCGCGTGGGGTCTCCCTGCGCGCGACCGGTGCATGGGACCTCGGCACAGTTCACGAGGAGTGGCGCCATGGCGGAGTGGGTGCGGTGATGGAGTTGGTCGCTGCCTCCCCGCGGCCCGCACCACCCCAGGCCCGGCGGGACGACGAAGCCGCCCCTGTCGGGCTGCCGCGTCGCGTGCTGGTGCACGCCAGCGGATTCCGGCAGTCGCCGTACGCCGACATCAAGCCCGCCGGTGGCGATCACGCCAGGGCGCCTGCCCCGTCCAAACTGTGGCACTCCAGTCCCGGGAGCAGCGGGTGGTAGGCGCGAGCCCATCGCCGAGAGCGAGGATGGGGCCATGAGCCGCAGCCAGTTGCGCCGCACCCCCGGCGCCACGGGACTGGGCACCGACGACACCGGATGCACGATCCTGCACATCGATATGGATGCGTTCTACGCCTCCGTCGAGCTCGTCACGCGCCCCGAACTCCGTGGCAAGCCGGTCATCGTCGGCGGCGGCGGACGCGGAGTCGTGCTCTCAGCCACCTACGAGGCTCGCGCGATGGGGGTGCACTCCGCGATGCCGATGTCGCGCGCACGTCGCGCGGCTCCTGATGCGATCGTCATCGAGCCGCATCACGAGCGTTACGCCGAGGTCAGTGCCGGTGTCATGGCGCTGTTCAACTCCATCACCCCGCTCGTCGAGCCACTCAGCCTCGACGAGGCGTTCCTCGACGTCTCCGGTGCCCTGCGTCGACTCGGCTCGCCCACCGCGATCGCCGAGCTCATTCGCGCACGTGTCTACGACGAGCAGCGCATCACCTGCAGCGTCGGCGTCGCACCCACGAAGTTCGTTGCCAAACTCGCCTCCACCCAGATCAAGCCCGACGGCCTGCTCGTCGTGCCGGCCGACAAGATCACGGCGTTCCTGCACCCCCTGCCCGTCGGTGCCCTGTGGGGAGTGGGGGAGCGCACCGAGGAGCGCCTGGTTTCCCTGGGCCTGCGCACCGTCGGGGATATCGCTCACACCCCGGTCGACACCCTCGTCCGCGCACTCGGCCAGGCGTCTGGGCAACGGCTGCATGACCTGGCCTGGGGGCGAGACGATCGCGATGTCGTCCCGGACGCTGCCGAGAAGAGCATCGGCAACGAAGAGACCTTCGCGCGCGATGTCGACGATCCGCAGGTGATCGCGCGCGAGATCCTGCGCTTGGCGCAGAAGGTAGCCGCGCGCGTGCGACGCCACGAGATCCGTGGGCGCACCGTCGTCCTCAAGATTCGCTTCGCCGACTTCACCACTATCACCCGATCGCGCACCCTCGACACTCCGACAGACGTCGGCCAGGTCATCTACGAGACGGCTCTCGAGCTCTACGCCGCCCTCCGCCTGCAGCGTGCGCGCATCCGGCTGGTCGGGGTCCGGCTCGAGGGCCTGGTTGACCTCGAGGGCAGCGCCGAGCAACTGCTCTTCGACGACGGTCTTGGCGCCTCCCCGGTCGACCGTCGGGCCGCTGAGGTGGCCGCCGACCGGCTCCGGGACCGCTTCGGCCACGACGTCGTCCGGCCCGCTCGCCTCTGGACCCACGAGGAGTCTCCTTGAGGGCGTCCCCCCATGCCAGCGAGGCCGTGCATGATTCGGGTGGGCCATTTCGACCCGTCGGGTTTCCAGACTGGCCGGTCCCGCCTATCCTGTGAGGAAGCACTCGAGAGGAGGTCCGCGGTGCCGCTGTCCGAGCACGAGCAGCGTCTGCTGGAGCAGATGGAGCGCGCCCTCTACGCCGAGGACCCCAAGTTCGCCACCTCCCTGCGCAGCGCCTCTGCGGGCCGCGCCAGTCGTGGCCGCGCCGCTCTCGGCGTGCTCGTCCTCCTCGGCGGCGTCACGCTCCTCATGCTGGGCGCGATCCTGCCCCTCATCGCCCTCGGTGTCGCCGGCTTCGTCGTCATGGTGATCGGCGCGACCTTGACCTATCTCGGCCTCCGCGGTCGACCCGCGGCGCCCGCTGCCGACGGTGAGGCTGCGCCGGAGACGGGCGATGCCGCACCGCGACGTGCCCCCAAGCAGTCATCGGGCTTCATGAACCGACTCGAGGATCGCTGGCGCAAGCGCCGCGACGAGGGTCCCCAGCGCTAGTCACTGCAGCGCCGGACACTGCCGCGCTAGACCTTCTGCTCGACTTTCCCGCCTAGGACCGTGCTGTCGCGCATGCCGCCGCCCAGCAACGACGCGGGGGCCAGGCGTGCTCGGATACGCCGTCCCCGCACCGCACCTCGATCCGCGGCCTTGCGCAGCACCCTGAGATCGGCGCGCAGTTCCGCTGGCGACGGGGGAACGACGTCCATGGACGGCGGTGCGTAGCGCACCTGCTCGATCCACCAGACGAGCCGGCGCAGAGCTGCGCGCTCGGGTTCGCCGAGGCGCACCTGCTTCGCTAACACATTGGCGGCATCGCGCGGTGTCGAGGCGGATGACCACGACCAGCCCAGGTCCGTGATGCTCTCGCCGAGATCGCGCCAGGTGGCCTCGATCCGCTCGCGCCCGTCGGGTCGCGATGTACGCCGCCTGCGCCGCCAGGCGACGATGGCCGATGGCAGCATCACGAGCACGATGATCGCCGCGACCGCAGCGAGGACGAGCAACAGAGGCGAACCGGACGCTGTCGCGCCCGCCGCGGGTGCTGCGATGTCGGGTGCGGTCGGCTCGGGCGCCTGGCTGGGCACCGGAGCCTCCGGCGACTCCCGGTCGGCGCGATCGCGTGAGTATCCGGGTTGCACCACTCCCGCGCCGACGCGTGGCGTGGGCTCGAACCACACCCAGCCGATCCCGTCGAACCACAGTTCGGGCCACGCGTGCGCGTTGCGCGCCTGCACGACGTACTCGCCGTCATCGGTGATGCGGCCACCCGTGAAGCCGACGATCACGCGTGACGGGATGCCGACCGCGCGTGCCATCAGCGCCATCGTGCCGGCGAACTGCTGGCAGTAGCCGATGCGCTCGTCGAGGAAGGACTCCAGGGGATCCGCGCCCGGCGGAGTGACGACGTTGGTGCTGTAGGAGAACCCGCCGTTCTCGGTGAAGAAGTCGACGAGCGCCTGAGCCCGGGCGTACGGCGTTTGGGCGTTCGCCGTCACCTCGTCGGCGATGGCGGCCAATTGCGGTGAGATGTCATCGGGCAGGCGTAGGTAGGGAAGGAGCAGATCGGGGGCCCGGCGCGTCGCGTCGCGCAGCTCGGCTCGCGTGGGATCGATGTCGTACGAGGCGACGGAGTACGCCGCATCCCGGCTGGAAACGCCGACGCCGCCCACGGTGCGCGTTTGCGGATCCCAGGTCCATCGCTCGTCGAGCGGTTCGCCCAGCGAAGTGATGGCGGAGCCGGCGTAGGGCACGGGCAGCTGCGCGTTGTCCAGGTCGCTGATGCGCACGTCCCATGTCGACTCGCTGATGCGGCTCACACCGCGGAGGTCGGGCGTGCCGAGTGGATCGGTGATCGGCACGCGCACGGGTGTCTCGCTTGCGCGCCAGGTGACCCCGTCGAAGACATCGAGACTCACCAGTCGCAGGTAGCTATCGCCGTCGCTCGTGGTGCGATAGCGCAGGACTTCGCGTTCGGGGTTGTCGACCAGGTCGCGACGCAGGGAGGCAAAGGGGTCGACGCTGATCGGGCCCTGTCCGCCGATGCCGGGGCGGTCGCCCGAGGGGCTCACCCAGACGGGTTCGCTCAGTCCGGGGATCGCCGTGGGAAGCAGCAGTGCGGCCACGACGGCGATGAGTGCCACCTGGAGTGCGGCGCCGGCGGTGGCAGCGCGGGGGCGGCGCGCACGCGGATGCGAGCGGGGGCCGGAGGCGGCATCGCGCTGCGGGGAGCGACGTGCGAGCAGCGGGCCCCATGCCCGTGCGTCATCGCGCGCGTCAGCGGCCAGGAGCAGCAGCCAGCCGATGATCGCCAGCGGCAGCAGCCACCACGGCACCCCGCCCCGGACGACGGCGGCTGGCAGCGCGTAGACCAGCAGCAGGGGTATGCCGGCGAGCGCGGGCAGGCGCAGGGTCACGCCGATGGTGTCGACGGTGAGTGCCACCAGACCGAGGCCGCCGACCGCGAGGAAGATGAGGGTGTCGGTCGTGGGCACCGGCGCGAGCGCCGCCTCGGCCTCGGTGAGCGCCATGCGTGCGAGCTCCTGCAGCTCGCCTAGGGCGACAGGCCCGGGAAGGACGCCGAGGGCCGCGGCCGGCTGGACGAACATCACGGTGAGCAGGGTGAGCAGGGCGAGCAGCTGCAGGATGGGCTGAAGCGGCGCGGGCAGCCCCACCGCGCGCGACGCGGCCCCCACGGCGGCCATGAGGAGGACCGACAGCAGGGTCGGGATGATCCAGCGACCGGAGTCAAAGAGCGGCAGCACACTCAGTGACGCCGTCAGGGTGGCGATCGCCGCGGCGATGGTCGCGGCGGGCCGAACGCGTTCGACGAGGCTGGTCATCGGATCCCCGCGAGGGTCGCGTCGTCGATCGTCGATTGCCATGCGGCGGCTAGGGAACCCTGGGGTGAGGCGATCGTGGCCGCATGCCACCCCTGCGCGCGCAGCCGCCCCAGCGCATCGCGGGCATCCAGACCCGGCTCGCCCCAGGCAGTGACGTCGACGACGAATGCGAGCGAGCGGTGGTGCACGGGCGGTACGACCTCAAGGGCTGCGGATGTCCCGGGAAGGATGACGACGGACAGATCCGAGCCGGTTCGCATCGCCTCACGGCCGGCGGCAGGTGTCACGGTGGCGAGTGCCTCGAGCACGCGCGCATGACCTGCCGGCCCCTCGGCCTGCGCGACCAGGCAGCGGCCGTCGAGGGTGTCCAGGCGCACGGACCACCCTGCGGTGAGCAGGTGGGCGCACACGCTCGCGGCCATGCTGAGGCCGACCTCGAGAGGTGAGGCGGCGCCGCCGACACGATCGGGTGCGACGTCGACGGTCACGGTGGCGTGGCGGGTCCACGGCTGCTCTTCGCGGCGGACGAGGAGCTCGTCCCCGTGCGCGGATGCGCGCCAGTGGATGCGGCGCAGGTCATCCCCGGGCCGGTACTCGCGCGGGATGATGTCGTCCTCGCCGCCGGCGCTGAGCGCGGACGACGCACGATCCCCACGCCCTCGGCGGTCGGCGTCCACGGCCCCGTCGAGAGCGATGACGCGCGGTACGACGAGCACGCTCTGCGTCGAGGTGAAGGAGCGCGTGAGGCGCACGAGGCCAAACGGGTCGACCGCGGTCACCGAGAGAGGACCGACCTCGAATCGGCCGCGCTGCGACGCGTCGAGGGAGTACGTCGTCGAGCGGGAGCCCTGCGACTCGACATTCTCGAGCACGCGGAAGACCGGTGACCCCAGACTCGGATCGACCGCTTCCTCGAGAAGCAGTGTCCCGGTGCGACCGCGTGCGAGGTTGGTCACCGTGAGGGTGGCGACGGCGGTGCTGCCCACGGGCACGTGCGTGGGGGAGATGGTGCGCTCGGCGCCGAGTCGGAAGTGCGTGCGATTGGCGAGCCACGCGGAGATAAGCGGTAGGGCGAGGATGAGGACCGCGATCCGCAGCACGTCGCGCTGGCCTGAGAGGGCCGCGCCGACACCGAGACCGAGACCGACGGCAATGAGTGCCTTGCCTCGGAAGGTCAGCGCCTTGAGTGCGCGCTTCACGCGATCGTCCTCACGTGCTCGCGGGCAGCGGCACTCGCGCCACGATCTCGGCCACGATGTCCTCGGCGCTCGTGCGCCCGAGGTGCGCATCAGTGGTGAGCACGAGGCGATGAGCAAGGACAGGCCCGACCAGGCGCTGCACGTCGTCGGGGAGCACGTGCCCGCGACCGGACAGTGCGGCCGAGGCCCGGGTGGCGCGCAGGAGGTGGAGCGCCGCGCGGGGCGACGCGCCTAGGCGAACCTGAGGATGTGACCGCGTGGCCGTGACGAGGTCGACGACGTAGGCATCGATGGCAGGGGCGACGTAGACCTGGCGGACGACGTCGATCATGTCGCGCACCTCGGCGGCATCGGTGACCGATGCGATCGCCTCGAGCGGTTCGTCGGCGCCGTGGGCCTGCAGCATGGCGATCTCAGACGCGCGGTCGGGATATCCCATGTGCACCCGCGCCATGAAGCGGTCGCGCTGCGCCTCGGGCAGCGGATAGGTGCCCTCCATCTCGGCCGGATTCTGCGTCGCGATGACCATGAATGGCCGACCGAGCAGATACGTCGTGCCATCGACGGTGACCTGGCCCTCTTCCATGCACTCCAGCAGCGCGGACTGGGTCTTGGGCGAGGCGCGGTTGATCTCATCGCCGAGGACGACGTTGGCGAAGACCGCCCCCGGCTTGAACTCGAAGTCACGCGTCTCGCGGTTGAACACGCTCACGCCCACGACGTCTCCGGGCAGCAGGTCGGGTGTGAACTGGATCCGGCGCACCGAGCAGCCCAGTGCGCGCGCCAACGACTTGGCGAGCATCGTCTTGCCGACTCCGGGGACGTCCTCGATGAGCAGGTGGCCGCCGGCGAGCAGCACGGTCACGGCGAGGCGCACGGTCTCCGGCTTGCCCGAGATGACCGATTGCACAGCAGAGCCGACGCGCGCGGCGGCCTCGACGGAGGTAGTGGACGCGTCCGAGGTCATGGTCGATTGTCACCCCTGGGGCCCGATGAGGCCACCGGGCGCCTAGGGGCAGGATGGGGGCATGGCCACCGTGCACCCTGCCCAGTTGGGGCGATTCTTCGAGGACTACGCCGTCGGCGACACCTACCAGCACCCCTTCGGGCGCACCATCTCCGAGGCGGACTCCACGTGGTTCACCCTGCTCACCTGCAATACCAATCAGAACCACTTCAACGCCCACCTGGCTGAGTCCAACCCGATCACGGGCGGGCGCATCATCGTCAACTCCGGGCTGACGGTGGCGCTGGTCCTGGGGCTGTCGGTCATCGACATGAGCCAGAACGCGGTCGCCAACCTCGGCTGGACGGACATCAAGCTCACGCACCCGGTCTACATCGGCGACACGATCTACGCAGAGAGCATCTGCATCGACAAGCGTGAGAGCTCATCTCGTCCCGAGATGGGCATCATCACCATGAAGACCCGTGGTCTCAACCAGGACGGCGACGAGGTCGTGTCATGGCTGCGCACCGTGATGATCCCCAAGCGCACGTCGGGCATCGGCCAGGACTACTTCCCGCAGGCCAAGTCGGGTCCGCTGGCGATGCCGGAGGCGTGATGGCCATCGCGCGGTTCCAACTCGTCGCCCTGGACTGCCCGGATTCGCGCGCGCTCGCGGCCTTTTACTCCGCGATCACCGGCTGGCCCGAGTCACACCCGCACGACGACTATCCGGAGTGGATCCAACTCGTTGGCGACAGCGGCGCCACGCTGGGCTTCCAGCAGGTTGCCGACTACTCCCCGCCGCAGTGGCCGGGCCAGGAGCATCCGCAGCAACTGCACCTGGACTTCACCGTCCCCGATCTCGATGCGGGGGAGGCGGCTGTCCTTGCGATCGGGGCCGAGAAGCACGCGTGGCAGCCCTCGCCCGACGACTTCCGTGTGTTCCTCGATCCCGCCGGGCACCCGTTCTGTCTGGTGCACGACAGATTCGACATCTGACGACCGTCGCAGTACTGCACGGCCTGCGGGCGGAACTCGTGCAGTGACTACTCAGCCGGCGGTGCGGGAGGCACCGGCGTCGGGCCGTCGCACTCCGGCTTGGCAGGCTTGCCGGCGAAGCGATCAGCGATCCAGGTCACGACTTGCGGGCCAGAGGTCTTTGCCGCGGCGATGTGACCGATGTCGCCCATCCAGAGCATCGTGAGGTTGGATCCGGCCGCGCACCACTTCTCCTGCAAGACGGCGTTGGGCCACGCGAGGACCACGTCGTCGGCCGTTCCCTGCGCGACGAAGACGGGCATGTCGGCCGGAAGAGGCGGGGGAGTCTGCTCCTGCACGATCCGGGCCCAGGGGGCAGAGTCTGCCGGGTTGATCTCGAAGTACTGGCCGCCCAGGTTGCTGCGCACCTGGCCCTGGAGGGCAGCCCAGATGATGCACGCGTCCGCGAGACTCTCGGTGTTGTCGATTCCCGCGGGCGTGATCACGCCGTCAAGGGGGAGACCCGGGTCGATGTCACGCCAGGCGACCGTGGCCTCAGGGCCGATGGCCCAGCCGACGACGCTGTCCCACTGTGCGCCCATGATGAGACCGAGTTCCGCGGCGGGGGCCGCGGCAGCGACGCCGACGAGATCGAGTTCCGGAGCGATCTGTGGGCCGAGGTGCCCGGTCCACAGTGACGAGTGGCCCCCCTGTGAGTGGCCGAAGACGGCATACGTCGTGCCCGCCTGCGCGGGCTCCCAATTGCGCGCCGCCCGGACGGAGTTGACGACGTCGTTGGCCTCAGCCTGCGCGACGATGTAGAGCTCGATGCCAGGAGTGCCGAGGCCGACGTAGTCCGTGGCTACGACGACCCAGCCCTGCTGCACCATCTCAGCCAGGGAATCACCGAGATCATTGGTGCCGGTCGGGGATCGCGACGGCGCGCATGCATCACCCATGCCGACGGTGCCGTGGGCCCACGCGACCACCGGTCGCCCCTCGGGCGGTGCGGGTGCGTCGGGGACGAAGATCATCGCGCCGGAGGCTGCGGGCGTGCCGTCGGGGCGCTCGGAGACGTAGAGCATGCGATAGGCGGAGCCGCCCTCGATCGAGTACGTCGTGTCATCGAAGGTGAGGGGCTCGACCCGGATGACGGTGCCCGGCTCGGCAGGGAGTGGGTCCGGAGGCGTGTAGAACGGGTCAAGGGACGCCTGCAGTGCATCGGCCTGGGCACGCGAGTTGAGGACCTGTGCGGTGCCGACCACGCCGAGGGCGAGCAGTATGGCGAGGAAGCTCAGGAGCACGATCCGTCCGCGAGTCACAGGGACAGGCTAGGCGATGCACTGCATCGATTGACCGTGGCACGGCCCCGTCTGCGGCGACCAGGGCCCCGCGCTCGCGCTGACCTCGTCTGACATCTTCGGCCAGCGAATGTACGTACGTTCGGTGCGAGATGCATGCATTCGCTGGCGGAGGATGAAGCGCCGCTAGTCCTCTTTGACGAAGATGTGCACGAGGTCGAGGGCCTCGCGGATCGGCTCCTCGGTGAGGTGCGGGGCAATGCGCTCACGGAAGCGCACGAAGATCGACTCGTCTACGGCGATCTCGGCCTCGAGATCATCCTCGAAGATCCCGATGCCGCGGATGACTCCGCCATCGCGATCACCGGTGACGAGGATGAAGTCCTCGGACGGATTCTCGACCCCGAAGGCGTCGGCAAACTCGACGTAGGCCTGCATCACCTCGTCGAAGGCCTCGGGCTTCACGAACATGGTGTACTCGATGACGGTGCTCATGGGCGGAGCCTAGGGGTACGTGAAGCACTGACCCGCACGGGCGCTCGCACTAGGGTGGCCGCATGGCCTCGTCCGCCCCGCCGCGCAGCATCGCCCTCCCTCGCAGCATGGACGCGCGATACGGCCGAGGCATCGAGCGGGGTCTGGTGCTCGGCGGAGGCGGGATCTGGTTCGTCGCTTGGCAGACCGGATACCTGCGCCGGCTGGAGGAGTTGGGGCTCCGGCTGGGCCTCGCGGACAGGCTCGTCGGGACGTCGGCGGGTTCGATCGTCGCCACGATCCTGGCGGGAGAGAAGCTCGGTGGGTTCAGCCGCACCGTCGATCTGCTCACACGTGCGCCGGGACTCCTTCAGCGCATGGCATCTTCGGGCCCCCTCGAGCCCAGTTGCCAGCGCGCCCTCGACACGTTCCGTGAATCCCGTGACTGTGAGCCCGAGACGCTGCGCTCGATCGGCTTCGCGGCTCTGGCCGCTCGCACGCCGACAGCAGAGGCAACGGCTCGCAACTTCGGCGTGATCCTGCGGATGCGTCGCTGGCCCTCGTCGCGCCTGCACATCACCTGCGTCGACACCTACACCGGCGAGCGCTGTGTCGTCACACGCTCCGCGAGCGTTCCCGTCGTGAGAGCCTGCGCGGCGAGCAGCGCGGTTCCCGGAATCTTCGCGCCGCAGCCGATCCTGGATCGCAAGTGCATGGACGGCGGTGTGGCCGGCACGGGCGCGCACCTCGATCTCGTGGCAGGGGCACAGCGCGCGCTCATCGTCTCGCTCGTGGACGGCACCGAGCCGGACCTCGCCTGGGGCACGATGACACCGCAGACCATCCGGCAGGAGTTCGACGACCTGGTCGCCACGGGCACCGAGGCGATGCGGATCGTCCCGCGCGCCGAGGTCCCCGAGGACGTCATGGATCCGCGCCTAGCCCTCAGCGCCGCCCAGGACGGCATCGCTCAGGCTGAGGACGATCTCGATCGGGTGCGCGACTTCTGGGCGTAGCGATCGGCGCGCCTAGGAGTCTCGGCGAGCGAGGGTCCACAGATACTGCTGCGTGTCGCCATCGGGTCGGACGTGGTCGATCACCAGCTCCTGAACCCGAGTGAACTCCGGGCCCAGCAGTTCATCGACACGTGCGTCGTCATACCGGCGCACGGGCAAACCCGCGCACATCTGCGGGCCCTGCGGACCGAAGACCCCGAGCACCAGCCACGACCCCGGTCTCGTGCCGATGAGCAGCGTGCGCCGGTAGGCCGCCACCGCTTCGTCGTCGAGCAGGAAATGAAGCACGGCGCGGTCATGCCAGATATCAAAGGGTCGCGGCGGCACCCAGGTCAGCAGGTCGGCGACCACCCAGGTCACCGACGACGCGCCTGCGCCAAGGCGGTCGCGCGCCACCTGCTGGCCGACGGGGGAGTGATCGACGCATGTGACGTGGGAGTAGCCGGCACCGAGGAGGTCATCGACGAGCACGGACGCTCCCGATCCGACATCGACGATGCTCGCAGTCCGCGGCAGGCCGGTGGATGCGATGAGTTGCATCGACGTCGTCGCCTGCGGCTGGTACCACCCGCGCGTGGTGTCGCCGGCGGCGTAGGCGGCATCCCAGTGTGCGGGCGTGGACGTCGCCTCGTCGCTCATGGCGTCAGCCTAGGGGGATAGGGAGCGTGCCCAGGTCGTGTTCGATGACGTCGCGATCCTCGTCATCGAGTTGGATCGCCAGCCGGTAAGCGAGATTGCGCTCCTCGCGCGCGGTGTCGATGTCGCCGAGCACGGCGTAGGCGCGAGCGAGAGCCTCATGTGCCGAAGCCGGTACGAAGTCGTCCACTCGATCGGCCTGAGCAATCTCCAGGCACCGACGGGCGTGATGGAGTGCGCGCTCGCCATCTCCGAGCACGGCGTACACGCGACTGCACTGCCACTCGCCGATGGCCCACTGGGTGGCCGCGCCGACCCGACGCCAGTGCCACAGGCTGGCCTCGGCGCAAGCGATCATCGCGGCATCGTGCGCGGGCAGTCGATCGTTGCGGTCCAGATACCGCCAGGTGGCGTGGAAGAGGTCCATGGCCGCCTGACGCTCGACGATGAGATCCAGGTCATTGCCACTGCTCGTGATGACCCGAGGTCCCACCGGGGTGTCGAACGCGGCGGCGAGCGCCGGAGTCGCGTCCTCCACCACGCTGACGGGCGCCGCAAGGTCGATGGCAGCGAGGAAGTCGCGGACATCACCGGGCTCCGGGTGGGTGATGATGAGCGACACCAGGCGCGCACCGCTCGAGGGCAGCGTCGGAGTCCTGCCATCCCACGATATGAGCGCCGGGCCTACATCCTCGAAGGGCATGTGCCCGTCGTCGCGCACGGTGACACGCCAGGACAGATCGCCGCGCGACAGCGCCACCGCGGGGCCGGTCTGCTCGTGGGTCACCGGGTCGTCCACCCGGGCGATCCACGCGCCCAGGCGAGGCGGTGCGTCCGGTGCGAGTTCGTCCAGGGCGAACCATCGCGAGCGTGCGGGAGCCTCGCCAGCCGGGTCGATCGCGATCACCTCGAGGTAGGCCTCCCCGATGCCGGCCAGTCGGTTGTGCGTCCCCATGGCCGAGTGCGATCCGCCGTCGATCATGTCGATGCCCAGAGCGTCGCGCACGTATGCCGATCCCGACTCCAGGTCGGCGGCCCGGATCACGAGGTGATCGATGCTCGCGGGGGCATGCATCGGGGCAGGCTATCGTCGGCGCCGGACTCAGGAGGTCAGTCGATGCCAGCGGCGGGTGCACGTGACGTGGGCGTCGGCGCCGGTGCCGGCATCGTCTCGGGCCTCTTCGGCGTCGGGGGCGGAATCGTCCTGGTGCCCTATCTGGTCCTCGTGCGCGGCTGGCAGCAGAAGCAGGCACAGGCCACCTCCCTCGTCATGGTCGCGATGGCGGCGACCGCGGGGCTCGTGCAGTACGCCCTCGCTGATCAGGTGGTCTGGGCCGCGGGTGCGGCGGTCCTCGTGGGTGGCCTCGTCGGGGCGTTGGTGGGCAGCTCCCTGGTCGCGCGGCTGCAATCGTGGATCCTGCAGGTTGCCTTCGCCGGACTACTCATCATTGCTGCCCTGCGCATGGTGACGACCTCGGTCTCCGATGCGCCCGGGACACCACCCGATCTCGACGCGGTGGTCATCGGCGCGTACATCGGCAGCGGTCTGGCCATGGGCATTCTGTCGGCCCTATTCGGTATCGGTGGGGGCATCCTGCTCGTCCCGCTGCTCGTGACTGTCTTCGGCTACGACGTACGCCTGGCAGCGGGGACGTCCCTGGCGGTCATGGGCCTCATCGCCCTCGTCGGGGCGCTGCGCCAATCCCGTCAGGGGGCGACGCACTGGGGGGCCGGCGTGCTCCTGGGCCTAGGCGGCATCGCCGGTGGTCTCGTCGGGGCGGCCCTCGCCCAGCGGGTCCCGCTGGTGGTCCTCACGTGGCTCTTTGCCGCCCTGCTGGCCTACACCGCAGTCCGCCTCGCGATGACCGGCTGGAGGGGGCGGCACGCAGGACAGGGGTAGGGCAAGGGATGGACTGGACGATCGGTCACTCCTTGGTGGATTCCCACTAGTTCGGAGCCGAAAGTTCTCCGTTTCGACAGTCGAATGCACGCCGTGGGGGGGTTTAGTGTGGGCAGGCGGCCCCTCGCAGGATCCCCCCCGAACCGGCGAGGGGCCGCCCTCATGCCTCGGCCTCAATGTGGCTGTGAACTCGATGGGCTGTGAAGGCGGAGCACGGCGATGGGCGCTCACGCCCTCCGCGGCGGCGCACCTACTGCGCGTAGCGACGGCGCAGGAGATCCAACTCGATGAGGAGGCGGACGTCGCGGTCCTCGAGATCCACCCCGAGCAGGTCCGCGACCTTAGCGATGCGATAGCGGAAGGTGTTGGGGTGGATGTGCAGTTCGCGTGCCGCGTCGGTGGCGTTGCCGGGGTGACTGAAGTACGCGTCGAGAGTGCGCAAAGCCTCCTCGCGATCGTCCTGCTCGAGCATCGTGAGCGGGCGCAATGAGTCCGGGAGCGACTCGAACTGCGTGTCGAGAATCTCCATGAGTCGCATGAGTGTGATCTGAGCGCGGAGGCTATTGACGCTGGCGACTCGATCGCCCGGCGTGCGACGCAGGTACGCGATCACCTTGTCGGCGTCTGCCTTGGACCTCGCGGCGTGGGCCAGACGTGTCGTCAACTGCCCGGCGCCGACGAGGAGGCGCTCATCTGCGGAGACCATGGCGCTGCCGAACCCTCGCACTGATTCGTTGACATCCGACGGTGAGTCGGGGGAATAGAACGCGAAGCAGATGCACTCGTCGCCGTCGATGCTCAGATAGGCAGCAGGCTGCTGCTCTGCAAGCACCTTGCTCACCTCCCGCACCTGATCGCGGAGGTCAGGGATGCCGCCGTGCCAGATGGCGATGACACGGAAGGCCGTGGTGCGCGGTACGCCGAGATACTGCGCCAGCAGTGACTCATCCTGCGTGCCCTCGAGCAGCATGCGCGTGAAACGATCGGACTCAGTGCGCCTGAGGTCGTCGCGAAGCTGGAAGTACAGCGAGGCTTCCTTGCCCGCTTGGCGTGCCATCGCGAGGGCATCCGGATGGAGTGGGCCGGCCGACTCGGCAATCCAGATGGAGCCGACGTGAACGCCGAGCATGCGAACGGGAGCCACGACGCGGCGGTTTTGGAGACCCTCGTATGCGGGGACCTCGAACGACTCGACCCCGCTGTCGAAGTGCCGCTGGGCGAAGCTGAGGATCTCTTCCTCGACGACGCTGTCGGGAACGCTTCGTCGCATGATGATGGCGCGACGCCCGTCATCGACTGGCTGATTGAGGGTCGAGTACGCGACGACCCCCCAGGAGCTGTCGTGGATGAGTACCGGGCCGCCGGCCTGCCAGGCGATGTGGTTGCAGAAGGCGAAGATGTCGTCGACCGGTGCCGTCGACGGGGTGAGCGGTCTCGCCTGGTCGCCCATATCCCTCCTCGATCCACTGCCCGCAGGAGCGACCGCCCCCGCCGGAGGGCTCCAGGGTACGTCGCCGCCTGGTGGCGCATCAGCGGGTCGTCTAGATTGCGTGCCATGATCCAGTCCTTCACAGCAACCGATGTCCAGACCGAATGGTCCGACCTGCCTGCGGATAAGGCCGTCACGCCCGGGGTGCGCACAGCGATCGCCGAGGTGTGGTCCGACGCGGGATTCGAGGTGGGGGTCTGGGAGCACTCGGCCGGCACGTCGACGGACACCTTCGACGACGAGATCTTCGTCGTGATCGAAGGGCGGGGCACCGTCACCGATCAGCATGGCAACGTCATCAACCTGGCCCCCGGCGTCGTCGGCGTCCTGCATCCCGACGACGAGACCACGTGGGTGATCACCGAGCCGCTGCGCAAGGTCTGGATCGTCCGCTCGGCGGACTAGTCCGACGCCTAGCCCCGCATCACTCGGTCGGCGAAGTCCGCGAAGGCCTGGCAGCCGAGCTTGGTCATACTCCCGTCCGCATTGAGCCAGTCCGGGTTCGTCGGCGACATCGCGTTCCAACTGAAGACCCGCACGTTGGGGTAGTTCTCGGCCAGGCCCGCGATAGCGGCATTGGTGTCCTGTTCAAAGGTGTACCTCTCCGGGTCGTCGGGGATCTGGATCGTCGTCCACACCACGGTGCGGTCAGGGCCGAGGATCTGCATGATCGCGTCGAGATCCTGCGCGGTCGCACCACCATTGGCGCCGAGATGGATGAGCACCCCGCCGGGGATGTCAGCCTCGCGCGCGCGCAAGTCCGTCGCAGCATCGGTGACGCGTCGCTCCGTCGTCGCGTCGACTTCGTAGTCAAGCTTCTTCAAGCAGCGCTTCACGCTGATGAGCACATAGTCACCGAATGCGAGGACCTCGCCTGCGTACGGCGTACGGATTGTCGGCGTGGGTTCAGCTGATGTCGATGAGGGCGCAGACGTCACATCGGCGGCGACAGGTGTTGAGTCCCAGGGCAGCAGCGGGCCCGGTCGGGCGATGGCAAGCCAGATTCCCGCGGTGAACGACGCCATGAGCAGCACCGCGATGCCGAGGGTCCTGACCCAGTTCATCGCGATGAATGTAGCCCGATTCGACCGGACGAGTGGCGCAAAATCGCCTACGCGAGAGGATCAGACCGTGATCACCACGCTCGCACGTCTCGCCCTCGGAGTCTTCCTCCTCGTCGCGGGGGTCGGGCACTTCGTCGGCACCCAGGAGTTCACCGCCCAGGTGCCCCCGTGGATGCCGACCCCGGAGTTCGTCGTCTACGCGTCGGGGGTCATCGAGATCGCTCTCGGCCTCGCCCTCATCATCATGCAGCGTCATCGCGCAGTGTTGGGCTGGATCGTCGCGGTGTTCTTCGTCGTCATCTTCCCCGGCAATGTCTGGCAGTTCATCGAGGCCCGTGACGCGTTCGGACTCGACAGCGATGCCGCCCGCGCCGTCCGATTGATCTTCCAGCCGGTGCTCGTCGTCTGGGCGCTGTGGTGCACCGGCGCTTGGACCGCGGCTCGTGAGGCACGGCGCGCGAGAAGCACGTCCTCCTAGCTCACGAGTTCGATCAACTCAAGCGCATTGCGCACGCCGGCAGAGCTTGCCGTGTTGTCGAAGATCACGATGGCGGGTGTGCCCGACAGGGGTGGCTTGACCGCCCCGCCGGGCCCGGGCGCCTCGCCCAGCCAGCTGGCCAGCGCCGCGAGGTCTGTCGACGAGTAGGCGCTGTAGTAGCGGCGCGGGGTGCCGTGGAGCCGGACATAGGTGCCATGGGGGGAGTGCGCCGCCTCGGGTGCCGGTATGTCCGTACGCACGCGGATGATGCGGTGCTCGGCCAGCAGGGCCGCCGCCTCGGGGGTGTCCCATGAGGGATGCCGTGGCTCCCAGGCGACCATCCCGGAGTAGAGGCCGCGGAGCCTGTCGAGGAAGGCCTCGTCTCGTTCGGGCTCGACGACCAGGGTCGGGGGCAGCTGGATGAGGACCGCGGCCAGCTTGGGTCCCAGGCTCATCATCGGTTCGAGGGCCTGCTCGAGCTTGGCATTGGCCGACAGGCGCGCAGCGTGCGTGATCGCGCGGTTGATCTTGACGGTGAAGGCGAAGTGCGGTGGCGTCTGCTCTGCCCATGAGGCGAACGTCTCGGCGCGCACCGCACGGTAGAAGGACGCGTTCACTTCGACGACGGAGAGTGTCGACGCATAGCGAGCCAGTCCGCTGCCGCTGCCGGGGAAGTATGCGCGATGCTTGCTCACCGCCTCACTCCACCCGGCCAGGCCGATCCGTTGGGCAAGGTCGGGCGAGCTGGGACTCACAGCACGTGCTTCCACGCGTTGTCGATGAGCCACAGGGTGTTGCGTCCGTCGACGTCAGCCGGCAGTCGCTCGTGCAGCAGGGCCGTCACCTTGGCGGCATCCTTGCGCGACAGCAGCAGGAGCGATGCCTTGCGGTGCGGGGTGTACACGTGCAGGTCGACGCGCGGCGGGCCCTTGCCCGCGCCCTGGGGGGTCGTCGCGATGACCTGGATGCGGTGGACGTCGGACCACTCCAGGCGGCGGTTGCCGGCCAGGGACAGACCGTGCTCGTCGAGGAGCCAGGGGCGCATGGCGCGCGCGTAGCCGAGGATGCCCGCGACGACGAGGAGTCCGCCCAGGAGGAGGAGCGGCGGCGATCCCCGGAAGCCGCGCACGGCGATGATGACGCCGACCGCGACGGTGACAGCGGTCAGCGCTGTCGCCCAGCCGCGATTGCGGCCGAGCCGGAGGTCGCGTGCGGGCACGCCCCGACGCTACCCGCGTGCGCGCTGACTTGCGAGCACCTAGGCTCGGGCAACCGTCGAGACGCGCAGGAGGGGCATGTCGATCCACTATCGATCGTGCAATCTCTGTGAGGCGTCGTGCGGTCTGGAGATCACCGTCGAGGCCAATCGGGTCGTCGGCATCCGGGGCGATGCTGACGATCCCTTCAGTCAGGGCTACCTGTGCCCCAAGGGCGTGGCGCTGCAAGACCTCACCCATGATCCCGATCGGCTTCGCCACCCCGTCCGTCGCGTGGGCGATCGATGGGAGGAGATGACCTGGGATCAGGCATTCGACCTCGTCGCAGATCGCCTGCTGGACATCCGCGAGCAGCATGGCGGTGACTCGATTGGCTTCTACCTCGGCAATCCGATCACCCACGGCTGGGCACCCATCATCTACATCCCGCAGTTGCTCAAGGCGCTCGGCACGCGCAACCGATACTCGGCGGCGAGCGTCGACCAGCAGCCCCAGCATCTGCTGTCGCACCTGCTCTTCGGCTCACCCCTGCTGCTGCCGGTCCCCGATGTCGACCGCACGGACTTCCTTCTCGTCGTCGGCGGCAATCCGCTCGTCTCCAACGGCTCGATCATGACCGCGCCCAACATCAAGCGGCGCCTGGAGCGGGTACGCGAGCGCGGCGGGCGCCTGGTCGTGGTCGACCCCCGTCGCACGGAGACCGCCGACATCGCCAATGAGCACGTCTTCATCCGTCCGGGCACGGATGCCTTCCTCCTCGCGGCCATGGCACACGTCATCGTCGAGGAGAGCCTGGCGAATCCCGGTCGAGCAGATTCCTATATCGACGGGATCGACGGGGTCGCGGAGCTCGTCCGTCAGGTGACACCAGAAGACGCCGAGCGGAGGACCGGAGTTCCTGCCGAGACGATTCGCCGGCTTGCCCGCGAGTTCGCGTCGGCGCGCAGGGCTGCGGTCTACGCGCGGCTCGGTGTCTGCCAGACCGAGTTCGGCACGACGGCGTACTGGCTCGTCCACGTGCTCAATGTCCTCACTGGCCGGCTCGACGAGATCGGCGGCTGGATGCTCGCCGAGCCTGCCTTCGACCTTCCGCGTATCGGCGCTCTCACCACCGACCTGCCCGGCTACGACCGCTGGCGCTCGCGTGTTCGCGGCATCCCCGAGGTCGCCGCCGAGTTTCCGTCCAGCACCCTCGCGGATGAAATCCTCACCCCCGGCGAGGGCCAGATCCGTGCGATGGTCCTCGTTGCGGGCAACCCGGTGCTCACCGTGCCACAGGGACGGCGCATCGATGAGGCGCTGGGTTCACTCGACTTCTGCGTGGCCGTCGACTACTACATCAACGAGTCGACCCGCCACGCTGACGTCATCCTGCCGCCCACGACGGCGCTCGAGCGCGAGGAGTTCGACCTGGTCTTCCCGGCGGTGAGCGTGCGCAACCACGTGCGCTACGGCGAGCGTGTCATCGAGCCGGGGCCCGACACTCGCTCGGACGCCGACATCCTGCGCGAGTTGCTGTGGCGCGTCGAAGAGCGCACTCTGGGCAAGCGGCGGGCCGGGGCACTCAATGCCGCGCGTCGTCGATTCCTCCCGCGGCGCTTTGTCGACGCGGCTCTGCGCGCCGGTCCCTGGGGACTGCGCCACGGCCGGCGCCTGACACTGCGCAAGGTGCGCCAGCACCCGCATGGGCTCGACCTCGGCGCGCTGCATCCGGTGCTGCCGCGCCGACTCATGACCGAGGACAAGCGCATCCGGCTCGACCATCCCGTGGTCGTCGCCGACTGGCCGCGGCTGATGTCGGCACTGGCCGACTCTGCTCCGGAGGGCGAACTCCTGCTCATCGGGCGACGCCACCTGCGCAGCAACAACAGCTGGATGCACAACTCCGAGCGCCTCACCCGCGGCAGCAATCACTGCGCTGTGCTCGTCCATCCCGACGATGCGTCGGCTCGCGATATCTCGGCCGGCGACCCCGTGAGCGTGTCCACGCCTGCCGGGTCGATCGAGGCTGTCGCGGAGATCAGCGACTCAGTGATGGCCGGCGTCGTCTGCATGCCCCACGGCTGGGGTCACGCCTCGCGCAATGGTGTCGGATGGAGTCACGCGGCGTCTTTGCCCGGCAGCAGTGTCAACGACATCACTGAAGACACGCGATACGACCCACTGAGCGGCAACGCCGCGGTGACCGCCCTGCCGGTCACGCTCGCGCGCGCCTGATCGCAACTGCGTGCACGCCACCTGTGGCGGCTACTCGGATGACGGCAGCAGGGGAGTGATGTCGCCGACGATCTCGGTCGGCTTCGTCTTGGGGGCGTAGCGCTTCACAGTCGTGCCGTCCGGGGCGACGAGGAACTTCGTGAAGTTCCACTTGATCGATGACCCGAGGGCTCCACCCGCCCGGTCCTTGAGGAACGCGAAGACCGGATGTGTGCCCTTGCCGTTGACGTCGATCTTCGTCGAGAGCGGGAAGGTGACGCCGTAGTTCACCTTGCAGAACTCCTCGATCTGGTCGTCGTCGCCTGGCTCCTGATGAGCGAACTGGTCGCAGGGGAAGCCGAGCACGACGAGCCCCTGGGGCCCGAGCTCCTCGTGGAGTTTCTGCAGGTCGTCGTACTGGGGAGTGAAACCGCACTTGCTCGCGGTATTGACCACGAGCACCGGCTTGCCGGTGAAGTCCGCCAGCGAGACCTCCTCGCCGTGGTTGTCGGTGAAGGTGAGGTCGTAGAGGGACTCCGTCGAAGGCATGTCCTCATTCTCGCGGGCGCCGCGGCGGGGGCAAGTCGGGGTCCTAGTGCCCCGACTTCGCTGCAGACTTGTTACGTCGGGGTGGATCGGGCTTTACTGGCCATCGCCCACCGAGGCCATCGCCCACCAAGGAGGAAACAGTGGCGAGCACGCGAAGGACCGCATCCACGGCATGGCTTCTGGCCGCGCCTGCCCTCGCCCTCGGGCTCGTGCTGGCCGGGTGCTCCGGAGGTGGCGATGCCGCGACCAGCACATCGAGCATCGCCCCGTCCGCCTCCGAGTTGGCCGAGTCGAGCGCGACCCCGCAGGAGGACCAGACGCCACAGACCCAGGAGTCGACGCAGGAACCTGCACAGCCGGAGCAGACTCAGGAGCCCGCTCAGCCGGAGGAGACCCAGGAGCCCGAGCCACCCGCGGACGTCGCCGACTGCGAACTGCTTGCGGAGTCGCTCGGCGCCTATTTCCCGGCCATCGGTGGTCTCGGCGACGCTGTGACCAGCGGTGACCCTGGCACCGTCTTCTCCGCTGCCCGTCAGGTCGAGAACGTTCTCAATGGCTTCACCAACGGCGCACCTGGAATGCCCGACAACGCCCGAGTCTTCATCGAGCTGACGAAGGAAGCGGCGCGCATGGCGATCGAGGCGAGCGAAGGTGGCGACGTGTCTGACCTCGGCCCGCGCATCGAGGCACTGCTTGCCAACGACCAGGATCGCTACCTCGCTGGCCAGCAGGAACTTGACGACTACATCAACGCCCAGTGCAGCTGACCTTCGTCAGGTCACCTACGCTGCCGGAGTGAGATCGTCGGGCATGAGGTCATCGCGACCTCTTTCCGTGGTGTGGATGATCGTCGGGACAGCCGCGGGACTCGCCCTGGTCGGCTGCGGATCCTCCGGTGAGGCGGCGCCGCCGAGCACGGCTCCCGCCGTCGACTGCGCCAAGACGCGCACCGCGATGGAGGGCTACTCCGAGGCCCTGGCCGAGCTCGCCACAAGTCTCGGGGCGGGGGATGCCATGTCCGCCGTCGCCGCGGCAGACGCCATCTCGTTCTCGATGTACGAGCTCGAGGCTGCGCTGCCGGGCATGCCGACTGAAGGGCAGGCCTTCCTCGCGAGCTCGCGAGAGGTCGCCGTCCAGGTGAAGGAGTCCGTCGCGCAGTCGCCGCAGATGACCGGCCTGCTTGCTGAACTCACCACGGCGTTCGCCGATCCTGCATTCGCCGAGGGCGGGGAAGCCATCGATGCCTACGCCGATGAGGTCTGCCCGGAAGCCTCGCCGTCGACGAACACCGACGGGGGCTAGTCGCCGCGCACGACAGCCCAGGCCAGTCGAAGAGACTCGCGCGCCGCGTCGATCTCCTCGCGAGGCGGGTACGTCGCACGGCCCGTCTCCACGAGTGAGGAGATGCCGGCAGCGCGGAGATCGAGCCATTCCTCAGCGCGTTCTCGTGCCTCGAGCAACTCTGCATGCCATGGCGGAATGGTCATGGCTGCCACTTCCTGACGACGGATGGCGATGTCGGCGCGCGCATCGATCGCGGTTTCACGCACCAGGTCGTCGAGTGAGGCACGAACGGCGGGATCGACATCGGCGCGCTCGCGCGCGGGACGTGCGTACTCCATCACGGACTGGACTCGCCGCTCGGCGATCTCGATCGAGCTCAGCGTCTCGTCGAAGGCCATGGCCAGGTCGTCGGTCGCCGCCTCCCGCCAGCGGGCGTCGCCGATCCACCCGAGCACGCCGATGACGACGGCACCGGCGAGGGAAGCGAGGAGCACGGCGCGAAGCCGCGGGCTCATCGTCCGCCGCTCGTGTCCCTGTTCGATCGACTCCATTGCCCCCGAGGTTAGGAGCGACCGAGCCCGCCCGCACCTTGCGAGGAACTACTGGCCGATCCAGCCGGAGATCGGCTCCGAGGCGAAGTAGACGACGAAGGCGAGCGTGACCACCCACATGACGGCGGGGATCTCGCGGGCGCGGCGCTGGAAGGTCTTGATGACCACCCACGTCACGAAGCCGGCGCCGATGCCCACGACGATCGAGTAGGTGAAGGGCATGAGCACGATCGTGAGGAAGGCCGGGATGCCGATGGACAGGTCGGTGAAGTCGATCTTGCGGACCTGCATCATCATCATCGCGCCGACGACGACGAGCGCTGGCGCGGCAGCCTCCCAGGGCACGACGGTGACGAGCGGTGTGAAGAACATCGCGGCGAGGAAGAGCACGCCTGTGACCATGGCGGCGATGCCTGTGCGCGCGCCGTCGCCGACGCCAGCCGCCGACTCGATGTACGCCGTATTGCTCGATGCGCTCGCCGCACCGCCGACAATCGCTGCGCCTGCGTCCACCGCGAGGATCGCCTGCATGTGAGGCACGTCGTCGTTCTCCTCGAGCAGGTCGCCCTCGGCTGCGATGCCGAACGCCGTGCCCATGGTGTCGAAGAAGTCGGTGAGCATCAGGCTGAAGACCGCCAGGCCCGCCGCAAGGACGCCGATGGCGGTGAACGCACCGAAGAGATTGAACTGGCCGATGAGCGAGAAGTCCGGGGAGCCGACGACCGAGGTCGGGATACCCGGGACGTTGAGGCCCCAGCCACCGGGATTGTCCTCGCTGCGACCGCCGACACCGAAGGCCACCTCGAGCAGGACAGCGAGGAGAGTCGTGACGACGATGCCGATGAGCAGGCCACCTCGCACCTTGAGTACGACGAGCACGCTCATGAGCAGCAGGCCGAAGCAGAAGACGAAGGCCGACCAGCCCGACAGGTTGCCGTTGACGCCGAAGCTGATGAGGGGGTTGCCGGGGCGCGCTATGCCCGCGTCGACCAGGCCGATGAGGGTGATGAAGAGTCCGATGCCGACGCCGA
>JBMTDJ010000025.1:0-24713 GCA_049431945.1 Candidatus Nanopelagicales bacterium | reverse complement strand
CGACGTCGACGATCAGCAAGGACGGCACGGTGGCCTACGCCACGGTGACCTTCACCGGTGCGGGACCGGGTGTCGCCAACGCCCAGCAGGCCGATGAGTTCGTCTCCGCGGTGGAGTCGGCCAATTCCGCGACGTTGCAGGTGGGTGCCACGGGCCAGATCCTCACCGCGGCCCAGGGCGGTCCGGGCTCGAGCGAGGGGATCGGCATCCTCGCGGCGATCGTCATCCTCATCATCCTCTTTGGCAGCCTTGTCGCCGCGGGACTGCCCATCGTCGTCGCCGTCGTCGGGCTCGCGGTAGGGCAGCTGCTCATCCTGGTGATCGCACGCTTCCTCGACGTCGCTTCGTTCGCGCCTCAGTTGGCCTCGATGATCGGCCTGGGCGTCGGCATCGATTACTCGCTGTTCATCCTCAACCGGTTCCGACAGGACATGCTCGCGGGTAAGGATCCCAAGGAGGCAATCCGCACGGCGGTGCGGACAGCGGGGCGCGCAGTGCTCTTCGCGGGGAGCACCGTCATCATCGCCCTGCTCGGGCTTTTCGTCCTCGGCGTGACGTTCTTCTACGGACTGGCCATCGCTGCCGCGGCCACCGTCTTCGTCGTCATGCTCGCGGCGCTGATCCTCCTGCCTGCCGTGGTGAGCCTGCTGGGCAAGCACACGCTGGGCGTGCGCATGCCGTGGGCACGCCATGAGCGTGCCCTGGCCCTCGATGACAGTCGTTGGGCCGGCTATGGCCGCATCCTGCAAAAGGCTCCCTGGCTCACCGGACTGGTCGCGCTGGGGCTCGTGGTCCTGCTCGCCATTCCAGCATTCAGCATCCGTCAGGGTTTCCCCGACAACGGCAGCGCCGCACCGGGCACGACTGCGCGCATCGGTTACGACCTCATGAGCAAGGGCTTCGGCCCCGGAGTCAACGGTCCGTTCTTCGTCGCTGTTGTCCTCCCGCTGCCCCTGGATGACACCGCGCTCACGTCCACTGTCGAGGCGCTTGCGGCGACCGACGGCGTGGCCTCGACCATCCCCAACAAGGACATGCTGCCGCTCTACAAGACCGCCACCATCGGCGGCAAGAACAGCCCCTTCAGTGAGAACGGCCTCGTGACGAGCGTGCTCGTGCAGCCGACCACGTCGCCGGATGACCCTGCGACGAACGAGCTGCTCACCCGGCTGCGGACCACGACCTCACAGCAGGTCGCCGCCAGTGGCGCAGCCATCTACGTCGGGGGCACCCAGGCGGTGACGCAGGACTTCACGAATGTCCTCATCAGCGTGCTGCCGCTCTTCCTGCTCGTCGTCATCGGCCTGGGCTTCATCGCGCTCTTCCTGCTCTTCCGCTCGCTCCTCATCCCTCTCACCGCTGCCGTCACGAGCCTTCTCAGCTTTTCCGCGGCACTCGGCATCACCGTTGCCGTCTTCCAGTGGGGCTGGGGAGCGAGTCTTATCGGCGTGGCCACCACAGGGCCGATCCTGCCCTTCCTGCCGATCATGGTGTTCGCGATCCTGTTTGGTCTGTCGATGGACTACGAGGTCTTCCTCGTCTCGCGCATGCAGGAGGGTTGGCACGAGACCGGTGACAATCGCGAGGCCGTGCGTCACGGGCTTGCCGGGTCCGGCAAGGTCGTCGTGGCCGCGGCCTTGATCATGAGCTCGGTCTTCCTTGCCTTCGTGCCCGTCCCCAATGACACGATCAAACTCTTCGGTGTCGCGCTCGCCTCGGCGGTCCTTATCGACGCGTTTATCGTGCGACTCGTCCTCGTGCCGAGCGTGATGTCGATGTTCGGCCGGGCCAACTGGTGGCTGCCGGGCTGGCTGGAGCGCAAACTGCCGAACTTCAGCGTGGAGTGATGGAGATCCCGGCCGGAGCCGTCGCGGTCATCTTCCACTCGGTACGCCGCATCGATCCCGATACGGGATCTGCGATGGATGCCGCCGGATATGCCGCGATGGCCGAGGCGATGCAGGATCTCGCTGCCCAGCAGCCCGGCTACCTCGGCGTCGAGTCCGTCCGCGACCCGTCGACCGGGCTGGGCATCACCGTGTCCTACTGGGCCGATGACGCGAGCGCCCGGGCCTGGAAGTCGGTCTCCGAGCACCTTGTCGCGCAGCAGCGCGGCCGCGACGACTGGTATGCGGCGTACTCCGTGGTCGTCGCCGAGGTGACTCGCTCGTACTAGCGGGACTTCAATCGCGAAAACGACCGATGGTCGCGGCGTTCAGCCTTCATCGGCGCGACCAAGCGCCGCTTTGGCGAGCGCTGGTGCGAGATCACCCGTGATGGCGCCGGTTCATCGAGTGATCGGCCCCACGGGCAGTCGAGTCTCGACGACGTCGCTCCCGATTCGCTCCACGCGGTAGGCCGCGGGCCCGCTTGGGGCATCGACCTCGATGTCGGCGATCACCCGGACCGCCTCGTCACCCTCGTACAAGATCCCGATGCGATCGTCGGTCGCGTAGGACGTGGGGAGCAGGCCGTCACCGACCACGCGCTGCAGCAGGGGTCGGCGTTGCTCCTCGCTGTCGTAGTGCACTCCATTGCCGTACGGCAGCAGCGCCAGTCCGTCGGTGACGAGGCGAAGTGTCGGCCCATATGAATCAGTCGGCCCGCCGACATGCCAGCAGATCGACCCTGCGCTGACACCCGCGAGGATCGTGCCGCGCTCCCACGCTGCTCGCATGGCAGTGTCGACCCCGTGCAGGCGCCAGAGCGCGAGCAGGTTGGCAACGCTGCCGCCGCCCACCCAGACCACATCGCTGCGCGCCAGGATCTCCTCGGGATCGCGGTTGGGCATGGTGAACAGGGCGAGGTGGTCGACGTCGCAGCCGAGGGTCCCGAGGGCGGCGTAGGAACGGGCGAGGTACGACGCGTCGTCGCCGCTCGCGGTCATCACGAGGCACACGCGCGGACGATCGACTCCGGTGAGGCGCAGCGCCTCGAGCATGAGGCCACCGGGCCGCATCACGCCCCATCGGTCGGTGGCGACGAAGCCACCGCTCGTGGCCAGGATCCTGGGAGTCATCACGGCACCTCCGGGTGCGGGTTGAGGGCATCGACGATGCCCAGGTCGACCAGGACCGCCTCTGCGGCACGTCGGCCGCTCACAAGGGCCCCCTGGATGGATGACGTATCGCGATGATCACCGGCGACGAAGACTCCGGACGGCATGCGCACCGGTCGTCGCAGGTCGAAGGGCACCGCCATCGCGGGAAGGGCGTAGGGGATGGCGTATGTCGCGATGAGTTCCCACCTGGACGTGGGTACGCCGTACATCCACCCAAGGTGGTCGCGCACGGCGATCTCGTGAACGCCGCTCTCGCGCACGCCGAGCGCCGATGCGGACACCAGTGCGCTTCCCGGTGGCGCGTACTCCGGTGCAGCGTGGGTGAGGACGACGGAGTTGATCACCGGTCCACGTCGCGCCCCGTCCAGCGTGAGCACGGCGTCGCCGTCGGCGAGCCGAGAAGGGTCACCGTCGGGCCGGTAGTACCAGGTCGTCACGGATCGCGGTGCAGGCGCGCGAAACTCAGGTACCAATCGCTGCGCTGCCATCGGATCGGTTGCGACGATGACGGCATCGGCCGTGAGCTCCCCGCCACCGGTGAGCACGACGCCGCGCGACGACACGTCCGCGACCGGGGAGTCGAAACGCACCTCGGTGCCCTGCGCCAACTGCTCGGGGATGCGCTGCATGCCGCGCGCAGGCACGCCCGGTGTCCCCTTGACGAACGATCGCAGCACGAGATCGAGGAATCTGCGTGACGTCGTGAGATCGGACTCGAGGAACACACCTGACAGGAATGGCCGCAGGAGTCGCTCCGTGAGCTGCCGATCCGCCCCGGCCCGTCGCAGAGCCTCGGCGCTGGTGATGTCGGGGTCGCCCCGTAGCGCTGCGGGGGAGCGTACGGCGCGCGAAGCGGCATAGGCGGCGAAGCGTGTCGTTGACACCGGGGAGCCCAGCCGCGCGAGCACCGAGGACAGCGCCCACGAGGGCTCGCGTCGCGGGTCGGCCACCTTCGCCACGTGGCGTCGCCCACGAGGACGCAGGATGATGCGCGCCCCGGCGACGAAGGTGCGCAGATCGAGGTCGTCGTAGTCCAGGACTCGCCGTCCCTCGGGGTAGGCCGGGTTGTAGAGCTGGAAGCCGCGATCGAGGCGGAAGCCGTCGACGACGTCGGTGCGCACCCGACCGCCGACGGAATCCGAGGCCTCGAGGACGACCGCGTCGACGCCACTGCTCCGCAGGTGACGCGCTGCCGCGAGCCCGCTCAGCCCGGCTCCCACGATGATCACGCCCACGTCGCCCACCGTAGTCGCCTGTGGATAACCAAAAGCATCGGAGGGCAGCCGCGGTGCACGATGCGCACATGCGACATGACATGACGACCATGACGACCTTGATGTCACTCCCGCCCGATCTGGTGGAGCGAGATCGTGTGCGTCGGCAGGCCCTGCGAGCCGGCGCAGTGCGGCATCCCGGCCTGGCGCCCCTGCGCTCGGCGCAGTTCGCCGGCGATGGTCTCGCGCTCACGTGGGAGGTTCCGTCCGGCAGTGAGGTGATCGGGCCTGGTGATGATCCGATCGCCGTCCTGGCACCGATCGCCTCTGGCCTTGCTCTCCTCCACGATGCCGGGCTCGCGCACGGTGGGGTCGCGAGCGACTCGGTCCATGTGAGCGAGGGGCTCGGCTGTCTCACAGGGTGGCGCCCTGGTGGCAGTGCGGAGGACGATGTCGCAGCTCTCGTGGCCCTGCTCGATGAGTGGCTCCCCCGAGGCTCCGTTGGCGCCGATGTGGTGCAGATCCTCGTCTGCGGCGCCGACCCGGATCCGTCGGCGCGTCCCTCGATGGCGCGGCTCGCCGCGGTGCTCGATGGGGCAGCTCGCCGAGCCCCCTCGCCCCCGATCTCCCCGCCGGCGCAGCGTCGCGCCCGGCACGGCGATGTGCCACCCCCGCGCATCGCTGAGCCCGTGGCCGCTGCGGTGCCCGCCCGCCGTGTCCCGGAGCCGATCCCCTCGGCTCCGCGAGCACGGGGTCGCCATGCCGCGCCGGCGGGGTCCTTCACGGCAACGCTGCGCGTGCCGTGGCGCTTAGGTCTTGCGCTTGCTGGCGCTGCGGCGGTCGCCTTCTTGGGGCTGTCCGCCCTAGGGTCGACAGGATCGGCGCAGGAGATCTGTCCGGCACCAGCAGCGCAGGGTGACGTTGCCCTGCGGGCATTCGGCTAGCTGCCGGCGACAGCCTGGGAGATGGCCTGGTCGATCGTCGGATCGCTCCAGGTGAATCCGTCTCGCTCGAGCACGGTGGGAATCACGCGCTGGCTGCCGAGGACGTCCTGGGAGAACTCACCGAGGGCGACCTTGAGTGCGAACGCTGGCACGGGCAGCAGTGTCGGTCGGCCAAGCACCCGGCCCATCGCGGCGGTCACCTCGGAGTTCGTCACGGGCGTCGGCGCGGTGAGGTTGACCGGTCCGGAGTACCTGCCATCGTCGAGCAGGGTGATGAGCGCAGCGACTTCGTCGCGCAGGGAGATGAAGGACCAGTACTGCGACCCCGAGCCGATCTTGCCGCCCAGGCCAGCCTTGAAGATCGGCATGAGCCGCTTCCACGCGCCGCCCTGTGAACTCACCACCAGACCGGTGCGCGCGTAAGGCACCCGGATGCCCGCGTCGACGGCGGGTCGGGCTGATGCCTCCCAGTCGGCCACGACGTCAGCAAGGAAACCCGCACCCTGCGGCGACTCCTCGGTGACGATGCGATCGCCGGTGTCGCCGTAGTAGCCGATGGCCGATCCGCAGACGAGGACGCCGGGCCTGGGGCCAAGTGCGGCAGCAGCTTGAGCGATCGTCATCGTGCCCTGCACGCGGGAATCACGAATCTCGGCCTTGTAGGCATCGGTCCATCGCTTGTCGCCGACGCCGGCACCCGCGAGGTGGACGATGCCCTGCACGCCCGAGAGGCCGGCGAGGTCGACCTCACCTGAGCGCGGATCCCAGCGCACTTCATCCGCTGCTGAGGGGGCGCGCCGGACGAGCTTGACGACATCGTCTCCGCGCGCGCGAAGGGCGGGGACGAGCGCGGACCCGATGAGTCCGCTTGCTCCGGTGACGGCGACGCGCATCAGGCTCCCACGTCGGCGAAGGTGCCTTCCTCGAGGCGGGCGCGCACCGCGCTGAGGAAGCGCGCGGCGTCGGCACCGTCGACGAGGCGGTGGTCGTAGGTGAGCGCGAGGTAGACCATCGACCGGATGGCGATGACATCGCTGCCACCGTCACTGATGACGACGGGGCGCTTGACGACGCTTCCCGTGCCCAGGATCGCGACCTGAGGCTGGTTGATGATGGGGGTGTCGAAGAGGGCGCCGCGGCTGCCGGTGTTCGTGATGGTGAACGTGCCTCCGGACAACTCGTCGGGCGAGACCTTGTTTGTCCGCGTGCGATCGGCGAGGTCGGTGATGCGACGAGCGAGCCCGGCCACGCTCAGGTCACCGGCATCGCGCACCACGGGGACGAGCAGGCCTCGGTCGGTGTCGACGGCGACCCCGAGGTTGACCTCGCCGTGGTAGGTGACGGTGCCTGCGCCGACGTCGATCGAGGCGTTGAGCGACGGGTAGGCCGCGAGTGCCTCGACAGCCGCCTTGGCGAAGAACGGCAGGAAGGTGAGCTTGACGCCTTCGCGTGCCTCGAAGTCATGCTTGGCGCGATCGCGGAGCTGGGCGATGCGCGTGACATCGACCTCGACGACGGTGGTGAGCTGCGCCGACACCTGCAGCGACTCGACCATGCGCTCGGCGATGACCTTGCGCAGGCGTGACATCGATTGCGTCGTGCCGCGCATAGTCGCCTGGGCCGAGGGCGCCGCGGGTGCGGTCGCCGGTGCGGCCGATGCCGCAGATGCAGGTGCGGACGCAGTCGGAGCGGCGGCACTCTCGGCGGCCGCGAGGACATCCTGCTTGCGGATCCGGCCGCCGACTCCGGTGCCCGTGACCGTGGCGAGATCGACGCCCTTCTCAGCCGCGAGCTTGCGCACAAGCGGAGTCACGTAGCTCTCATCGTCGCTCCCCGTCGGGCTGGCAGCCGGTGCGGACGCCGCGGGAGCAGCGGGTGCCGAGGGAGTGACCGGAGCGGCAGGGACGGGCGCGGCGACGGGAGCGGGTGCCGGAGCAGGTGCCGCGGCGGGTGCAGGTGCCGGAGCCGGTGCCGGGGCGGGTGCGGGGGCATCGCCGGACAGGGCTCCGGCATCGCCGATGACGGCGAGTTCGGCACCGACAGCGACGGTGGAGTCCTCGGGTACGCGGATGGCCAGCACGATGCCGCCCACGGGAGCCGGGATCTCGGTGTCGACCTTGTCGGTGGAGACCTCGACGAGTGGTTCGTCGGCTGCGACGGCTTCGCCGACCTGCTTGAGCCAGCGCGTGACGGTGCCCTCGGTGACGGATTCGCCGAGCGGGGGAAGCACGACCGACGTCGTACCCGATCCACTGCCGGTCGGAGCGGCGGAAGCGGGTGCGCCCTGCGCGGGTGCCGGAACTGTCGGGGCCGGTGCGGGTGCAGGGGGTGCTGCTGCCGGCGCGGGCGCGGGAGCCGCGGCGGTCTCGGAGGCATCACCGATGACGGCAAGTTCGGCGCCGACCTCGACGGTGGAGTCCTCGGGCACGCGGATGGCGAGGATCACCCCGCTCGCGGGTGCGGGGATCTCGGTGTCGACCTTGTCGGTGGAGACCTCGACGAGCGGCTCGTCGGCGGCGACGGTGTCGCCGACCTTCTTGAGCCAGCGCGTGACGGTGCCCTCGGTGACGGACTCACCGAGCGGGGGAAGGGTGACCGAGACGGGCATGGGACTCCTTCGAGCGTCAGGCGTGAGCGTGCAGGGGCTTGCCGGCGAGGGCGAGGAACGCCTCGCCCATGGCTTCGTTCTGTGTGGGGTGCGCATGGACCAGGGAGGCCACGTCCTCGGGGTAGGCCTCCCAATTGACGATGAGCTGGGCCTCACCGATCTGCTCGCCGATGCGCGACCCGATCATGTGGACGCCGACGACCGGGCCGTCTGTGCGTTGCACGAGCTTGATGAAGCCGGTCGTGGCGAGGATCTGGCTCTTGCCGTTGCCCCCGAGGTTGTACTCGTAGACCTGCACGCCGTCGGCGCCGTACTCCTCCTTGGCCTGGGCTTCGGTGAGGCCGACCGATCCGATCTCGGGCTCGGAGTAGGTGACGCGCGGAATGTCGACGTCGCGGATCGGACGAGGGGCGAGGCCCCCGAGCTCCTCGGCGACGAAGATGCCCTGTTGGAAGCCGCGGTGTGCGAGCTGCAGGCCGGGGGTGATGTCGCCGACGGCGTAGACGCCCGGGACGTTAGTGCGCAGGCGATCATCCACGAGCACCCAGCCGCGATCCATCGCGATGCCAGCCTCGGCGAATCCCATGCCCTCGGTCTGTGGCCCCCGGCCGACGGCGACGAGGAGGATGTCGCCATCGATCGTGTCGCCGTTCTCCAGTGTCACGTGCACACCGTTGTCGTCCTGTGTCGCGGACTGGAAGCGCACCCCGGTGGTGAAGTCGATCTTGCGCTTGCGGTAGGCGCGCTCGAACGCCTTGGACAGCGATTCGTCCTCGGCAGGGACGAGCCGTGGGAGCCCCTCGATGATGTGGACGTCGGCGCCGAAGGACTTCCACACGCTGGCGAACTCGACGCCGATGACGCCGCCGCCGAGCACGATGACCTTTCCGGGGACGTAGTCGAGATTGAGCGCCTGATCGGAGGTCATGATGCGGCCGCCGATCTCCAGGCCCGGCAGGCTGCGCGCGTAGGAGCCCGTCGCCAGCACGACCGCCTTGCCCGTGTACGCCGTGCCATCCACCGTGACGGTGTTGGGCGATGTGAGGCGGCCTTCGCCCTCGACGTAGGTGACGTTGCGGCTCTTGACCAGGCCCTGCAGTCCCTTGTAGAGCCGGCCGACGACGCCGTCGCGATAGGAGTTGACCTTCGGCATATCGATGCCCTCGAGGGTGGCCTTGACGCCGAAGTCCTCACTGTCGCGCGCGAGGTCGGCAACCTCGGCAGCATGCAGGAGGGCCTTGGTCGGGATGCAGCCTCTGTGAAGGCACGTGCCGCCGAGCTTGCCCTTCTCGATGAGGACGACCGAGAGGCCGAGTTGCGATGCGCGCAGCGCGCAGGCGTAGCCACCGCTGCCCCCGCCCAGGATGACGACGTCGGCCTCAGGCACGGATGCTCCCCTCACGATTGGACGGGGACCATCCTGTCACCGCCCTGCGCGGACGGCTCTGCCAGGGCGGGTGCCCCGAGGTCAGCATGGGGCGCTGGGGTCTGCGCCTCGTCGACCGCATGGCGGCCGTTCGGTCGACGAGGGTTGCGTGGAGCGACCATTTCGTCGACGGCAGGCGCCCGATGGCGCGTGAGGGCCCTCAGGGCAGGCGACCGTCGGCGACGTCCTCGGCGGCCTGGATGAAGGTCCGCACCGCGGCGCCGGTGCCCCCCTTGGGCGTGTAGCCGTAGGGCGCACCTTCGTTGTATGCCGGGCCGGCGATATCGAGGTGGGCCCAGGGCTGGGCGTCGGGCACGAACTCGCGCAGGAACGCCGCGGCGCTGAGCATCCCGCCTTTGCCGTCGCCGATGTTCTTGATGTCGGCGATGGGCGAGTCGAGCGTGCCGCGGGACTCCTCGGGGATCGGCATGTGCCACATCGTCTCGCCCGCGCGCGTGGCGGTGTCGTAGATCGCCGCGCGCAGATCGTCGTCGTTGGCCATGATCCCCGAGGTGCGATCACCGAGGGCGACCGTCTGCGCACCGGTGAGGGTCGCCGCGTCGATGATGAGCGCAGGCTCCTCATCGGATGCTGCGACGAGCGCATCCGCGAGGATGAGGCGGCCCTCGGCATCGGTATTGAGCACCTCGACCGTACGGCCGCCGAAGATAGTGATGACGTCACCCGGGCGCTGTGCGCGCCCCCCGGGCATGTTCTCCACCGTGGGGATCCAGCCGACAACGTTCACCTTGATCTTGAGTCGCGCGATGGCGGTGACGGCGGCGATGACGGCGGCAGCACCGCTCATGTCGCACTTCATCGTCTCCATGGCCTTCGGTGGCTTGAGCGAGAGTCCGCCGGAGTCGAAGGTGACGCCCTTGCCGACGATCGCGAGGGTGCGCTTGGCGCCCTTCGGCGAGTACTCGAGCCGAATGAGACGGGGGGGATGAGCCGAGCCCTGTCCGACAGCGAGGATCCCGCCGAACTCATCGCGCTCCAGCGCGTCTTCGTCCCATACCTCGACACCGACGGGGAGCTTGCTGACGGCCTCGATTGCCTGCTGCGCGATCTCCTCCGGGGGAAGCGCCGACGGTGGGGTGTTGACCAGGTCCCGTGCGTAGTTGACGGCCTCGGCGATGACCTCGGCGCGAGCGAGTGCGGCGGACTGCTCCTTGTCCTTCGGATCACCGGTGATCGCGATCTTCTGCACGGGTGCAGGCTGGCTCGCAGCGCTAGCGCCGCGGAAGGCTGTGAACGAGTAATTGCCGAGCAGGGCTCCTTCGGCGACGGCCTGGATGCGCGGCCCGTCGGGATCGGTCACCACGATGGCCACCGACTTCGTACCGGCGAGGCCGCGCAGTGCTGATCCGGCGATCCGACGCACCTTCTCGTAGTCCAGGATGCGCGCATCCCCGAGGCCGATGGCCACGATCATGCGGGCTCGGACCAGGCCCGTGCCCGGCACCTTGGTGACCTCTCCGAACTTGCCGGTGGCGCCGAGCGCCTCCAGGGCCTTCTCCAGCGCCGTGCGCACGTCGTCGGGGAGGGCGCTCGGTCCTTCAACTCGCTTCTTGCCCTCGTCCGTGATGCCAACGATGAGGGCGTCGACGTCGAGGGTGGTCACAGGGGCGGATGTCAGGGCAACACTGGTCATGGCATGACCCTAGCCATTGCGGGTCAGTCGTGGAGTGGGAGTGCGCGTCAACGCCGCCTGAGCCACAGCGTCGACTCCGGAGTGTGCGTGCGGGAAATCAAGGCTTTGCGGGCACCGCAACTCTCGATTTCCGGCGTTCTCGGAGTGCGTGGCGCTACTTCGCGCGTGCGGGGACGAACGGCGGCTTCGTCACGGTGAATCGTGCCTGACGGCCGCGTACGTCGACCACGACCTCGTCGCCCTCGGCGATGGCCGGGTCGAGCAGGGCCAGGCCGATGCCCTGCTTGAGCGTAGGAGAGAAGGTGCCGCTCGTGAGTTCCCCGACGACATCACCGTCCGCGGAGAGCACAGCCATGCCCGCGCGTGGGATGGCGCGCTCCGACGCGATGAGACCGCGCAGGCGCCGGCGCGGGCCTGCCGCGCGCTCGGCCACGAGCGCATCGCGGCCCGCGAACTCCGGCTTGTCCCAGCCCACGGCCCAGACCAGGCCGGCCTGCACCGGCGAGATCTCTGCCGACAACTCGTGTCCGTGGAGCGGATAGCCCATCTCGGTGCGCAGGGTGTCGCGCGCGCCGAGGCCCGCAGGGGTAGCGCCCGCGGTGACGACCGCGTCCCACAGGTCGGGCACGGCGGATGAGGGGGCGAGGATCTCGTAGCCGCGCTCCCCGGTGTAGCCGGTGCGGCAGACGACGACAGGGGTGTCGCGCCAGCGGCCGCGGGTGAAGCTCATGTAGTCGTGCCCTGTTGGCAGTCCGACTGCCTCGAGGATCGCGTCGCAGCGCGGACCCTGCACCGCGAGGATGCCGTAGTCCTCGCGCTTGTCGGCCACGGTGACATCGGATCCGGCGGCAGCTGCCGCCAGGGCAGCGACAACGGCGTCGGAGTTGCTCGCGTTGGGGACGATGAAGGCATGATCGTCGTCGATGCGATAGACGATGAGGTCATCGATCACTCCGCCGTTGTCATCGCAGAGCAGGGTGTACTGCGCCTGCCCTGGACCCACGCGATCGAGGTCATTGGCCACGACCGAGTTGAGCCACGAGACGGCGCCACGTCCGCTCACTTCCGTGTAGCCCATGTGCGAGACATCGAAGACTCCGACGTCTTCGCGCACCGCCGTGTGCTCGGCGACGGTGCCGGCGTACTCGATGGGCATGTCCCAGCCGCCGAAGTCCGCCATCTTGGCGCCGAGGTCGAGGTGCCGGGAGTGCAGGGGCGTCTGGCGCAAGGTCATGCGCTGACCGTAGCGGTGAGCGCCAGGGCGACCAGCGCGGCCGCGGCAGCCGTCTCGATGGCGGCGCCCAGGACATCCCCGGTGATGCCTCCGAGTCGGCGCACGCCGCGGCGCACGAGGAGGAGTGAGACGACAAGCCCCACGGCGATCGCCACAGGAATGCTCCACGGGGCTGCCGGCATGAGCACCACACCGCAGATTGCTGCTGCGAGCATCACGACGAACGTCCAGGCGGCCGCGGCCCAGCGGGGCACTGCTCCCGAGACGAGGGCGCCGAGCCCCTCGGGTCTTGCGGCGGCAATTCCTCGGCTGCACGCGAGGGTTGCGGCAAGGCGGCCAGTCGTGACGGCGAGGATGAGGGCGACGGGCCCGACGCCTTCGTCCGTGAGCACGGCGAGGGCCGCTGTTTGGATGAGCAGAGTGAGGATCAGGGTCGCGACTCCGAACGGTCCTACGTCACCGCGTCGAGCGATTGCGAGTGCCCCGTCTGCCGGCTTGCCGCTCCCGAGGGCGTCGGCGGTATCCGCGAGACCGTCGAGATGCAGGGCACGGGTGAGATAGGCGAGCGCTCCGATGCCGAGCGCGGCGGCGAGGAGCGATCCGAGTGCCGTGGGCACGAGGGCGTGTGCAGCCCAGACGACTGCGGCCGCGATGACCCCGATGATCGCGCCGACGACAGGTGCCCAGAGCATGGCGCGGCCCGCGACGCGGCGGTCGACGTCACCGACGTACCCCGAGGGAATGATCGTGAAGAGCCCGAGCGCTAAGCGCAGCGAGGTCACTCGGCGGGCTCCGAGTCTGCGGTGCTCACTCCCGCCTCGGCGAAGGTGAGCATCTCGCCGAGTGCGGCGGCGGCAGATGCGACGAGGGGGACAGCCAGCAGGGCACCGGTGCCCTCGCCGAGTCGCATCTTCATGTCAAGGAGCGGCGCGAGATCGAGGCGCCCCAGGGCCACCGCGTGTGCGGGCTCGGTCGAGCGATGGCCGGCCTGCCACCAGTCGCGCGATTTGTATGCCGCGCGATGGGCGATGAGCGCCGCCGCAGAGACGACCGTGCCGTCGAGGATCACCGGTGTGCGTCGAGCAGCAGCGCCCAGCAGCAGGCCAACCATGGTGGCGATGTCCGGACCACCGATCGCCGCGAGCAGATCGATCGGCGACCCCTTGTGCTCCTTGCCCCGGCGCATCGCGTCGCGGACCGCGGCCGCCTTGCGCATCCAGGTCTCGTCATCGATGCCGGTGCCGCGACCGACGACGGACAAGATGTCGGCCGGTCCAAGGAGCCCGATGATCGCCGCGGCGGAGGTGGTGTTGCCGATGCCCATGTCGCCGACGATGAGCAGGTCGGCGCCTGCATCGATCTCGGTCTCGGCGACGGCGATGCCGAGTTGCACGGCCGCGCGCGCCTCGTCGAGCGTCATCGCATCCTCGCGGTCGATGGAGCCGCTGGATCGACGAATGCGCCCGGCCGTCACAGCCGGATCCAGGTCGGCGACGTAGTCCGCGTCTGCGTCCACGCTCGCGTCGATGACGCGTACGCGTGCATTGACCTGACGGGCGAGCGCATTGGCTGCTGCGCGATCGGCCAGGAAGGTCCGCACCATCTGGGCGGTGACCTCGGGGGGATAGGCCGACGTTCGCGCGGTGCGCGCCACGCCGTGGTCGCCAGCGACGATGACGAGCACCGTGCGCTGCGGAGGAGCGGGAGGGCACTGCCCGCGCACGGACGCCCACCAGGTGCCCAGATCCTCCAGTCGCCCGAGTGCTTCCACGGGCTTGGTGAGCTGCTGCCACCGCGAAGTCGCCTCCTGGGCGACCGCGCGGTCCGGCCAGTCGATACGCGCAATGACATCAGCGAGCCAGTCAGACCGGGGCGGCTTCGCAGACCCGCCGGGCGCATCCGTCGCTGTCGAGTCAGTCGCTTCAGCCACGTCGTCCGCCTATGTCGAGGGCTCGCCCGGCCACCATAAGGGTCAGGCTGTCGCACGCCTCACCGATGACTTGGTGGACGCGACCGAGCAGATCGACGAAGAGCCGCCCCGACGATGTCGGGGGGACCACACCCATGCCGACCTCGTTGCTCACGAGGAGCACGGTGGCAGGGCATGCCTCGATGGCCGCACGCAGGTCCTTGGCGGCTGCGTCTGCGGCGGCCGCGAGCGTGTCGTGGTCATCCCAGGTCGGGCATGCCGCGTCAAGCACGCCCGTGAGCCACAGCGTGAGGCAGTCGACGAGTACGGCGGACCCGACGGCTGCCTCACGCAGGCCCGGGATGACGGCATCGGGGCCCTCGAGCGTGCGCCAATGGCCGGGGCGTCGCGAGCGATGTGCGTCGACGCGGGCGGTCCATTCGCTGTCGCCGGGACGATCGCCGGCGGTCGCGATGTAGGTCACGTCGACAAAGGTCCGCGCACGGCGCTCTGCCTCGTGCGACTTGCCCGAGCGTGCGCCGCCGAGGATGAGTTCGCGACGCGCTGCGCCAACAACGGTGGAGTCGTCCACCATGCAGACGCCGAGAGAGTCGAGCCGCTCGCGAAGCTCTGCTTCCGGCGGATTGTGATGGCTGAGGTGCACCGCGATCACGCGAGTCCGCTCGGCACGGGCTCCGACCGCTGTGAGTCGATCAAGCATCACCGGCAGCGTCGCGAGGTCGAGGTGTCCCGTCCCGTGCTCGGTGTGGTCTCCGAATGTCTCCTCGATGAGGATGACGTCGTACGCCGCACCGCGCATGCACTCGATGCTGTCGAGCAGGCCGGTGTCCGTCGCGTAGAGCAGGCGACCGCCGTCAGGTGCGGTGACGTCGTAGAGCACGGCCTCGGCCGCCACCGCATCGTGCATGCGTCCATCGTGGCGCGCGGGGATCACGCGCGCGACGTACGCCCCCGCCGGGGTCGGCAGTGACACGGTGGAATCCGCGGCGATCGCGTGGAGCTCGACCGGCGTGCGCGGGCCGATCCAGTCGCGACACGCGGCGATCACCGCGGGCGGGCCCCACAGGTGGATCGTGTGCGGCGTGGGATTCCAGTCCAGCCACAGCAGCAGTGCCGGATCGAGGTGATCGGGATGCGCATGCGTGACGAGGATGTGCCGCACCCCGCGCAGGTGGCGACCGGCACGAGCGACTGCGCTAGGCACCGACGGTCCCGCATCAATGAGAATGACGTCGTCGACGAGTGCCGCTGACGGAGTGCGCACTCGGCCACGGCTACGCATGTCCGAGCACGACGCGCAGGTGCAGAAAGGGCTCGGCCAGCCGTCTGCCGATCCGGTGCCGAGGACGAGAACCTCCATCACGTCCGCTCAGTTCGTTGAGTGGCGGGTTGCAGCGGCGACATGCCGTCAGAAGGTGGGATAACCCGCCCGTCAACGAACTCCACCGCCGGGGCGAAGTTCGCGCGGCGCGAGGCGCGCTCGAGCGCGGTGAGTATCGGTCGGCCCGCGACGATGATGAGGACAGCGGTGAGAATCCCCCGTGGGATGTCCCATCCGAGCGAGGTGACGAGGGAGAACGCGAGCCAGCGCGCGAGGTTGTCCGTCACCGGGGCGCCTGGATCGAACAGGATCGCCGGGGCGTACGCCGTCGCCTCGAGCCCGCTGAGGAAGGGCCAGAACCATAGGTTCATCACGAGCCCGTACGCCATTGAGGCGACCATGCCGTACGCCGCGAGCATCGCGATCTCGGATCGACCGCGCGAGCCCGACAGCGTCGGCTGCGCCGACGCGCCGGGCCATGGTGGTAGCAGTCCTGCGCCAAGGCCCACCCACGCTGCGGCGATCATCTGGAAGGCCAGCCAGGGCCCCACTCCGCCGGTGAGGAGCGCCGATGCGGCCAGCGACAGGGCTCCCAGCGAGAAGCCGAAGCCGGGACCGAGGGCTCGGCCGCCCAGGATGATGACGAACCAGATCGGTTCGAGCCCGGCCGTGCCGGCACCAAGTGGCCGCAGGATGCAGATGACAGCGGCGAGGACACCGAGAATCGCGATGGCCTTGGCATCCATCCCACCGTCGGCCACCTGGGCCAGCACGACGAGCAAGACAAGCGGCACGATCGCGGCGAAGACCCAGGGTGCGTCAGCGCTGTGAGCCACCGCCGTCGACCCAGGCTCGGCGAGGAACGGCCAGCCGAACGCCATGACCCCGACGAGCGTGGCGAGGATGACGGCGGTCCATGAGCGTGCACCCATGCGCACGGCGTTGGCGCTCATCCCGACACCGCTAGGGCGTCGCGGACCTCGGCCACGGTGAGCGGAACATCGACGGCATCGGGTCCGACGAGGACCTTGGCCACCTGAGGAGCGAAGAGCGGGGAGCCGACGACGACCTCGGCGGTGGGACCGTCTGCGACTACCTCGCCGTCGGCGAGGACGACGACGCGCGTCGCCGTCTCGGCTGCGAGCTCGACGTCATGCGTGGCGACGACGATGGCGTGACCGCTTGCGGCGAGGTCGCGCAGCAACTGCGACAGGCGCTCCTTGGTCGGGTAGTCCAGGCCGCGCGTGGGTTCGTCGAGGAGGATCACGGCCGGTGTCGCGACGAGGATGACGACGAGGGCGAGGACGAGACGCTGCCCCTCAGACAGATCGCGTGGGTGCATGTCGAGAGGGACCTCCGGCGCCAGGCGATGCAGCAGGCGCGCCGCTGATCCGGCCGCGACGTCCGCGTCGCGATCCGCGTCCGAGCATTCGGCCGCGACGCTGTCGCGACTGAGCAGATCCGAACTGTCCTGGGGGACCAGGCCGACTCGGCCGATGAGCTTGGGGCCGGTCAGGGTGGCTGGGTCGATGCCATCGATGCGCACGGTGCCGGCGTTCGGCCGGCGCAGGCCGACGAGGGTCGAGAGCAGCGTGGATTTCCCCGCGCCATTGCGTCCCATCAGGGCGACGATCTCGCCCGTAGCGACATCGAGTGTGACCCCGCGCAGGGCGTGGACGGCGCCATAGGACGCCCGTGTGCGCTGGATCGACACGACCGGCACGGTGACGCCCGATGACACGCTCGCTCGCGGTGGGGTGGCGTGTAGTTGCTCGCGCAGTCCGCCCGCGTGCCGACGCGCATCGCGCACGGACAGGGGCAGGGGATCCCACTGCGCCAGTCGACCGAGCCTGACGACAGGAGGAGCGACCGCGGAGGTGGCCATGATGTCGCGCGGGCTGCCCACGACGACGGGTGCGGCGGCACCGGGGACGTAGACGACGCGGTCGGCATACTCCAGCACCCGCTCGAGCCGGTGCTCGGCGAGCACGACGGTGATGCCGAGATCATGGACCAGGCGTTGCAGCGTCGCCAGGACTTCCTCCGCGGCCCCGGGATCGAGTGCGCTGGTCGGCTCATCGAGCACGATGACGCGCGGATGCGAGGTGAGGACCGCGCCGATCGCGACGCGTTGACGCTGCCCGCCCGAGAGGGACACGAGCGCGCGGTCACGCACGTCCGCGAGGCCGAGCAGGTCGAGGGTCTCCTCGACGCGGCGGCGCATCGTCGAAGCCGGGATGCCCAGGCACTCCATGCCGTAGGCGAGTTCCTCTTCGACTGTGTCGGTGACGAACGAGGACATCGGATCCTGCGGCACCACGCCGACGACGTCCGCAAGGTCTCGCGGATGATGCGTCGAGGTATCCCGCCCTGCGACGCGCACACGCCCGTGCACGGTGCCGCCGGTGAAGTGAGGGACCAGCCCGTTGATCGCACGCAGGAGAGTCGACTTGCCGCTGCCGGTCTCACCGACGACGAGGACGAGTTCACCCTCGTCAATGTCGAGCGTGACGTCAGCAAGCGTCGCTCGGTCAGCCCCGGAGTAGGTGATCGTCACGTGGTCGAACTCGATGACCGGGCTCACGGCGCACGTCCCGGAGCGGGGGGCGAGATGAAGGCCGGCAGCACGCTGACGAGGATGCCGGCCACCGCTAGGGCGGGTACGGCCGGCCACGCGATGGGGTCGACCGGCGCGATGAGTCCGGTCACGCCGGCGATGCTGAGCCAGACGAGCGTGGTCCCGGTGATGACGGCGCAGAGGGTGACCCCCCACTCCGCAAGGCCCCACGGATCGGGCCGGTATCGGGTGCGCACGGAGCGCCGTCCGGCAAGGGCGAAGCCGACGATGCTCAGGCCGAGTCCGACTGCCAGCAGGGGGACACCGAGCGCGGGGGGCGCGGACGCATCGAGCAGCGCGTAGGTGCCGATGATGACGAGGACTAGCGCGGCGATGAGTGAAGCACCCGTGACTCGCCTCAGGGTCGTGGATCTGGCGGCCTGGCGACCGTAGCCGCGCGAGTCCATGGCGGCGGCGAGTGTCACCGAGCGCTCGAGCGCGCCTTCGAGGACCGGAAGTGCGACAGCAGCCGTGCCGCGTACGCCGCCGATCGTGCGTCCACGCAGTCGGCGCGCAGTGCGGATGCGATCGAGGTCAGCGACGAGTTGGGGCGCGAAGGTCACCGCGATGACCACTGAGAGTCCGAATTCGTAGAGCGCTGCGGGGACGGTCTTGAGCAGGCGTGCAGGCGATGCCAGTGAGTTGGCGGCGCCCACGCAGATGAGGATGGTCGCCAACCGCATGCCGTCATACAGCGCGGCGACAAGGGACTCCAAGGTCACGGCGCCGCCAAGTCGCACGCCGGCGAATACCTCCGGCAGCGTGAGCGCGGGCAGAGTGAAGACCACGGTGGTGCCGATGGGAGCGGACACGATGAC
The DNA here is from genome assembly GCA_049431945.1 of Candidatus Nanopelagicales bacterium. Taxonomy (GTDB): domain Bacteria; phylum Actinomycetota; class Actinomycetes; order S36-B12; family S36-B12; genus Mxb001. Next base: position 5,886 of record JBMTDJ010000025.1, on the reverse strand, counting down.
CTGGAAGACCACGCGGATCGCGACGATGACCAGCCCGAGTTTGAGGAAGACGCTGAACGATCGCGCCCATGGTGACGGACTGCGTCGCGCGGCGACGACGTAGGCGGCCACGGCAACGATGAGGAGGAGCAGCAGTGGGTTGGTCGTCCGCGAGGCGGCCACGGCCAGGCCTGCTGCCCAGAGCCACCAGGCACCGGGATGAAGCAGTCGCGGCAACCGCGTCCGGGGCACGTGCCCCGGCTCCACATCTGGCGCCCTGCCGACGTCGATGGCCGTCATGACGACCTCCGCATGCGCAGGATCGCCGCTCCGCCGAGCCCGGCGATGCCCATGACGGCGACGCCAGCGACGAGCGCACCGCCTATGCCGCCGCCACCCCCGGCTGGTGGGTCCGAGAGTGGGGCCGTGAGCAGCGAGTACGTCGGTTGCGGACTCGGCGTTGTCCCCTGAGGTGGGGGAAGGGTGCTCGACGCGGTGCTGGGTACGGCAGTGGTGGGCACGGCACTGCGGGGCTCGGCTGATGAGGTATCGGCATCCGCGGCCCTGTCACCGGATGCGGTGCTTGCGGGTGCCTGGCTGCTCGGGGTTCCGGGTGCCGAGGTCGGTGCTGGATCTGCAGACGCCGTCGGTGTGGGGCTCGGCTTGGGCGACTTGGACGGCTTCGGTGTCGAACTGGTAGTCGGGGCGGGATCCGCGACAACGTCGGCGCACCCGCGCGCCGGGTAGCCGCCGATGGCGCAGATCAGTCCTCGCTCGGCCCGCACCGTGGCAGCAGTTCGCAGTACGTCGTAACCCGTGGCGCGCTCCTCGGCCACGACGCACATGGCCCACGCGCCCGGCGCTTGGTCACCATCAGGGGCGTCCGCGGCGTCGCCGGGGTCGACAATCACAGCGACGCGCTTGCGCCCATCCTCTGCGGCCGTGTCACCACACACCGACGCGAAGTCCGCGTCAATCGATGGTGCGTGGTTGCCTTCGACACCACTGACCGAGAAGCGCCAACCCTCGACGGTGCCGTCCGCGGGCACGCGGAACGCGGGGCCCACGTTGGCGAAGGACCAACTCGACTCCGAACTGAGCCAGTAGGACCAGTAGCGGTAGGCGGCTGCGTGTCCGATGGCTGGGGCGACGGCCGCGGGCACGACGACGGCGATCGCGGCAGCGAGTGCTGCCCCGATCGCGCGTCGTCGACCCGTCATGTCCTCGCCTACTTCTGCAGGATGTAGCGGAGCTGCTTCACGAGGTCGACTCCGCCGAAGTCCCGGGGGTCGGACTTCGTCGCGTGAGCAACCATGAGAAGTGTGCCGAGGGGGGCCGGTCGGTCGACTTCGTCCTCCACCACGTACGCATCGACGTTCGCCTGCAGTGCAGCAAGCCCCAGGCGCATCGCTCGAGTGGATCCATCGCGCTGCGTCACGCCGAGCGTGGCGAGTGCCGTGACATTCCAGTCGGTGACACCCGGCTCGAATGCGGACGCAATCTCACCCTCGCCTTCAGCGAGCGAGGACGCGAGCCACGATCCGGCGGCGCGAAGGTCTGCCGGGTCCGTGCATGACGTGAGATTCCTGCCTCCACGGTGAGGCGAGTAGGGAAGGGACCCCTGCGTGGCGAGGAATGCCCAACTGGTCGTGAGTGGATCGACGATGGGGCTATCAGGGGTGAAGGCAATGCCGCAGTCCGTTGCCGTCTGCATGGCCGTCTTAAGGAACGCGATCCCGCGCCGGTGAGTCCTGGACCCGGGCTTCCCGATCGCCGTCAGGGTCATGGAGGTCGACGTCGAGTCGGAACCGAGTCCAGCCAGCCACTCCCACCCACCATCGGGCTGCTGCTGGGCGACGAGCCACGTGACGGCGCGCAGAGCGGCCCTGCGTGCGGCGCGAGTGCCCTTCCCGTCGCGGGTAGCCAGGGCATCGAGGGCCATGGCCGCCAGGCTGGTGGAGTTGGTGTTGGGACCGGTGTAGGTCACCAAGTCGGGTCCGGAGCACGGCGCCTGCGGGTCTGCGCGGAACGCGGCGAACGATCCGTCCTCGCACTGTTGGCTGAGAAGCCAGTCGACGGAGAGCTTCGGCACCTTGGCGCCCACGGCGACCAGGCCGAGGATGGCTGTGGCCTGGCGATCCACACCGTCGTACGTCGGATCCTGAGGACCGAAGAGGCCCCGGGTTGCCGGGTCCGCGGCGTGGGCGGGCGCGGACGTGGCACTCAGCGTGACGCCGACGGCGAGGAGGAGCGTGATGACGATGCGACGAAGGGATCTCGTCGCGCCGGCGATGCCGGTGACTGCGTGCATGTGCACTCCGATGGTGAGCGACCCACTTGATGCGGTCGGTCACCCCGCGGGCTGAGCCCGCCGGTGCCGCCACATCCCGTAGACCTCGACGGGCGCGAACAGGCGATTGCCAACTCGCGAGGCGCTCGCGCCCGCCAGGTGCTCCGACTTGCCGCGCTGCGGCGGCTCACGGTTGCGGGTCAGTGCCGGATTTGCACCGGCTTTCCCTGGACATCGGGCGCGTCTTCAGTTGTGGGGGCATCCGACCACGCCGGGAGCCCCTGAGTCAAAGGCCCACGCGCCCGGGCGCGGCGGCGTACCGTCGGCTCATGGCGTGGACATGGATCTTCACCGACCTCCAGGGCACCCCCGTGGCCGATCTGCCTGCGGCAGCGGTGCTCACCCCCTTCCCGTCCCAGGCTGATGCCGAGACCTGGCTGGGCGAGTCCTGGCGCGACTTGCTCGACGGCGGTGTCGACGCGGTCGTGCTCTGGGAGGACGATCGGGAGGTCTACGGCCCCATGAGTCTGCACCCGCCCGCCTAGATCGACTCTCCCTCTGGGGCGCGATGGGACCGCGGGGGAGTCAGCGGCGGTGCGCGGGCGGCTCTTCGATCACGGCGCCTCGGCGCACCCGGGGTGGTGGCAGTCGGAAGCGGCGCAGTTGAAGCGTGCGCAATCCGGCGTACCACAGGGCGCCCTTGCGCTCGGCCTTGTCGGGGAACCTCTTGCGCAGAGCGGAGTTCAGTCGCACGAGCAGGAAGATCTCGTCGAACGCCACGATGGCGATGAGCGCCATCCAGGAAATCGATACGGCGAACTGCACGATCGGGTTGGGGATGAAGCCGAGAACGAGTACGGCGAGCGCTACGAAGATGAAGTACTCGGCAATGGTGAAACGGCTGTCCACGAAGTCGCGCACGTAGCGCTTGACCGGTCCTTGATCACGGGCCGGGAGGGCGCGCTCGTCGCCAGCCATGAGGGCCGCGCGCTGCTGCGCCCGGGCCTCCCGATCGCGCTCACGAGCCGCGCGTCGGGCTGCCTTGGGGTCCTTGGGCAACTTGAGTGACTGCTTGCGGGCGGCCTCGGCCTCCTTGCGCGACGGGGTGGGACGGCCCTTGCCGCTCGTGGGCGTGGCCTCCTGGTCAGTGGCCTCCGCCGGCGCCTGCTTGCGTCCGAACATAGAGGCAACCTATCGCCGCGCGGCCGGGGCCGCCTCGGGCCGGTCCTGAGGCTGGGGCGCGACCGGGGCCGCGGGCCCCTAGTCTGTAAGGAGATCGCCCTCGGCAAAAAGATCGTCAGGACGCCCGCTAGGAGGACACCATGGGTCTGTGGCAGCGCTTCAAGCTCATCTTCGCCTCGAAGGCCAATAAGGCCCTCAACAAGGCAGAGGATCCCCGCGAGACGCTCGACTACTCGTATGAGAAGCAGCTCGAGCTGCTCCAGAAGGTGCGCCGTGGCGTCGCTGACGTCGCCACGAGCCGCAAGCGAATCGAGTTGCAGATTCAAAACCTTGCCCAGCAGACCGACAAGCTCACCGCTCAGGCGAAGGCGGCCCTGGCGGGCGGCCGAGAGGATCTCGCTCGCGAAGCCCTGACCCGCAAGAGCGGCCTGCAGACTCAGATCGCGGACCTCCAAGTTCAGTTGGCCCAACTGCAGGAGCAAGAGGAGAAGTTGGTCGGCGCCTCGCAGCAACTGCAGGCCAAGGTCGATGCCTTCCGCACCAAGAAGGAGACCATCAAGGCGACGTACTCGGCGGCGGAAGCACAGACCAAGATCAACGAGGCCTTCGCGGGAATCTCAAGCGAACTCGGTGACGTCGGCCTCGCCGTTCAGCGTGCAGAGGACAAGACCGCCGAGATGCAGGCTCGCGCCGGCGCCATCGATGAGCTGGTCGCCTCCGGCGCCCTTGAGGACGTCTCGAGCGTCGGCAAGGACAACCTCACCCTCGAGCTCGAGCGGATGGCCAGCCAGAGCCAGGTCGATGATGAGCTTGCGCAGATGCGGCTCGAACTCGGCTCCGGCGGCAATCCGGCCGCAATCGAGGGCGACAAGGCCTAGGGGGTCCGCGACCCGATATGGCACGCACGCGCTACGGGATCGACCGTGGGCTCACAGCCCGCATGTTCGGCACGATGTTCGGCCTCGGCCTGCTCTACGTCATCCTCGCGGCGGTGATGTACGCGCTCGGGGTGAGCGCGATCTGGGTCCTCGGCATCAGCGCGGCCTTGCTCTTCGGTCAGTGGTGGTTCTCGGATTCCCTGGCCATGGGCGCCATGAGGGCCCATGTGGTGACTCCGGAGCAGGCCCCGCAACTCCACGGGTTGGTGGATCGGCTGTGCGCGATGGCGGACATGGAGAAGCCCCGCATCGCTATCGCGGACAACGACGCACCCAACGCCTTCGCGACCGGTCGCACCGCGAAGCGCTCTGTCGTGGTCGTGACCACGGGACTGCTACGTCGACTCGATCGAGACGAGCTCGAAGGGGTGCTCGCGCACGAACTCTCGCATGTCGCTCACAAGGACGTCACCGTGATGACGATCGCGTCGTTCAGTGCGATCCTCGCGGGCTTCATGGTGCGCTCGGCCATGTGGGGTTCGATGATGCGCGATCGTCGTGACCAGAACACCGCGCTCGTCTTCCTCGCGGTGATGGTCGTGAGCGTCCTGGTCTACTTCATCTCGTTCCTGCTCATTCGTGCCCTGTCCCGCTACCGCGAACTCGGAGCCGACCGGGGCGCGGCGCTGGTGACGGGCAAGCCCACCGCGCTGGCGACCGCCCTGCAGAAGGTGTCCGGCGATATGGCCTCGATCCCCACCCGCGATCTGCGGCAGATGGAGCCCGTGGCGTCATTCGCCTTCGTGCCCGCGTTCTCGAAGGGACGGGGCGGCAGTGGCTTTGGTCTCGAGTCGCTCATGTCGACCCACCCGCCGCTGCAGAAGCGCATCGAACAACTCGCGCGTATCGCGGCGGAGATGGGCCAGCGCTAGTGGGCTTCCTCGACGGCCTGCTCGGACGCAAGAAGCCCGCGCGCCCCAACCTCGATTCGCTCTTCGCCATCCCGTCCGCTGCCATCACTCTCCAGGTGTCCATGGACTTCGTGTCCACCGGTCAGGGTGCTGTCGCCTTCCGCTCGGTGGAGGGGCGGGCATTCGCCGACATCGAGGCAGAGGTGCGTGCGCTCCTCGACGCGGACGGCGGTCCGCCGGTCAAGGTGGTCCAGGATCACTACGGCTACACCTGGATCGTTGTCACGACTGATCCTCCCGATGTGAGTGCTGTCGTCACCGACCTGCACGCCGTCAACGCGACCCTGGCGGATAGCGGATTCGGTCCGCAGTTGCTGTGCTCGATCATCCCCTTCACAGATCCCCGCGGTGTCACCGTCGCGCTGATCTACCTCTACAAGCGCGGCACGTTCTACCCCTTCGTCCCCGGGGAGGGTGAGAAGCGGGATTCGGTCGTGGAGTTGCAGGTGCGCGACCTGCTTCAGGGCGAGCTTCCGTGGGAGACGGACCTCTCGCGCTGGTTCCCCGTCTGGGACGCCCCCGGCCTCTGACCGACGTCGCTGTCGACCGAATGGCTGCTGGGGCGGGTCAGTCCTGGGCGCCGACG
>JBMTDJ010000024.1:0-25147 GCA_049431945.1 Candidatus Nanopelagicales bacterium | reverse complement strand
CCGGGGGGTCTACGGGATCAACAGGGTCAACGGGGTCAACGGGATCAACGGGATCCGCGGGTGCGTCCTCGGCAGGCGTCACGGTGATCGTCGTCGTCGACGTCGACTCGGCGAGAGCCGGTGCCTGCATCAGACCGACGGTGACGGCCGCGGCGATGAAAGCGGTGACAAGACGGGCGGGACGCACACATCCTCCTGGTGGACCTGACGGCGATTGCCGTGACGCCATTATGGGGGAGCCACGGGGGTGATTCCCACCGAGGGCGCCCCTAGGGGCTCCGGCGCGTCGGAATTGTGAGGGCAATCACAAGGTCTACTGCCCTCGCCGGCCGATCAGGCCTCGCGGATCAGACCCCCTGGTCTCGGAGCAGCCTGCGCAGGATCTTGCCCGACGGCGACTTCGGGATGGCGTCGGTGACGACGACGTCGTGGATCACCTTGTAGGTCGCCACGTGCTCCCGGGTGAAGGCAGTGACCTCCTCGACCGTGAGGTCCTGGCCGGGCTTGAGCACGATGAATGCCCGGGGCAACTCCCCCGCCTCGTCGTCCGGGATACCGATGACAGCCGCGTCGGCGATCGCCGGATGAGTCAGGAGCAGAGCCTCGAGTTCGGCCGGCGCGACCTGGAACCCCTTGACCTTGATGAGTTCCTTGACGCGGTCCACGACTGTGAGATGACCGTCGGCGTCGATCACGCCCACGTCACCGGTATGCAGCCAGCCGTCCGCATCGATCGTCGCCGCAGTGGCCTCAGGATTGTTCAGATAGCCCTTCATCACCATGGGGCCGCGCACCCAGAGTTCACCCTCGCCCCCGACAGGCTGGTCCTCGCCTGTCACCGGATCCACGATGCGGCACTCGGCGTTGGGGACTGTCACACCGGAGGTACCCGCCTTGAAATGGCCCTGGGGAGTGAGGTGCGACACCGGGCTCAATTCCGTCATGCCGTACCCCTGCACCACCTCGCAGTCGATGCGGGCGGCAGCCTCGAGCCCGAGTTCAGCACTCAGCGGCGCCGCGCCGGAGAAGACCTGCTTGAGCGATGCCAGGTCATAGTTGTCGACCAGGGGGTGCTTCGCCAGCGCAAGCACGATGGGTGGCACGGCGAAGAAGCGCGTCACCTTGCGGTCCTGGATGATCGCGAGTGCTTGCTCCAGGTCGAATCTCGGCAGGGTGACGACCGTGGCTCCCTGGGCCAGGAGCCCGTTCATGAGGACCTGCATGCCGTAGATGTGGAAGAACGGCAGCACCGCGAGGGCCACCTCGTCCTCGTCGACCGGGAGCCCAGACTCGATCTGGCACAGGTTCGCGACGAGGTTGCGGTGCGTGAGCATGACGCCCTTGGGGAAGCCGGTCGTCCCCGAGGAGTAGGGCAGCACGACGACATGCTCGCGTGTGTCTACCTCCACCTGCTCGATGGGCTCGCCGAGGAGGACCGAGACGGGAAGCGTGCCCTCCGGAGCCTCGCCGATGACGATGATGTCGGTGACATCGGTACCCTCCGCCGCCTCCTTGGCCACGTCGACGAACATCGCGATGGTGATAAGCAGTTGAGCGCCGGAGTCGCGCAACTGGAAGCGCACCTCCTCTGCCGTGTAGGTCGGATTGATCGTGCTCACGGCGACGCCAGCGACCGCGGCACCGTGGAAGGCCACGGCGTACTCGGGGATGTTGGGTGCCATCAACGCGATGGTGTCGCCGGGGCCGAGTCCGCGAGCGGCGAGGCCACCGGCGAAGCTGGCGACCATCGCCTTGAGTTGGCCGTAGGTGTAGGTCCGGCCCGTGGGGCCATCGATCAAGGCGGCGCGATCGGGTGCACGATCGGCCCAGCGCAGGACGTACTCGGTGACCGTGATGTCGGGAATATCGACATCGGGGAAGGGACTGCGGTGGATGATCATGGCGATCTCCGTCCTAGAGGTGAATGCCGCGGGTGAGCGCACCATCGACGACCAGGTTGGTGCCGGTGGTGAAGCTGGAGATCGGGCAGGCGAGGAAGACGACCGCGGCGGCCATCTCCTCGGGAGTGCCCATGCGGCCCGTCGGATTGAGCCCGAGGGCCATGGTGAAGAGATCCGGGTTGCCGTGTTTGATCGACTCCCAGACGCCACCTTCGAAGTAGGTATTGCCTGGGGAGACGGTGTTGGCCCTGATCCCCTTGTCGGCGAGCTGGTTGGCCAGACCCTGCGTATATGCGACAAGGGCGGTTTTGATCGTGCCGTAGGGCCCGGCAGCGAAGTCGACTTCACGGCCGCTCACGCTGGAGATCGTGACGATGGAGCCGCGCTCACTCTTCTCGAGATACGGCATCGCGGCCTTGACGAGTCGAACGGTACCGAGGAGATCGACATTGATCGTCGTCTCCCAGTTCTCCTCGGTGTCCGGAATGGCGAGCGCGCTCACGTTGCTCACGACGATGTCGATGCCGCCGAGTTCGGCGGCCGATGTCGTCACCCAGTCCTGGATCGCCTTAGCGTCACCCACATCGACGACGGAGCCGTGGGCCCTGGCAGCCGCGCCTCCGAGAGCCTGGGTCGTCTCGGCGACAGCGTCAGCCGTGCGGGCGCAGAAGGCGACGTTGACGCCTTCATCGAGGAACGCACTCACGACGGCACGACCGATGCCGCGAGTGCCTCCGGTGACGAGAGCGTTGAGGCCCTGGGCCTTAAGGTCCATCGTGACTCCTTCGGTTAGATGAGCTGGCGAGCGCGTGCTCGCAGGTCTGCATGGATCCCGCCGTACGCCGATGCCGCGGGCAGGATCGCCTTGGGCACCTTGACGACGACGCTGTAGTTGGCATCAACAACGTTGGCGATCGGCGCAAGCGAGATCTGTGAGAGCAACTGGTAGGCATCCATCGAGTGAAGGGCGTAGAGCTCCTCGAGCCATCGAACCATCTCGACGTTGCCAATCCGCCATGAATCCTCGAGCGGACGCGAGGATCCGACCGCCATCCAGTGGTCATCGTCCTCGAACCGCGGCCATGCTGGCGCCCCTCCCTTGATCAGCTCCACGATGATCGTGGAGTCCATCGCACCCTCGACCGCGGTGCCGCAGGATTCCCCCTCGCCCTGCCGATAGTGGCCGTCACCGAGTGAGAAGAGCGCTCCCTCGACGTTGACGCCGAGGTAGACCGTCGTACCCGCGCGGACCTCGGGCGAGTCCATATTCCCGCCGAAGCGCTCAGGCACCAGGGACGTGCGAACCTCATGTGCTGCTGGCGCGACTCCAATCGTGCCGAGCATCGTCTGGACGGGCAGGTCGATGGACAGATCACCGAAGCGAGCGTCAAAGGTCACCGTGTTGCGTGTGCGATCGAGGTGATAGATCCAGGTCGTGTCCGGGAGTGCCTCCTGCAGCATGGCCGTGGCGCCGGTCGAGGTCAGGCCACCAAAGAAGGGGATCGCCGCGGAGACTCCCCAGTCACGGGCAGGCGTGAGCTCGACGATGTGAATGACCAGGGTGTCACCGGGCTCAGCGCCCTCGACGTAGAAGGGCCCGGTCTGCGGGTTGACGTAGCGCAGGTCGACCTTGGCGCTCGACAGGTCGTCCACCGACTGCAGGGCGAAGTTGAAGGCATCCTCAGACCACAACCTCATGGCCGTTCCGGGCGCCACGCTCGCGACCGGGGCCGCGCCGCCGAATGTGTAGGCGTACTGCGACCGCTCGGGCCGGAATTCCATGATCTGGACCATCCGCGGACGCTAGCGCCGCTTGGAGCCGGCCGCATCCGATCCGGTCAGTCTCGCAAGCGCACGCACTCCGGTCCGAGGGCCGCCACACTCGTACGCCCGAGGAGGGCCATCGTCGTGGTGATCTCATCCGCGAGCAGGTCCAGGACGCGCTGGACCCCTGCCTCCCCGCCGGCCATGAGCCCGTAGAGATAGGCGCGGCCGACGCCCACCGCCGTCGCACCCTGGCATAGCGCTGCCACGACATCGGCGCCGGAGAGGATCCCGCCGTCGAGGAACACCTCGACGCGCGGGTCGAGGGCCTCGCGCACTCGGGGAAGGATCTCGAAGGGGATCGGCGCCCGCTCGAGTTGGCGCCCGCCATGAGTGGAGAGGATGACGGCATCCGCTCCGTGTTCCGCGACGAGTGCGGCGTCGTCGACCGTCTGGATTCCCTTGACAACGAGCTTGCCCGACCAAGTTGATCTCAGCCAGTCCAGGTCGGCCAACGTGATCCCCGGGTCGAATACGCGGTCGATGAGATCAGCAACAGTGCCCTCGGTGCTCGTGAGGGTGGCGAACGACAGCGGCTCCGTGGTGAGCAGGTTGACCCACCATCGCGGATGCAGCGCCATGTCGACGAGCGTCCGAGGGGTCAGTTGCGGGGGGATGGTCAGGCCGTTGCGCACGTCGCGATGGCGACGGCCAGCGACTGGAGTATCCACCGTGAGAATGATCGTGTCGTAGCCCGATCCCTTCGCCCGCTCGACGAGTTCGGCACCGTAGACGCGATCGGTCATCAGGTAGAGCTGGAACCAGCGCCGCAGGCCGGGGGCCGCGGTCGCCAGGTCCTCGATCGAGGTGGTGCCCAAGGTCGAGAGGCCGTAGGGCACGCCGATTCGCTCCGCGACGCGGGCCACAGCGGGCTCGCCCACCGCATGCATCATCCGGGTGAATCCGGTGGGCGAGAGCATGAGCGGTAGGGCCGAACGCTCGCCGAGGATCGATGTGGACGCGTCGATCGATGTGACGTCCTGCAGGACTCGAGGCTGGAATTCCACCCGGGCGAAGGCGCGTCGCGCGCGACGCAGACTCGCTTCATCAGCTCCTGCGGCACCATCGGTGTAGTCGAAGACCGCGCGCGGCACTCGCTTGCGCGCGAGAGCTCGGATGTCCGCGACGCTCGCACATCGATCCAGAAGGGCCTGGGTGCGATCCAAGCGCGGCGTCACATCACCGACGAGCGGCTGGATATCGCGCCAGCGAGGCCACTGCCTCTTCATGATGTGCGCTCCTGTCCACCGGAGTAGGCGCGCCGCATGTGCGCGAACTCGACCACCTGCTGCCCGACGAGGTGGAGTTGCTCGACGGCCACGGGCACGGACGCGGGCTCATCCAGGCGCACCTCGGACGAATTCACGACGGCCCCGAAGGGAGTCGGCCAGCCGCGCAAGGCATGGACGACCTGGCGAAGTTGGTGGAGCGTGCCCACAGCCGCCTGCCATCCATGGGCGACGGCAATGCATCCCACCGCACGGCCGTGCAGGTAGGCCCCTCGGCCACCGTCGTCGCGGAGGTCCTCGAGGTAGTCAAGGGCGTTCTTCACCAGCCCGCTGAGCCCGCCGTGATATCCCGGGCTCACCACGATGAGCCCGTCGGCGGCGCGTACGAGGTCGAGCAATCGCCGGGCTTGGGGCACCCGGGTGGATTCGTCCGGGTCGTAGATCGGGAGCATCAGGTCACGACCTGCGAGGATCTCGACGTCGGCGCCTGCGTCGTGCGCGCCCTCCGCCGCGATGCGCAGCGCCGCCTCCGATGTCGAGCGGGTGCGCGTGCTGCCGCCTAGGGCGACGATGACCGGCCGCGACGTGATCGCGCGGTCAGCATCATCCTGGGAATTGTCTGGGGCGGCCTCGCGCATGGGGGGACGCTAGCCCAGCCGACCTAGGCTCGCTTCATGAGGAGACCAGTCGCGGCCGCGTTGGCATCCGGGGCCGCCGTCCTCATGCTGGCGGGCTGCTCCGGCAACGGGAGCGCCGGGCCCACGGTCCAACCCACCCTCGACGGCGGATCCGCCGTCTGCGACGAGTCCACCATCCGGGCTGCCGTCGAAGCAGACTTCGAGGCCAACTACCCCGGGTCCACGTTTGTCTCGCTCGGTGATTTCAGCTGCCAGAACGGCTGGGCCATGGCCAACGCGGAGTTCGAGGCATCGGGATCGACGTTCCCTACCGTGGTCTTCCTGCGGGCTGAGGGACAGTTCTGGATACCCACGACGATCGAGGAGATCTGCGCCACGCCTCAGGCGGAGTCAGGAGTGCCCGAGGACATGTACGTCGCCGCCTGCGGCGTCGAGTAGGACCTATTCCTCGGGCGCCGCCGGACTCGGTGTCCGCACTCGAACCGCCCATGCGACGCACGCGACGACCACGGCCGTCGCAACGACGGTCCCGATGGTGATCACCTCCCCGAGAAGAAGGGCCGACCACACCAGGGTGAGCGGCGCCTGCAACTGCTGGGTCTGCGCACCCCGCGCCACGCCTGCCTGGGCAAGGCCGCGGTACCAGGCGAAGAACGCGAAGTACACGGACACGACGCCGAGGAAGGCCATACCGATCCACGCCTGCGTCGTCACGGGAGTCGTCAGGCCGCCGGTGAGCACGATGCCGATCGACACGGGCACGGTGATGGGGAGCGCGAAGATCACGACCCACGAGATGACCTGCCAGCCAGGCATCTGGCGAGTCAGAGTGGCGCCTTCGACGTAGCACCATGACGAGGCGACGACCGCCCCCGCGATGAGCAGGTCGGCGACGAGGTTGCCGCCTTCGGCCCCACCCCGGAGCAGTGCGAAGACGATCAGCGCGCCCGTCCCGCATGCGGCGGCAATCCAGAACTGGCGGGCCACACGCTCGTGCGTGCGCAGGACAGCGATGACAGCGGTGACGAGGGGCATCACCGCTGCGATCACGGCAGCGTGAGCGGCCGTTGTCCGCTCAAGGGCGAGAGCAATGAGGATCGGCCACCCGAAGACAGCCCCCGCCATCGTGTAGACGATCGGCTTGACCTGGTCGCGCCTGGGCCACGGCACGCGACGAACACCGATCACGACGACCGCGAGCGCGCCGGCGATGACCGCGCGGCCTGTGGCCGTGAGGACGGGGCTGAAACTCTCCAGCGCCCACACCGTCCAAGGAAGCGAGAAGGAGAAGCCGATCACGCCCAGCATGGCGATGATCAGTCCCTGCCTTTGTCTCGTCGTCGGCACCGCGGCACCCTACTCAGGTCGCTAACGTGGCCGCGTGACGCCGAGCTGGGACCTCAACGCCGACCTGGGCGAGGGCGATCCCGTCATGGACGGTCTCCTGCTCGGAATCGTGACGAGCGCCAACGTCGCCTGTGGTGGTCACGCTGGCGACAACGAGACGATGCGACGGATCTGCGACGTAGCCGCCGCTCGAGGTGTGGCTATCGGAGCCCAGGTCTCCTACGTCGATCCCGAGGGCTTCGGCAGGCGGCGCCTGGACGTCGGTCCTGAGGTCCTCGCGTCACAGATTGCCGACCAACTCGGCGCCCTGGCCGAGCATGCCGACGCCGCCGGAACATCCGTCACGTACGTGAAGCCGCACGGTGCCCTCTACCACGCGGCGGTGTCGGACGCAGTTGTCGCCGAAGCAGTGCTGCAGGGGGTCGCGGGCTTGCCCGTCCTCACGCTGCCCTTCGGTGCACTCCGAGACGCAGCGCAGGCACGAGGGGTCGAGGTCTACACGGAGGCATTCGCCGACCGCGGGTACACCTGCGATGGAAGACTGGTCCCGAGGTCGGATCCGCGTGCACTCCTGGAATCAGCCGGTGCGGTGTCCGAACGCATACAGCGCCTCGTCGCCGAAGGAGTGATCGTCTCCATCGATGGCAGTGCGATCCCCATCGAGGCCCGCAGCATCTGCGTGCACTCCGATACCCCCGGGGCCAACGCGCTCGCCGCATTGGTCCGTGACCACCTAGAGGCCGCCGGGGTGAGACTCGAGCCATTCGCGCCACCGCGAGCCGGGACCTGATCGTGCGGATCCTCCCCTGCGGTCCACGCGCCCGGCTCATCGAGCATGACGACCCCACCGGCTATGCGGCAGCCGTGCGCCAGGCGGCCTTCGCCGGCCTCATCGAGGGCGTCGTGGAGGTCATCCCCGCGGAAAGCGCGGTCCTCGTCACAGCCGACCGCCCAATCAGCGATGATGCGCTCAAGCGTCTGGCACCCCTGACCGCACCACCGCTCACCGACGAAGTGCTGAGCATTCCCGTCGTGTACGACGGTGACGATCTGCGCGAGGTCGCTGACCTGACGGGTCTCACTGTCGACGAAGTCGTGGCAGCGCACTCGGGAGCGACGTACACCGTGGCGTTCTGCGGCTTTGCCCCCGGATTCGCCTACCTCACGGGGACCGATGACCGCCTTCACCTCCCCCGACGGGACACGCCCCGCACCCGCGTGCCCGCAGGATCGGTCGCGATCGCCGCCGGCTACTCCGCGGTGTACCCACTCGCCAGTCCCGGAGGTTGGCACCTTCTTGGCAGGACGGGAGTGCGCATCTTCGATGCCTACCGCGATGAGCCCGCACTGCTGCGCCCGGGCACCAGGGTGCGATTCGACCCGGTGACCAGTCTGACGACCAGTTCACCCCCGCTAGCGGCAACGGGCAGCCATGACGGCGCGACTCCCGTGCTGGAGGTCATGGAGCCAGGACCACTCACGCTCATCGAGGACCTCGGGCGTGCGGGCTACGGGGACATCGCGGTCGGCGGGTCGGGCGCATTCGATCGAGCAGCTCATCGCCTGGCAAACCGGATCCTGGGTAACGACGAGTCTGCTGCGGCCATCGAGGCCCTGGGTGCAGGGCTCACCGTGTGCGCTCTGCGCCACTGCTCGATAGCCGTCACTGGGGCCCAGGGTCCGCTCAGCATCGATGGAATCCCGGCCGATCGCGGCGCTCCAGTCCATCTTGGTCCGGGCCAGGTTCTCACGCTGGGTCCACCGACGGCGGGGATCCGCAGCGTGCTCGCGGTGCGCGGGGGAATTTCGGCGACCGCCATCCTCGGGTCGATGTCGCGCGACACTCTCGCAGGTCTCGGGCCACAGCCCCTGGCTCCGGGTGATGTGATCCACGGGGGGAATCCCCAGGACGATGTCGTCATCGACTTCGTGCCCCCCGCAGCGATCCCGCTCACCGTCAACCTCACCATGCATCCCGGCCCGCGCGCGCATCTGCTCACACCGTCATCGCGCAGCGCGCTCGCTGACGACGTGTTCACAGTCGGCACGGATAGTGATCGGATCGGCGTGCGACTCGATGGGCCCGCACTCCACGTGGTGGCGGGAGGTCGCCGTGCGTCGGAGGGTGTCGTTCGCGGGGCGGTGCAGTTGCCCCCTGACGGCCGGCCAGTGATCCTCGGACCGGACCACCCGGTGACAGGCGGCTATCCGGTGGTCGGGGTGATTGAGGACATCGATCCGTTGGCGCAGGCGGGGCCCGGGACCCCGGTGAGATTCACCCTCGTCGGGTGGTAGCGTCCTGCCTCGCGCACCGCTAGCTCAACTGGCAGAGCAGCTGACTCTTAATCAGCGGGTTCGGGGTTCGAGTCCCTGGCGGTGCACTTTTTATGACCACTTCTCGGTGACCTTGTCGTGGCCGTGTGCGGCCCTGGCCTGCCTCCGGCCCGATTCCCGGACGACCATGCGCACGATCCCCTCCTCGCGTGGACAAGACATATCAAGTCGATATATGTTGGCGATATGTCGACTAAGACGGCTGTGCTCGACCACACGGTCCTCGGGGTGCTCTCGGACGGCCCCCTGCACGGCTATGAGCTCCGCAAGCGCCTCACGGCGATCCTCGGCCCCTTCCGGGCCCTGTCCTTCGGATCCCTCTACCCCTGCCTGCATCGGCTCACGGCGCAGGGACTCGTCGAGCAGGTCGATGCCGTTGACCGCGCCGAAGTCGCGCCCATCTCCTCGCGTCGCTCGCGCATCGTCTATGCGCTGACGGCCGCGGGCAAGGAGGCCTTCGCCACATGGGTGGCTGATGCAGGGCCCGACGCCTGGGAGGACGAGGCCTTCGCGGCGCGCATGGCGTTCTTCTCGCGGACCGATGCGGCCGTACGTCTGCGCATCCTCGAGGGACGGCGCGCCCGGATGGAGGAGCGCATGAGGATTCTCGAGAAAAGCCTCCAGCGCACGACAGATCGCATGGATCTCTACACCGAACGTCTCCAACAGCATGGCGTCGAAGGCGCTGCGCGCGAGGTCACTTGGCTCGAGGAACTCATCGACATGGAACGCAATGCACGAGAGCGGCGGCGCGAGAGCAAGCGCGGACGCACAACGAGGGGAAGGGATTCACGATGAGGGGTCACGAGATCCGGGTTGCCATCGTCGGCGTAGGCAACTGCGCCTCGTCTTTGGTGCAGGGAGTGGAGTACTACCGCGATGCCGACCCCGAGCAGCGCGTGCCCGGCCTCATGCACGTGCAGTTCGGTGACTACCACGTGGGCGATGTTTCCTTCGTTGCTGCCTTCGACGTTGATGCCAAGAAAGTCGGTCGAGACCTCTCCGAGGCGATTGTCGCCTCGGAGAACAACACCATGAAGATTTGCGACGTACCCCCCACCGGGGTCGTCGTTCAGCGCGGACACACCTTGGACGGCCTCGGCAAGTACTACCGGGAGACCATCGAGGAGTCGGACGCGACGCCCGTTGATGTCGTCGCAATTCTGCGCGAACAGCGTGTCGATGTCGTCGTGTGCTACCTGCCCGTGGGATCGGAGGCGGCTGCCCGCTTCTATGCGCAGTGCGCTATCGATGCCGGCTGCGCCTTCGTGAACGCCCTCCCGGTCTTCATCGCCAGCGACCCCGAGTGGGCGGCGAAGTTCGAGGCGGCCGGGCTCCCGATTGTTGGAGACGACATCAAGAGCCAGGTAGGCGCCACCATCACCCATCGAGTGATGGCCAAGCTCTTCGAGGACCGCGGAGTCATCCTCGATCGCACCTACCAGCTCAATGTCGGCGGCAACATGGACTTTAAGAACATGCTCGAGCGCGAGCGATTGGAGTCCAAGAAGGTATCCAAGACGCAGGCCGTCACGTCTCAGGTCGATCGAGACCTGGGCAGCCGCAACGTCCACATCGGTCCGAGCGACTGGATCGACTGGCTCGATGACCGCAAGTGGGCCTTCGTGAGGCTCGAGGGGCGCGGATTCGGAGACGCCCCCATCAATCTCGAGTACAAGCTCGAGGTCTGGGACTCGCCCAACAGTGCCGGGGTCATCATCGATGCGCTTCGCGCGGCGAAGATCGCCAAGGACCGGGGCATCGGCGGTCCGCTGCTCAGCGCCTCGTCCTACTTCATGAAGAGCCCGCCCGTTCAGTACTCGGACAGCGAGGCGCGAGACGCGGTGGAGTCATTCATCGCTGGGGCCAACGAGCGATAGCGGGCAACTAGCAGGGCTTATGCGGATCACGCCATCCTCCGTGCGTCCGCACGAAACGATCCGCCTCCGGCGGCCCCCACGAGCCCGGCGCATAGGGGATCACTGGCGGCGGATTGTCCAATGCGGGCTGCACGATTTCCCACGTGGCCTCCACCGAGTCCCAGCGGGGGAAGAGTGTGTGGTCACCCTCCATGGCGTCGTGCAGCAATCTCTCGTAGGGCGTCGGGAGATCGCCGAGCGTGCTGGTGAAGTCGATGGAGAGGAACTCCGGCTCGACACCGTCGACGCCGGGCTGCTTGACCCGCAGCCCGATGTCAATCCCCGAAGGATTGCCGATGCGCAGTACGACGTCATCGTGACCGGAAACACGCTGGATGCGGTCTCCGAGCCTGAAGGCGGGCGCCTGCTTGAAGCGCACGACCACTTCAGTGGCCTTGACGGGTAGGTCCTTGCCGGCCCGAATGACGATGGGCACGCCAGCCCATCGCCATGTGTCGCAGCGCAAGCGCACCGCAACATACGTCTCAGTGTCGGAGTCGGGTGCGACTCCCTCGACCTGCCGATAGCCCTCGTACTGACCGCGGATGATGTCATCCGTACGAATGGGTCGCATGGCGCGGAACACATCGAGGCGGCGATCGCCGATCGGGTCATCCCCCGCGCCCGGGGCCTCCATGAGGATGAGAGCCAGGACCTGAAGCAGGTGGTTTTGGACGACGTCGCGAAGAGCGCCCACTTTGTCGTAGAAGGAGCCACGGTCCTCGACCCCGAAGTCCTCGGCCATGGTGATCTGGATGGAGTCGACGTATTCCCGCCGCCACAGGGGCTCGAGCCAGGAGTTGGCGAATCGAACGAAGATGATGTCCTGCACAGGCTCCTTGCCCAGGAAGTGATCGATGCGCAGGATCTGATCCTCGGTGAGGACCTGGTGGAGCCGCTCATTGAGTTCGCGCGCGCTGTCGAGGCTCGTACCGAACGGCTTCTCCACCGCGACGCGGCAGCCATCAGTGAGATCGGCCGCTCCCAACTGCTCGACCACGGGCCCGAAGAGCGACGGCGGGATCTCGAGGTAGAACAGCGGATGCTTGCGGTCCGAGATGTGCGCGGCGAGTCTGTTGTACAGGCCCGCATCCGTGAAGTCACCGCTGACATACGTCATGCGCTCGATCAGGCGCGTAAGGACAGCGTCGTCGACCTTTTCCCCGCTCGCTTCAAGCACCTCGTGCACGGCCTGGCGGGTCTCGTCCCACAGACCCTGGTCGCCGATGTCCTCGAAGGCGACGCCCACCACCGGGATGTTCAGGAGCCCACGGCGCTCGAGGTGATAAAGCGACGGAAGAGTCATCTTGTGGGCCAGGTCCCCCGTGATCCCGAAGATCACCAGGACGTCGGAGTGCACATGACCAGATCGGTTCGACATCTCTGCCCCTCTACAAGTACAGGCCGGTGTGGTCGTCAGCGTGCCGAGCTGCTGCTACGGCGTGGACATCGCGCTCGCGCAGGAGGACGTACTCCAAGCCTTGGAGCTCGACTGACCCACGGTCCTCCGGTTCGAACAGGACCCGGTCGCCCACCTCGATGGTGCGCACGGTTGGCCCGATCGCCACGACACGGGCCCACGACAGCTTGCGACCCACCTGCGCCGTAGCCGGGATGACGATGCCTCCCGTCGAGCGTCGCTCGCCCTCATCCGCACCCGGACGGACGAGGACTCGGTCGTGCAGGAGTCGGATGGGCACCGAACCGTCTGCCTTGGGGGTCGTATCAGGAGCGTCCACGGTGCTCGTCATGGTGAAGGTGACTCGTGCATCAGTGGCAGTGGCAGCGGCGACGGCTGCGGCGCCAGCGCCGCAGGGCCACGAGGGTCACGACTGCACCAGCGACCATGGCGACGCGCTCGGGCCGAACCCCGCCGTACTCGTCGGTGAAGAAACCCTTCACGGCATTGACGCCGCGATGAGCGAGCGCCTGGGGTGTCGTTTCGGACTTCAACTGCTCGATCGTCGAGGCGAGATTGTCACGCGCCGCAGCGATTTCCGCCTCAAGCTGGGCCGCCGAAGGTGCGGGAGCGCCGTCCTTGGACTCAGTCACGCGCCGCAGCCTACGCGGCTCACCAACTGGTCGTGGACGTGGCCCCAATTGCAAAGATTTTGCATTAAGAGTCCGCCGCCCCCTATGGTCGTGTCATGCGCCTTCGAACCCCTCGCACCCTGTCGGTGGCTACGGCCGGCCTGGCGGCTGGGCTGCTCCTTGCCGGATGCGGGGCCGGGGACTCTGGCTCGCCCGGCTCGGCGTCGAGTGCTTCTGCCACGAGCCTCAAGGTCGCCACCACGGTCGCACCGCTCACATCCATCGTCGCCGCCGTGGGCGGAGACAAGGTCACGATCGAAGGAATAGTCCCCGAGGGCACGAACTCGCACACCTTCGAACCGAAGCCTCAAACTGCCGAGCTCTTGAGCACTGCGGATCTGATCTTCGTCAATGGCCTCAAGCTGGAAGACCCGACCATCGGGCTCGCTGAGGCAAACAAGAAGGCCGAGGCGGAGATCGTCGAACTAGGGACGTCGGTCCTACCGGAGTCTGACTACATCTTCGACTTCTCCTTCCCTGAGGAGGACGGCAAGCCCAATCCGCACCTATGGACTGACCCCCGCTACGCCGTCGCCTACGCCGACGTCGTCCGCGCCAAGCTCAGCGAGCGGGATCCGGCCAATGCGGCCGAGTACCAGGCCAACTTCGAAGCCTTCAAGATGGAGGCTGACAAGCTCGCCGAAGCCGTCCGGGCCGATCAGGAGACCGTCCCCGAGGGCCAACTCAAGCTCGTCACCTACCACGACGCCTATGCCTACTTCGCCCGCAACTTCGGCTGGGAGGTCGTCGGTGCGATCCAGCCGAGCACCTTCGACGAGCCGACTCCGGCCGAGGTCGCCGGTCTCATCGAGCAGATCCGCGCCACGGGGGTCCCGACGATCTTCGGGTCAGAGGTCTTCCCGTCAGCGGTCCTCGAGGCGATAGCCGCGGAGACCGGGGTGCGCTATGAGGATTCGCTTCGAGACGACGATCTGCCCGGCGCGCCAGGGGACTCTGAGCACTCACTCCTGGAACTCCTTCGATACAACTACCGGACGATGATCGCCGGCCTCGGCGGACAGCCGACTCAACTCGATGCACTCGACGTAGACATCAAGGTTCCGGACCGGGCGTACTACCCTCAGTGATCGTGTCCACGCTCATCGAATTGTCGGCGGTGAATGCCGGCTACGGTCGCACGACCGTTCTGCATGGCGTCAACCTGACGATCGATGGCGATGAGTTCACGGGCATTGTCGGACCATCCGGTGCGGGCAAGACCACCCTGCTGCGCGTCCTGCTCGGCCTGATCAGTCCCTCGGGCGGCACGGTGACGAGGTCCGAAGATGTGCGCGTCGCGTACGTCCCCCAACTTGAGACCGTCGACTGGAAATTCCCCGTGACGGTGGCCGAGTGCATCCTCATGGCACGCACCGAGCATCGGTTCTGGCCCTGGCCATCGGCGGACGAGCGTAGGGCGGTCTCCGCCGTGCTCGAGCGCCTCGGCATCGCCGACCTCGCCGATCGACACATTCGCGAGCTCTCGGGCGGACAGCAACAGCGGATGTTCCTCGCCCGGGCCTTGTTGCGCGAGCCATCGGTGCTCCTCCTTGACGAGCCGACCAGCGGAGTCGATATCAACACGCGCCACGACGTACTCCATCTCCTCGGGGATCTGCACGCCGATGGCATGGCCATCGTGCTCACAACGCACGATCTCAACGGAATGGCCGCGCACTTGCCCAATCTCGTGTGTGTGAACGGCCACATCGTCGCCGAAGGCTCACCCCGTGAAGTGATCATCCCAAGCGTCCTCGAGGAGACATTCGGTGCTCGACTCGACGTTCTCGAGCACCTTGGCATGCCCATTGTGGTCGATACTGCCCACCCGACACGCGAGGCGATCTGAGGTGGAGACACTGCTCGAGCCGCTCTCCTTCGCCTTCTTCCAGAAGGGATTGCTGGTAGCGACTCTCTCAGGTGCACTTCTCGGTTTCGTCGGGGTCTACATCGTGCTCAGAGGCATGAGCTACATCGGGCACGGTCTTTCGCACGCAATCTTCGGCGGATACGCAGCGATGCAACTCTTCGCTGCTCAGTTCTACGTGCTCGGCGCCGGGCTCTGGGGCATCGCTTCGGCCATCGCCATCACCTCCGTGGCACGCCGCGGTCGTATCGGTGCAGACGCCGCGATTGGCGTCATCACGACGGCCTCCTTTGCCCTAGGGGTCGCGCTCTTCAGCAAGTTCGGTTCGTCAGGCCCTGCTTTCGACAACGCGCTCTTCGGAAGCATCCTCGGCATCACCACCAGCCAGATCGTCTGGCTCCTGCTCGTCATGGTCTTCGCTGGACTCGTGGTGCTCCTGCGCTACCGGGAGTTGCTGTTCACGACGTTCGATCCTGATGTGGCGGCCGCATCCGGAATCAAGGTCGCGCGTGTCGAAGCCCTGCTCATGATCGTGCTAGCCCTGTCGATCCTGGTCACGCTCAACGTCGTAGGCGTCACGCTCGTCGCGGCCATGCTCGTGATACCCGCCGTGGTGGCACGCATGCTGACGGATTCCTTCGGGTGGATGCTCGCACTGTCAACCGGGATCGGGCTACTCTGCGGCCTGATCGGGATGTACCTCAGTTACTACGCCGGGGCGCCATCGGGCACGATGATCGTCCTCGTGGGCGCTCTCGCGTTCCTTATCGTCTTCACCGTCACCGGGGTTCGCGGACGCGAGCGGGCTGCTGGCGTGGACGATCACGCGGGGCCTCGTGCGACGATCTCCGCATGATTCGACTCGAGCCCGGTGAACTCGCTCCGGCATTCACCCTCGTCGACGACCACGGCGACAAGATCTCCCTGCGCTCCTACAAGGGGACGCCCGTGATCCTCTACGCCTATCCCGCAGCGATGACACCGGGCTGCACGACCCAGGCCTGCGACTTCCGAGACTCCCTCGCCTCGCTCACCAAGGCTGGCTACGCCGTCCTGGGCATCTCTCCGGACTCTGTCGAGAAGCTCGCGGAGTTCCGCGAGCGGGACAGGCTCACCTTCCCCCTCCTGTCCGACCCCGATCACAAGGTCCTCACCAAATACGGGGCATACGGGGAGAAGAAGCTCTACGGCAAGGTCGTCGTGGGTGTGATTCGCTCAACGTTCGTCATCGACGCTCGGCAGCGCATCGAACGCGCGATGTATGCCGTTAAGGCAACAGGCCACGTGGCCAAACTGCGCCGCGATCTCGGCCTCGAATAGGCGACGATAATTCCCGTGCGGAAGGCGGGACTCGAACCCGCACACCCGGAGGCACTGCGTCCTAAGCGCAGCGTGTCTGCCAATTCCACCACTTCCGCGTAGCCGACACTCTAGGCGACCGGCTCCGCCGTAGGCCGAGCCGACATCTGCCGACAGAACGTAGGCGTCTGGCTGTGGCAATTGGGGCAGAGGAGCCGGAGGTTCTCGAGTAGGTCATTCCTGGCGTCTCCATCGACGTGATCGACGTGAAGAACAATCGGGCGGCCCATCCACACTCCCGGGATGCCACATAGCGCGCATTCGGTGGGCACTCCACACTCGACAAGGGCACGCCTCATTCCCTTCGTGACGGCTTTGCCAAGAAAATGGGACGTGTCGAGTCCTGCTCGCTCGATGCGCTTGCTCATGTGAAAGTGCGATCCGCCAGCGTCCTTGATGCCGAGTTGGCGCAGCACCTCCGCTACGGACCGCGAAAGTCCAACAGCCTTCGCTAGGTCCTCATCGGAGTACGAAGGTCGTCGCGGCATCCTCCAAGATAATCCGCTGGTCTGACAGGGGGCCGCTGCAACCACGACAACGCTTGGTCGCAGCGATGCGGGCTTGACGACGCGACGAAACGCCGCTTTCGTGCGGAAGAACTACGCCGGAGGGCGCTCCGGCTTCAGAGCGTCGGCGAGGTGTGCGATCTGCCCGGTGAGTTCACTCGGCAGGACCCACACCTTGTTGGCCGAACCCTGCGCGATCTGCGGCAGCGTCTGGAGGTACTGGTAGGCAAGCACGTGACTGTCGGGCTTGGCCTGGTGGATCGCCTCGACGACCTTGACGATCGCCTCGGACTCACCCTGTGCACGCAGCACAGCGGCCTGCGCGTCACCCTCGGCCCGGAGCACGGCGGCGGTCTTCTCGCCCTCGGCCGTGAGGATCGCGGACTGCTTCTCGCCCTCGGCGGTGAGGATGGCGGCGCGCTTGTCACGCTCAGCGCGCATCTGCTTCTCCATCGACTCCTGCACGCTGCGGGGCGGATCGATCGCCTTGATTTCGACGCGATTGACGCGGATGCCCCACTTGCCCGTGGCCTCGTCCAGCACCCCGCGGAGCTGGGCGTTGATGCTGTCGCGGGAGGTCAGCGTCTCCTCGAGGTCCATCGAGCCGATGACATTACGCAGGGTCGTCACGGTCAACTGCTCGATGCCCATGAGATAGCTGGCGATCTCGTAGGTGGCCGCCTTGGGATCGGTGACCTGGAAGTAGATCACCGAGTCGATGCTCACGACGAGGTTGTCCTCGGTGATGACTGGCTGAGGAGGGAAGGAGACCACCTGCTCGCGCAGGTCCACTCGTGAGCGCACCTTGTCGATCACCGGGATGACGAAGGCGAGTCCGGCGTTGAGGGTGCGGTGATAGCGCCCAAGGCGCTCGACAATGCGAGCGTGCGCCTGAGGCACGATCTTGACGGTCGATGCGACCAGCGCGACAGCGATCGCCGCGATGACGATGGTGACGACCAGTGCTTCCATGATTCCTCCCGACTAGCCGGCAACCAGGGCGGTTGCCCCGTCGATCTCGAGCACGTGCACACGCTGACCCACGGCAAAGACGCTGTCCCCGTCGTAGGCCCTTGCGGACCAGACCTCGCCGGCGAGCTTGATCCGACCATCACTGCCATCGACGGACTCAAGGACAACGGCCTCTGTCCCTACGAGGGCAGCGACTCCGGTGCGCACCGCGCGAGGGGTGCGCATGTGCCGGCGCGCGATGGGTCGCACGACGGCCAGCAGTCCTACGGATACGAGGGCGAACAGGCCCACGGAGACGGCCGGAGGGGCCCCGAGCGCGGAGGCGAGGCCTCCCGCAGTGGCACCACCGGCGATCATCAGCAGGATGAGGGTTCCGCCCGTGACGACATCGGCCACGGCGAGCACGCCCGCGGCGATGATCCACCACACCCACGCGTCCATATCTCCACCGTACGTCGATTCCGCGCGAGTGGCGAGTCAGCCTGGGACGAGGCCAGGGACTAGCCCGCGGAGACGGGTGAATCGACCATGTGTCCGGTGACGTCATCGATCGTCGACTCATCCCCCGTGATGTTGGTCATCGGGACCCGCACCGGGGACGAGGCCAGCTCCATGAGCTGACGCATGTTGACCTGTCGGATGCGCTGGTCGCCGTAGGTCCGCCATGCATAGGTGAGCTCATGGGAGTCGCGCGCCACCGTCATCTGGGTGAAGTCACTGCTGTCACCCACTCGAGCAGCGCCCATGGGGATATCGAAGGCGTTGAGCACATGGAAGAGTTCCTGCACGCCGTCGATGGTGGTGCTCGGCTCCGGGTGGTTCGCAGCGAAGAACGCCGCCCTCACGAAGCGACTCGGCGGCGAGTAGTCCCCGGGCAGGCCCAGGCCACCGCTGCCCATACCCGTCGCGGTGACGGTCGTGCCGAAGACGCTGCTGCTCTGGACCGTCTCCGGGGAGATGTTCATGTATTGGGTCAGGTTGAGCAGGTGGAAGGGCAGATCGGGTGAGTTGGTGAAAGCGCCTGTCGGATTCTCCGTGATCTGGAGCGATCCCGCGTGGGTGGGCTCCACAGCCACGTGGCGACCCGTCGCGTCGATGAGCTGGTAGTGGAGCGGCGGCGCTGCCGAGCCCCACCCATCCACTGTCACATCGACGACCGTGATGTCCGCGATGGCGGCGAGTGCCTCGTCGATCGAGGCACACGTGGTGAGGATGTAGTGAGGGACGTCGGTCGGATTGAGCGACTGGCCGGGGTCCACCGTCGCCGGATCCGCGTAGGCGGCCTGGCCCGCGAAGTAAAAGGCGGCAGCCATGAGACCCGCGTCGTTGACCCCGTCCATGATCGACATCGCACCGAACGTCGCGGTGCCGAGGGCCGCGTGAGTGCTGGTCCACGTCTTGCCAGTGCCCTTGGGAAGCACCGACGACAGCGCGGTGCCGACAGGAAGGAAGAGCACGTCGTACTCCAAGAGCATGCCGAATTCGGCCGTGCGCCCGGCGACGACTCCGTTGGCACATCCCAGTCTGACTCCCGTGCACATGGCGAGCTCCTCACGTCGGTGGGCGCAGGCTATCCGGCGAGGACGGCACGGGCGAGCAACCTGAGAGCTTGCCCTCGGTGGCTGATGGCGTCCTTCTCCTGGGGGCGCAGTTCCGCCGTGGTGAGGGCGTAGCCCAGGGGCCGGAAGATCGGGTCATAGCCGAAGCCGCCGGCGCCCCGCGGCTCGTGGGCCAGGGAGCCCTCGAGCACTCCCTCGACGACGTGCTCATCGCCATCCGGGCTCACCCACGCCGCGGCGCAGACAAACTGCGCGCCCCGGCGCGCGTCGGGCACATCGGACATCTGCGCGAGCACCAGTTGGAGGTTGGCCGCGTCATCGCCATGTCGCCCCGCCCATCGCGCAGACAGGATCCCGGGCATGCCGTGGAGTGCGTCGACGCACAGGCCGGAGTCGTCGGCGATCGCGGGCAGCCCGGTCGCTCGCGCTGCCGAGCGAGCCTTGAGCAGGGCGTTGCCCGCAAATGTCGTCTCGGTCTCGGCCACGTCGGGTGCGTTATCGGGCAGGGGCACCAACTCGATGTCGACACCCTCATCTTGGAGGATTCGGGTCACTTCGGCGACCTTGTGATCGTTGCGGGTCGCGAGGACGGCGGTCAGGGTCATGATGACAGCGCTGCGCGCTGCAGAGCCGTCAAGTCCGCGCATCCAGCCGCCGCGAGGTCGAGGAGCCGGTCGAGGAGCCGGCGATCAAAGGGCTCGCCCTCCGCGGTGCCCTGAACCTCGACGTAGGTCCCGCTGCCGGTCATCACCACGTTCATATCCGTCTCTGCACGTACGTCGTCGTCGTAGTGCAGGTCCAGGCGAGGCTCGCCATCGATGATGCCGACGCTGACCGCTGCTACAGAGTCGATCAGTGGATCCTTCTTGACATGACCTTGCTGCTTCGCCCACGTGATCGCGTCAGCGAGGGCGAGATATGCCCCCGTGATTGCCGCGGTACGCGTCCCACCATCCGCCTGCAGCACGTCGCAGTCGAGAACGATGGTGTTCTCGCCGAGCGCCTCCATGTCGATGACCGCGCGCAGACTGCGGCCAATGAGGCGCGAGATCTCCTGAGTGCGCCCCCCGAGCTTGCCCTTGACCGACTCGCGATCGCTGCGCGTGTTGGTGGAGCGCGGCAGCATCGCGTACTCGGCGGTGACCCAGCCCCTTCCAGAGTCCTTCAGCCAGCGAGGCACGCCGGGGGTGAAACTGGCGGCACAGAGCACGCGGGTGCGGCCGAAGCTCACCAGAGTCGAGCCCTCCGCCTGATCGAGCCAGCCGCGCTGGAAGGTGACGGGGCGCAATTGCGCGGATTCACGGCCATCGGATCGCGTCGTCATGTCAGGTGACCCTAGGCCACGTCGATGACGAGCCCACTCGAGGCCAGCATCACCTCTCCGCTGAAGGCGGAGCGCGCTTCGATGAGGGACTGCTGCGGGTCATTCCACGCCACGAGATGCGTGAGGACGAGGACGCCCACGCCGGCGGTTCGGGCATGCTCTGCAGCCTGGCGCGCGGTGAGGTGGACATCCGGCGCTGGGGCGGCCTCCAGGCAACTCGCTTCGAACAGGGCTACGTCTACGCCCCTCGCGAGGTCGACGAGGGCACCCGACTCTCCCGTGTCACCGGAGTACGCCACTGCCCGGCCACCCACCGCCACGCGAAGGCCGTATGCCTCGACCGGGTGGTTAACTCGCGCGGCGGTGACCGTGAAGGGTCCAATGTGGTGTTCGCCCGCAACGAGGTCTTCAAACCGGAACTGCCCCGTCATCCCGGGATCGTCAGGAAGGTCGTACGCCCTGGCCATTCGCGCAGCTGTCCCCCGCGGTCCCCAGACCGGGATGCGCTCTCTCGCACCGGCCGGGTGATATCGCTGAGCGACGTATAGCCCGCAGAGGTCGAGGCAGTGGTCGGCATGCAGGTGCGACAAAACGATGGCATCGATCTGATCAAGTGCGATGTGCTGCTGGAGTACGCCGAGTGCTCCGTTGCCCAGGTCGAGCAGCAAACGGAAGCCGTCGTGCTCGATGAGATAGCACGACGCGGGCGAATCTGGCCGCGGGAAGGATCCCGCGCAGCCGATCACTGTGAGTCGCACTCGTGCAGCCTAGGCGCGCTCGACGACGCCAATCTCCGGGCCCAGGAATCGCGCCCCCAGGGCGGCGAAGTCGGACGGATCCCCGGTCGAGAGGAACCGATGCACGGGCTCTGGCAGCGAGGCGTCACGTGTGAGGCCATGCTCGGCCAGCGTGCGATAGACATCCTTGGCGGTCTCCTCGGCACTGGAGACGAGCGTCACCCCATCACCCATGACGTAGGAGATCACGCCCGTAAGCAGTGGGTAGTGAGTGCACCCGAGGACGACGGTGTCGACATCGGCAGCCTGCAAGGGTGCGAGGTACTCCCTCGCGACGGCGAGCAATTCATCTCCGCCGGTCACACCCGACTCGACGAACTCGACGAAGCGAGGACACGTCTCGCTCGTAATCTGCAGATGGGGTGCGGCCGCGAAGGCATCGTCGTAGGCGCGTGAGGTGATGGTGGCGCGTGTGCCGATGACACCGATGCGGCCACTTCGCGTGGCACTCACGGCGCGCCGTACCGCGGGATGAACGACCTCGACGACGGGGATCTCGTAGCGCTCACGGGCATCTCGCAGGACGGCCGCACTCGCCGAGTTGCAGGCGATGACGAGCATCTTCACGTCCGAAGCGACCAGGTGGTCCATGACGTCGAGCGCATAGGAGCGCACCTGCGCGATCGGTAGCGGGCCGTAGGGACCGCGGGCGGTGTCGCCGACGTAGAGGATTGGCTCATGCGGCAATTGGTCTAGTACGGCGCGAGCGACGGTGAGCCCCCCGACACCGGAGTCGAAGATCCCGATAGGTCCGTCGGCACTCATGCCCACACCGTTCCTTCGAGACGGTCCTCGGCCTCGTCGATCGTGCCCTCGTAGGCCCCGGTCGATAGGTACTTCCAGCCACCGTCGCACACGATGAACGCGATGTCGGCAGGCTCGCCGGCCTTCACCGCCTTGTTCGCTAGGCCCATCGCTGCATGCAGGATCGCACCGGTGGAAATCCCCGCGAAGATTCCCTCCTCATCGAGCAATTCACGCGTCCGCTTGAGTGCGTCTCTCGGACCCACCGAGAAGCGGGTGGTGAGCACGCTCGGGTCGTACAGCTCGGGGACGAATCCTTCATCGAGATTGCGTAAGCCATAGACCAGTTCGCCGTAGCGAGGCTCGGCAGCGACGATCTGCACGTCGGGCTTCTGCTCGCGCAGGTAGCGACCCGCTCCCATGAGGGTGCCCGTCGTGCCCAGGCCGGCGACGAAGTGCGTGATCGTGGGTAGATCCCTGAGGATCTCCGGTCCCGTCGTCGCGTAGTGCGCTTCGGCGTTGGCGGGATTGCCGTACTGGTAGAGCATCACCCAATCCGGATGCTCCTCGGCCATGCGTCGCGCGACCCGGACGGCCTCGTTCGATCCGCCTGCGCCCGGCGAGTAGACGATCTCCGCTCCCCACATGCGCAGGATCTGCGTGCGCTCAACTGACGTGTTCTCCGGCATGACGCACACGATCTTGTATCCCTTGAGCCTGGCCGCCATGGCCAGCGAGATGCCGGTATTGCCGCTCGTCGGCTCCAGGATCGTGCAGCCCGGGGTGAGCAGGCCATCCTTCTCCGCCTGCTCGATCATGCGGAGCGCCGCGCGATCCTTGACCGAACCTGTCGGGTTGCGATCCTCGAGCTTGGCCCACAGACGCACGTCATCGCTCGGCGACAGTCGCGGCAGTCCGACGAGCGGCGTGTTGCCGACAGAGGCCAGCAGGGAGTCGTAGCGCATGGCGCGCGTGGTCAGCCGCCCGCGACGGCGGGGAGGATCGTGACGGAATCGCCGTCGGCGACCGCAGTGTCCAGACCGCCGAGGAAGCGCACGTCCTCGTCGTTGAGGTAGACATTGACGAATCGACGCAGGCCCTGCTCGTCGACAAGGCGTTCACCGATGCCGGGGAAGCGTGAATCCAGATCGTCGATCAGGGCGCGCAAGTCGGCGCCGTCGCCGGATACGACCTTGTCACCTCCCGTGTAGGGACGCAGGATCGTGGGGATGCGGACCTCGACAGACATGGGGCAAGCCTAGGCGACGATCTCGACGGGCTCTTCCGTGACCACCCCATCGATGATGCGGAACGACCGGACCTCGACCGGCCCTTCGTCGGGCCCGCACTCCCGCGTGGAGACCAGGACATAGTGAGCGCCGGGTTCCGATGCGTAGGAGATATCGGTCCGGGACGGGTAGGCCTCGGTCGCGGTATGGGAGTGGTAGATGACTACCGGCTCTTCACCCCGGTCATCCAGGTCCCGGTACAGCCGCAGCAGATCAGCAGAGTCGAACTCGTAGAACGTGGGCGAGCGCGCTGCATTGACCATGGGGATGAAGCGCTCCGCCCGGTCACTGCCCTCGGGCCCGGCGATGACCCCGCATGCCTCATCAGGGTGGTCCGCACGGGCATGCGCCACCATCGCATCCACGAGGTCACCACGAATACTCAGCATCGACGCCTCCCCACGGAGGCAGCCTAGGACCTGGACTTACGCACCTTCCAGGTTGCCTAAATCGCGCCGCACATTGTTCAACTTGCGGACCCGGGCTACCCGGAGGACAGTCCCTCCCATACGGCGCCCAGGGGGCGCCCGGCAACGGCGCCGGGAGGCGCTCACAAGAAGGGAAGTTCCGCATGGAACAGGTACTCGAACTGTCAAATGCGCAGTTCCAGACCGTGTACAACATCCTCTCGCTGGCTCTGGCCTCCATGGCCGCCACGACCATCTTCCTGTTGGCAGTGACCCCCCGGGTCCTGCCCCGCTACCGGCTCGCGCTGGTGGTCTCCGCGATGGTCTGCTTCATCGCGGCCTATCACTACCTACGGATCTTCGACTCGTTCTCCGACGCCTACATCGCGGTGGGTGCCGGCACACCGGGCGTGCAGGAGGTCTTCGAGCTCGTCAAGGGCGATGGCTTCAACGAGGGCTACCGCTACGTCGACTGGCTGCTGACCGTTCCGCTGCTGCTCTTCGAAACGGTCGCGGTGCTGGCTCTGCCGGCCGCGGTCCGTCGCTCGCTCCTGTGGAAGCTCATTCCTGCCTCCGCACTGATGATCATCCTCGGATACCCGGGTGAGGTCACCGCGGAGATGGCGCCCAAGGCGATCTGGGGTGCGCTGTCGACGATTCCCTTTATCTACATCCTCTACGTGCTCTTCGTCGAACTCAGCCGTGCCGCGAAGAACCAGCCCAACCAGGTCGGCAAGGAGCTCGCCGGCCTGCGCTGGCTCCTCCTCGCCACGTGGGGCGTGTACCCGATTTCGTACGCGTTCCCGATGCTCGGGCTCGATGGGGCTGATTCCTTCGTGTACCGCCAGGTGGGCTATTCCATCGCCGACGTCCTCGCGAAGTGCCTCTACGGCCTGCTCATCTTCAAGATCGCTCGGATCAAGTCCATGGACGACGATCCAGCCTTCGCCGAGGCGGAGATGAAGGAAGCTCCGTCCAGCAAGTAGCACCAGTCAGCAGATCTACCCGGAGGGGGGGGGGGGGGGGGGGGGGGGGGGGGG
>JBMTDJ010000023.1:0-25815 GCA_049431945.1 Candidatus Nanopelagicales bacterium | reverse complement strand
CGGTGCGCTGTCCAGGAGCCGATGTGGGCCTCGTCGTGCAGAAGTACGGCGGCTCGAGCGTCGCGGACGCCGAGAGCATCCGCCGAGTCGCCCGCCGCATCGTCGACACCCATCGTGCCGGGCACGGTGTCGCGGTGGTCGTGTCGGCCATGGGCGACACGACCGACGAACTCCTCGACCTGGCCGAGCAGGTCTCCCCGCGTCCTCCGGGGCGCGAGCTCGACATGCTCCTCACGGCGGGAGAGCGCATCTCCATGGCCTTGCTGGCGATGGCGATCACTGACTTGGGCGAGGAGGCTCGCTCCTACACCGGTTCGCAGGCCGGCCTCATCACCACCTCAGCCCACGGCGCTGCGCGCATCATCGACGTCACCCCTGGCCGTATCCAGGAGGCTCTCGCTGCGGGTGCCATCCCCATCGTGGCGGGCTTCCAGGGCGTCGCCCAGGACACCAAGGACATCACCACCTTGGGCCGGGGCGGTTCTGACACCACCGCCGTCGCGCTCGCCGCGGCCCTCGGTGCCGATGTCTGCGAGATCTACACCGACGTCGATGGCGTCTTCAGCGCCGATCCCCGAGTCGTGCCCCGAGCACGCCAGCTCCCTGTCGTCACCTACGAGGAGATGCTTGAACTGGCTGCAGCGGGTGCCAAGGTCCTTCACCTGCGTTGCGTTGAGTATGCGCGTCGATTCGACCTTCCCATCCACGTGCGCTCGTCGTTCTCCGACCGAGAGGGCACCCTCGTCCTGTCCGAGGCCGCTATCGCGGCCCGAATCGCTTCGGGAGACACCATGGAGCAGCCCATCATCTCCGGCGCAGCCGCCGACCTCAATGACGCCAAGGTGACCGTGATCGGCGTGCCTGATCGTCCGGGCGAGGCAGCGGCGATCTTCAGTGCCCTTGCGGACGCAGGGATCAACATCGACATGATCGTGCAGAACGTCTCCGCAGCATCAACGGGGCGCACCGATGTCACATTCACCTGCCCCCAGGGCTCTGTGGGCAAAGCCACCGAGTCGCTCGAGGCGGTACAGAGCCAGATTGGATTCGAGGAGCTCCTCACCGATGAGGGAATCGCGAAGATCTCGCTCGTAGGCGCCGGAATGAGATCGCACCCGGGCGTCTCCGCGACATTCTTCAAGGCGCTCGCGGATGCGGGAGTCAACGTGGAGATGATCTCCACGTCGGAGATCAGGATCTCTGTCGTGACCCGCGCCGACGTCGCCACGACTGCTGTTCAGGCACTGCACACGGCATTCGGTCTCGATGCCGATGGCGAGGCGGTCGTCTACGCCGGGACCGGGCGATGAGGACCACGCCGACCGTCGCCGTCGTCGGTGCCACCGGCCAGGTCGGTGGCGTCATGCGCCGACTGCTCGACGAACGCGACTTCCCTGTGGGTCGCATGCGCTACTTCGCGTCTGCGCGCTCCGCGGGCACCTCGTTGCCGTGGAAGGGGCAGGACATCGTCGTCGAGGACGTGGCGCTCGCGGACCTCAGCGGCATTGACATCGCGCTCTTCTCGGCCGGAGGCAGCACCTCCAAGGAGCACGCGCCCCGCTTCGCTGAAGCAGGCGCCGTGGTCATCGACAACTCTTCGGCCTGGCGCATGGATCCCGACGTGCCCCTCGTCGTGAGCGAGGTGAATCCTGAGGCGATCGAGGACGCACGCAAGGGCATCATCGCCAACCCCAATTGCACGACGATGGCGGCCATGCCGGTCCTCATGCCGCTGCACCGTGAGGCGGGGCTGCGACGCCTCATCGTGAGCACCTTCCAGGCTGTCTCCGGAAGCGGCCTGGCCGGTGTCGCGGAATTGGACTCACAGGTGCGGGCCGTCATCGACTCCGATATCACCGCGCTCACTCATGATGGCTCGTCGATCTCCTTTCCCGCTCCGGCGAAGTATGTGCGCCCGATCGCGTTCGACGTCGTTCCTGTCGCGGGATCGATCGTGGACGACGGACTAGGTGAGACGGACGAGGAGAAGAAACTCCGCAATGAGAGCCGCAAGATCCTCGGCATTCCGGATCTGCTCGTCTCCGGGACCTGTGTCCGGGTGCCGGTATTCACTGGCCATTCGCTGTCGGTCAACGCCGAGTTCGAGCGCCCGCTCTCGTCGGAGCGAGCCACGGAGATCCTCGCGACGGCCCCCGGGGTCGAGCTGAGCGACGTGCCCACCCCCCTTCAGGCCGCCGGCCAGGATCCGTCGTTCGTCGGCCGCATCCGGCCTGACGAGGGGGTTCCGGGCGGACGAGGCCTGGTGATGTTCGTGAGCAATGACAATCTGCGCAAGGGTGCGGCGCTCAATGCCGTGCAGATCGCCGAGATCCTGGTCGCCGACTAGGACGACGAAGGGCCCGGATCGCAAGATCCGAGCCCTTCGCATGCGTCGGGGTGGCGGGATTTGAACCCACGACCTCTTCGTCCCGAACGAAGCGCGCTACCAAGCTGCGCCACACCCCGAGGGAGCCGGAGGAGTCTATCCCCTGGCTACGAGGGTGAGCAGCGTGGCCTCCGGCGGGCATGCGAAGCGGATGGGCGCGTAGGGCGACGTGCCGAGTCCCGCTGACACGTGCAGGGCCATGTCGCCGCCTTCCCGGGACGCGAATTCCATCAGCGGGCGCGCATGCGATGACAGGCCGCGGGCGCGCGAACGGTCCAGATCGCAGTTCGTCACCAGGGCGCCGAACCCCGGGACGCGCACTTGGCCGCCGTGCGTGTGTCCGGCGAGGGTGATGTCCAGCCCGTCGGCCGCCATGGCGTCAAGGACGCGCATGTAGGGAGCATGGGCGACCCCCATGGCGAGATCGACACCCGGTTCCGGGGAACCCGCCACGGCGGCGTAGTCGTCCCTCTCGATGTGGGGATCGTCCACACCGCGCACCTCGATCGACAGG
The DNA here is from genome assembly GCA_049431945.1 of Candidatus Nanopelagicales bacterium. GTDB lineage: Bacteria > Actinomycetota > Actinomycetes > S36-B12 > S36-B12 > Mxb001. Next base: position 22,915 of record JBMTDJ010000023.1, on the reverse strand, counting down.
GAGCCGGCCTCGAGGACAGTGCGCTGATTGGGCAGGTGTTGCCAGCCAGCGTCGGTGAGCTGGGCGATGAGATCGGGCCACGGGAGTTCGGCCCGGTCGGGGTGCAGATCCGAAGGTCCCGCGAAGTACGCGAACGGGTTGATCGGCCTCGGTGCGTAGTAGTCGTTGCTACCCAGTACGAACACGCCTGGGACTTCGAGGAGAGGGCCGAGGGCCCGCATCACCGGTCCCACTCCATCACGATGCGCCAGGAAGTCGCCCGTCACGACCACGAGATCGGGGCGCAGGTCCGCCAGGGACGTCACCCAGTCCTGCAGTCGCGCGCGGCGCGGTGTCATGTGCAGGTCTGACAGGTGGAGCATCCGGAAGGCAGACCGCCCTGCCGGAAGGACGGGCACCTCCAAAGTCCGCAGGCGATAGGAGGCCGCCTCCCACCGTGCGTAGGCCAAGGCGGCCGCGCCCACGAGGGCGCCACCACCGAGGAGCGCGGTGCGTGCGGAGGTCACCGGATGATTCTCCCATCAGCAGGTGCGCGAGGATACGGCCATGAGCAACCTCAAGGATCAGCTGCAGGGAGACCTCACGCAGGCGATCAGGGCCCAGGATGAACTCACCATGGCAACGCTGCGCATGGCGCTCGCCGCGGTGACGACCGCTGAGGTGTCAGGCAAGGAGGCCCGCGAGCTCAGCGATGACGAGGTCATCATCGTGCTCACCGGCGAGGCCAAGAAGCGCCGTGAGGCCGCTGAATCCTTCGACGGCGCGGGTGCCGCGGATCGGGCGGACCGCGAGCGGGCTGAGCTCGAAGTCCTGCAGCGCTACCTTCCGGAGCAGCTGAGCGATGACGAGATCGCCACGATCGTGGCCGATGCCGTCGCCGCGGCGGCCGCAGATGGCAAGTCGGGACCCTCCGCGATGGGCGTCGTGATGAAGATCGTGACACCGCAGACACGCGGCCGTGCCGACGGAGGCCAGGTGGCCGCCTTGGTGAAGGCTGCGCTGGCCTAGCTAGCCCGGTTCGGTCGGTTCGGGCTCCGGGGTCGGCGTGGGTGTCGGAGTCGGTGTGGGTTCGGGGCTGGGCTCAGGATCAGGCCCCGGAGTGGGATCGGGCCCCGGAGTGGGATCGGGGGATGCTGACGGATCCTTCGTCTTCTCCGGCTTGGGCTCCTTGCTCTCCTCGGGCTGGGGGAGGGCGAAGGGGATGTACACGGGCGACGGCCCGACCCCTCGGACGGGACCGACGCCCCAGTCATTGAACAACTCGAAGGGCTGAGGGGCGAGATTCGCGTGAGCGGCGATCATCGTCTCGCGCCAGATAGGTCCGGGGATCTGGCCGCCCGTGACGTAGGAGTAGTACTGCCCGTTGATGGTCACGTCGGTCATCGGGTAGGCGAAGCCTCCGCGGGGGTCGCCCACCCACACCGCTGCCGCGACCTGGGGCGTGAAGCCGGCGAACCAGATCGCGGCGTTCTCGTTGGTGCTTCCCGTCTTGCCGGCTGCGGGGCGGTCAGGCAGCGACATGGCGGCACCGGTGCGCCCGTTGAACGGACCGTCGATCACGCTTGTGAGGACTCCGGTCACGGCGTCGGCGACATTGCGCGGAATGACCTCGCGGCACCGCGGATCGGGGACATCCACGCTGTTGCCGTAGCGATCCTTGATCTCCAGCACCACCCGCGGCGCGCAGTAGGTGCCATGGTTGGCGAAGGCGGCGTAGGCCCCGGCCATGGACAGCGGACTGACCTCCATGGTGCCGAGGGAGAAGGTCGGGACGCGCAGCAGAGGATCGCCCGTCGCGAGGCGTACGCCCATCTCCTCCGCGATCTCGGCCTGACGGCAGAGCCCGAAGCGCTCCGCCAGGGTCACGAAGTAGGTGTTGGTCGAGAAGGCAGTGGCCTGGAACATGTTCAAGAAGCCGGCCGAGCCAGAGTTCCGGACGGTCACGGGCTCGAACTTCTCGCCCGTTGTGCAGTTGACGAAGTTCTCGAAGGTCTTCGGATTGGGGGCATCGACACCCTCGGTCGGCGAGAACCCTTGCTCAAGAGCCGCCGCCAGGGTGAATACCTTGAAGGTCGATCCGGCCTGCATGCCGATCGTGCCCCCGAACTCCTGGTCGACGTTGTAGTTGTACGTCGTCTTGCCGCGCCCCTTCAGGCCCCAGTCGCGGTTCTGCGCCATCGCGATGACATTGCCCGTGCCGGGCTCTACGAGAGTGATCGCTGCGGCTCGCTGACTGGGATCCTTCGTCGGGATGTACGACGTAACGGACTTCATGGCTGCGTCCTGGACATCAGGATCGAGCGTCGTGCGAATGGTGAGCCCGCCGCGTCGTAGGAGTGCCTCTCGCTCGACGAGGGTCTCGCCGAAGGCTGGATCCGCCTTGATCATGCGGATGACGAAGTCGCAGAAGTAGGGGGCGTACGACGATGTGCAGCCATTGGGCTGGATGGAGGGATCGAGGATGTCCTCGATCTTGACCCGAGCGGCTGCACTCGACTGGACCTCGGTGATGAAGCCGGCCTCGGCCATCTCGCCGAGCACGAGGTTGCGTCGGGTCTCGGCGAGGTCGGGGTTGCGCGTGGGATCGAAGGCGGTGGGCTGCTGGACTATCCCTGCGAGCGTCGCGCTCTCCACGAGGTCGAGTTCGGCAGCCGGCTTGGAGAAGTAGCGACGGGCGGCGGCCTCGACTCCGTACGCCCCAGCGCCGAAGTAGACGATGTTGAGGTAGCGCTCGAGAATCTCCTGCTTTGAGTAGCGGCGTTCGAGCGCGAGCGCGTAGCGAATCTCGCGAAGTTTGCGCGAGGGAGTGCGCGCACGGGCCGCTTCGAGTTCCTCCTCATTTGTCGCGCTCGCGATCAGGAGGTTCTTCACGTATTGCTGAGTGATCGTTGACCCACCCTGGGTGCTCCCACTCTGCGTGCTGTTGGACACGATGGCGCGCATGGTGCCGCGCAGGTCGATCCCGGGATGCTCGAGGAACCGTGCGTCCTCGACTGCGACGATTGCCTGGCGCATGACAGGCGACACCGCAGTGAGCGGGACCTCGACGCGGTTCTGGTAGTAGATGGTTGCCATGACCGATCCGTCGTTCGCGAGGATGACCGAGCGTTCGGGCAGATCGGGCGCGTCGAGCTGCGACGGCAACGACTCGAAACTGTCGATGGCGCCGCGTGTGAGGAGTCCCGTCGCTGCGGCCACCGGCAGGACCATCGCTGCTGCGACGGCCCCCGCTACCAGGGTGATGAGCGCGAAGACACCCAACCGCCCGAGGGCGGCCAGGGGCCGACGCGGCATCGGGGTGTTGGGGTCGCTCACTGGTCTCCTCGGGGCGGGCGGCACCTGCCAGGTCGATACTTCGCCGCCTGGTCGGTGTGATCACAAGGGTAGGCGAGGCAGTGCCAGGAGTCCTGTCTCGGGCAGGGCAGGATTCCCTGACAAACTAGTCATAAATAACTATCTCATATAGGCTATAAAGGACCTGTCTGACCGAAGGTCAGCGGCGTAGCGTCCGGCCCCACTGGAGTAGCCAATGGGACCCGAGGGATAGCCGTGCCGGGCGGTGCGGCGGGAAGGTGAGGGATGACCTGGTCGACGGAGTGGACCGCGCGAGCTGCCTGCCGCACCTCGGATCCGGATGCCCTGTTCGTCCAGGGAGCCGCGCAGAACCGCGCCAAGGTCATCTGCCAGGGCTGCCAGGTGCGCACGGAGTGCCTCGCCGATGCGCTCGACAATCGTGTGGAGTTCGGCGTCTGGGGCGGTCTCACCGAGCGCGAGCGTCGTGCACTGCTTCGCCGGCGTCCACAGGTGACGTCCTGGCGCCAGCTGCTCCAGACCGCGCGTGACGAGTACGAGCGGACCATCTCGGTCGACGCGTTCCGCGCCTCATAGGCCGCGGCCTCACGCGATCAGCGGGCCATCTCAAGGAACCATCAAGGCGATGCCAGCAGGTCGCCGACCCGTCGCAGACCCGCGAGATCGTGAACGTCCTCGGCGAGGGCGTAGATCTCGGTGACGGGCACCTCCGGATGTGCGGCCGTGAACCTGCGAGCCAGACGCCCCTGACGTTCGGCGTTGCGGAGTCGATCCGCATGAAGTTGAAGCAGCGCGGCCACGCGCGGATCCTGCCCGCTGAGTCGATGAGCGGCCGTGGATGCCTCCTCGGCGGTGAGTTCAGGTGCGCGCACCTCCTGGACGCGGTTGAGGACGAGTCCGGCGAGCGGCATGCCGTCGGTCTCGAGGCGGTCGACGAAGAATGATGCCTCGCGCAGGGCATCTCGCTCCGGGGCCGCGACGACGACGAACGAGGTCCCCGGATCCTGTAGGAGCGCATACGTTGCCTCGGCTCGCTCGCGGAACCCACCGAACATGGTGTCGACGGCACCGACGAACGCCGCCAGGTCGCCCAGGAGCTGTGCGCCGAGAATCTTCGTGAGGACTCCGGAGAAAAGGCCCAGGCCGGCACCGAGCAGTTTGCCGAGCCCGCGCCCCGCACCGCGTGCGGGCGCGGTGAGGATCTTGATGAAGCGCCCATCGAGGAAGGTGCCCAGGCGATCAGGCGCGTCCAGGAAGTCCAGTGCCGATCGTGAAGGCGGGGTGTCGACGACGATGAGATCCCACGTCCCGCTCCTGTCGGCCTCGGCCCGGAGTTGCCCGAGCTTTTCCATGGCCATGTACTCCTGCGTTCCCGCGAAGGACGACGACAGTGCTTGGTAGAAGGGGTTGTCCAGGATCGCCTGCGCACGCTCGGGATCAGAGTGGGATTCGACGACCTCGTCGAATGTGCGCTTCATGTCGAGCATCATCGCGCTGAGCGCGCCGTCTCCTTGTACGCCGACAACCGGACGTGGGGTGTTGTCGAGTTCGTTCAGTCCCATGGCCTGGGCGAGTCGTCGTGCGGGGTCGATGGTGAGCACGCACACGCGGCGTCCCATGTCTGCGGCACGCAGCCCTAGGGCAGCCGCGGTCGTGGTCTTGCCCACCCCTCCGGATCCACAGCACACGATGATTCGCGTCGCGGGGTCGCGCAGCAGCGCATCGGTGTCGAGCGACAGTCTCCCCATCAGGCCATCCCCTGCTCGTGGAGCATGTCCGCCAACTCGTAGAGGGCAGCGAGATCGATCCCCCCGGCCAGGAACGGCAGGTCGTACACGGGGCGACCGAGTTCGGCGATGCGGGCACGCTCGGTCTCCTCGAGGGCGATGCGCGCGACGTGATCGCCGCTCTCGGCGAGCAGGGCCGAGACGATTCCGGGGGTGGGTGCGATGCCGACCTGGTCCAGGGAGCGCTCGAGTTCTGCCCCCGTGATCGATGTCAGCTCTCCCGGAGACTCGAGCAGGGGCGGGCGCGTCATGTTCACGACGATGCCCCCGACCGGCAGCGCCGCGTCCTCGAGTTCGGCAACGCCGTCGGCGGTCTCCTGGACCGGCATCTCCTCGAGAAGGGTGGTGAGGTGCACCGCTGTCTTGTCGGAGCGCAGGATGGCCATGACCCCGTCGGCCTGACTGCGGATGGGTCCCACCTTGGCGACTCCGGCTATCTCCGTGTTGACGTTGAGGAAACGTGTGATGCGTCCGGTGGGCGGGGCATCGAGCACGATCGTGTCGTAGGGCCGTGCGTGCTTCTTGTCGCGTCTTCGCACGAGTTCGACCGCTTTGCCCGTGAGGAGCACGTCACGCAATCCCGGTGCGATCGTGGTCACGAACTCGACCGCGCCCATCCGTCGCAGGACACCTCCGGCCCTGCGTAGGTTGTAGAACAGTTCGAGGTATTCCAGGAGTGCTTCTTCCGGGTCCACGGCGAGCCCCCACAGTTCGCCGCCTCCTGGAGCAGAGGCCAGGCGCCGTTCCTCGTACGGCAGCGGCGGGGTGTCGAAGAGCTGCGCGAGGCCCTGGCGTCCCTCGACTTCCATGAGCATCACATCGCGACCGTCGCGGGCGAGCGCCAGGGCCAGGGCAGCCGCGACCGTCGTCTTGCCGGTGCCGCCCTTGCCGGACACGACATGCAGCATCACGTCGGGCCAGTCACTTGAGGGCACTCACCGAGCCTAGTGCTCGGCCAAGGCCCACGTGTCCGCCAGGCTGAGCGGTACTAGGGTCGCCCCATGACTCAGTGGGAATACGCGACGGTGCCCCTCCTCATCCATGCGACGAAGCAGATCCTGGACACCTGGGGAGAGGATGGATGGGAACTGGTGCAGGTCGTTCCCGGTCCCCAGTCGGAGAATGTCGTCGCCTACCTCAAGCGCCCGAAGGAGCAGTGATGTCCGCTACCTTGCGACTTGCCGAACTTGGCATCGAGATCCCCGAGGTCGTCCCGCCCGTTGCGGCGTACGTCCCCGCGGTCGTGACCGGGCGCTACGTCTACACGTCCGGCCAGCTCCCCATGCGAGATGGCGCCATGATCGCCGAGGGCCTTGTCGGCACGGATGTCGATCCAGACACCGCCAAGGACTGCGCGCGCCAGTCGGCCATCAATGCCCTTGCGGCCGCCCAGTCGGTCATCGGCAGCCTCGACCGTGTTACCCGTGTCGTCAAGGTTGTGGGCTTCGTGGCCAGCGCGCCCTCCTTCACCGGACAGCCCGCCGTGATCAACGGAGCGAGCGAGCTCCTCCTCGAGGTTTTCGGCGATGCAGGGCGCCATGCGCGTTCGGCAGTGGGCGTTGCCGCCCTTCCCATCAATGCCCCGGTTGAGGTGGAGATGGTGCTGGAGGTCGCCGACTGAACGTTCCGCGCATGCCTCCGGAAGTGAGCAGGAGGGCAAGGGCTCTGCTGTCGGGCGAGTGGCAGCCGCCGCCCGTGCGCGACGCGTCGACGGTTGTCCTGCTGCGCGACGGTGAGGTGCTCGAGACCTATCTCATGCGTCGCGCCGCCACCATGGCCTTCGCGGCCGGGATGTATGTCTTCCCCGGCGGCCGCATCGATGAGTCGGATAGCCAGATCGAGGTGTCATGGGCCGGCACGGTGCCCGACGGCGAACGCATGACAGCGACGGAATCGCAGGCGCGTGGCCTGGTCGTCGGTGCTGTCCGCGAGGTGTTCGAGGAGACGGGTGTCCTGTTGGCGGTTGACTCCTCCGGCCGCACTCCCACGGAGGACGCCGAGTGGGAGGCCGATCGCGCCCGTGTCGCTGGTTCGAGCGCGGCGTTCGCTGATGTCCTTGAGCGACGTGAGTTGCGGCTTGACGCCGACCTGTTGCCGCTGTGGACCCACTGGATCACCCCGGAGATCGAGAGCAAGCGATACGACGTGAGATTCTTCGTCGCTGCTGTGCCTGTCGGGCAGTCAGTGGCAGATGTGAGCGGCGAGGCCGATCACGTGAGCTGGATGGCTCCCGCAGATGCGCTGCAGGAGTATGCGCGTGGAGCCCTGCCCATGCTGCCTCCCACGGTGGCGACCCTGGCCGACCTAGCCCCCCTGCCCGACGTCTCGGCGGTGCTCGCCAGTGCCTCGGCGCGCGAGATTCGCCCGCTGATGCCCAGACCCCGACTCGATGACGCGGGCGCACTGGCGTGGGAGGTCGTCGATGTGCGCGACGGCTCGGTCGTCGTGAGGCTGCCGAGTGAGCCTGCCGGCTCTGAGGTGGCCGGAGCATGAGCGGCCTGCCGATCATCGGCTCCGACGAGCCGTGGTCGAGCAGATCAATATCGGATTCGGTGGTGTGCATCCTCGCGCCGAACCCGAGTCCCATGACCCTCGACGGGACCAACTCCTGGATCATTGGCACACCCGGCGCAGATGTCATCGCCATCGATCCCGGACCCGATGATGAAGGCCACCTCGCACGACTCGTCGAAGCCGGTCGCATCACGCAGATCCTGCTCACCCATGGGCATCCCGACCATGCGGAAGGTGCTCGTCGGCTCCACGACCTGACTGGTGCACCGGTGCGCGCACTGGATCCAGCTCAGCGTCTGGGCGAAGAGGGTCTCGGCGCGGGTGACATCGTCGCGGTTCCCGACGCCGAAGTTCATGTGATCGTCACCCCGGGGCACACGGCCGACTGCGTGAGTTTCTACCTACCCCGCGATGCGGCGATCCTCACTGGTGACACCGTGCTCGGCCGCGGCACCACGGTCGTTGCCTGGCCCGATGGCGACCTCGGTGACTACCTGGCGTCCCTGCGTATTCTCCGGGAACACGCTGAGCGCAGCGGATCTCGGACGATCCTGCCAGGGCACGGTCCCGCGCTTCAGGATCCGGTGGACGTCCTCGATGCCTACCTTCACCATCGCGAGGCGCGACTGGACCAGGTGCGTGAGGCCATGTCGACCGGAGCGCGCACCCCCGACGAGATAGTCGATGCGGTGTACGACGACATTCCAGACTCCGTGCGCTGGGCTGCCCTGCTCAGCACGCGGGCGCAACTCGCCTATCTCCAGCGTGTCGATGGGCTGTCGTCCGCGTAGGACACGAGCGAAGATGTGGAACGCTCAACGCGCCGCCGAGCGAGCCGCTCCATTCCGATTAACGCGCTCTGCGAGCGAGCCGCTCCATGTCGATGAGCAGCACCTGCCGCTGATCCACCTCGATCCACCCGCGCTGAGTGAAGTCTGCAAGCGCCTTGTTGACGGTCTCGCGAGACGCCCCCACGAGTTGGGCCAACTCCTCTTGCGTCAGGTCGTGGTGGACCAGGACGCCGTCCGCACCGGGCTGCCCGAACTTGTCGGCCAGATCCAGAAGCTGCTTCGCCACGCGACCAGGGACGTCGGAGAACACCAGGTCGGCAAGCGCCTCGTTGGTGCGCCGCAGCCGCTGTGCAAGTGCCTGGAGCAGTGACTCGGCGACCTCGGGTCTCCCGGTCAGCCACGGTCGTAGGTCGCCGTGCCCGAGCCCGACGACAACCGTGTCGGTCACCGCTGTAGCCGTTGCCGTGCGCGGCCCCGGATCGAAGAGGGAGAGCTCGCCGAAGACCTCACCCGGGCCTAGCACGGCAAGAAGTGACTCGCGACCATCTGGTGATTTCTGTCCTAGTTTCACCTTGCCGTCGAGGATGACATACATCCGGTCACCGGGCTCACCCTCGGAAAAAATGATGCCGCTGCGGGGGACCCGCTTCTCGGTCATCGATGCGCGCAGTGCCGCCGCGGCCTCAGCGTCCAGCGCTGAGAACAACGGTGCCTGCATCAGTGCGTCGTCCACCAGACCTCCTAGGCACAGTCTGACGCATGACCGGCCCGGCACCGGTCCCCGGGAGGCGGCGCGGCGACGAGTTCATTCGTCGGTCAGGTCCGCGACGTACCCTGGCCGGGTGCCAGACGCCGCCAGCACCGCCCGCCGCATAGGCCGGATCCTGGCCGAGACCTACCCGGATGCCGACACCGAACTCGACTTCTCGACGCCCTTGGAGCTCCTGGTGGCGACGGTCCTGTCGGCCCAGAGCACCGACCAGCGCGTCAACTCCGTGACCCCGGCGCTCTTCGCCCGTTACCCGGATGCCGCCGCCCTTGCCGCGGCCGACCGTGCCGAGCTCGAGGAGTTGATCAAGCCGGCTGGCCTGTACCGGTCCAAGGCGCAGAGCATCATCGGTCTCGCCCAGGTGATCTGCGATGAGCACGGCGGACACGTCCCCCGAACGATGGACGAACTTGTTGCTCTGCCCGGCGTGGGTCGCAAGACTGCCAACGTCGTTCTGGGCAATGCCTACGGCGTGCCGGGTATCGCGGTCGACACTCACGTGGGGCGTTTGGCGCGCCGGTTCGGATGGACCCAGCAGACGGCACCAGACAAGGTGGAAGCAGATCTCATGGAGCTGTTCCCCGCTCCGGAGTGGACCGACCTGTCGCATTGCATGATCCTGCATGGACGACGCATCTGCCACGCGCGCAAGCCCATGTGCGACGAGTGCCCACTGGCATCGCTGTGTCCGTCATCGACGGTGACGCCTGCTGGGTGTGCGTCATCCACGCTGGACGAATCGGGGGACACGTGACGCGCGATCCCTCCGTCGGCCTTGTGCTCCCGGGGGTCGACCTGCCCGAATGGCTCCGACCGGTATGCGCGGCGGCCGGCGGCGTGCGCGGCTCGGATCTCACCCGCTTCCTTCCGCCACCGACAGGCGGACGCTCCTCCGCCGTGCTCATGCTCCTCGGAGAAGGCGATCGAGGGCCTGATCTGCTTGTCATCGAGCGAGCCCACAGCATGCGTTCGCACGCCGGCCAGCCGGCCTTCCCCGGCGGCGCTCTCGAGGCGACAGACGATGGGCCGATTGCGGCCGCACTGAGGGAGGCCCGCGAGGAGACCGATCTGGACGTCTCCGGCGTCGCCCCCTTTGCGTTGCTGCCCGATCTCTGGGTGCCCGTGAGCGACTTCATCGTCACGCCCGTCCTGGCCTGGTGGCGCGCGCCTTCGCCTGTGCGTGCCGCTGACCCCTCGGAAGTAGCGAGCGTGCACCGCGTGCCGATCGAGGATCTGGCCAATCCGGCGCGGCGCATGCGCGTGCGTCATCCGTCGGGCTACATCGGACTGGGGTTCGATGTCGCTGGCCTGCGGGTGTGGGGCTTCACCGCCGGACTCATCTCGGGCTTGCTTGACCTCGCCGGATGGAGCCTTCCGTGGGATGTCGATCGCATCGTCGATCTCGAGGATGACGAGGTCGCGACGTGAATATTGTCGATGCCATCGTGATCGCCTCGGTCGCGGTGTTTGCGTGGACCGGCTGGCGCCAGGGATTCGTCGCGGGGTTGCTGTCCTTCGGCGGCTTCCTCGCTGGTGCGTTGGCCGCGGCGCTGCTGCTGCCTCGGGTCCTCGACGGGCTCGCTCTCCCTGACTTCCTTGGCGCGATCCTGCTCGCGACCGCGATCCTGGCTGCCGCACTCGCCGGGCAGACCGCTGCCTCCATCCTGGGCCGGCGCTTGCGCTCAGCCATCACTTGGCGCGGGGTCCAGGTGGTCGACAGTGCTGCCGGGGCAGCCCTCAACATTGCCGCCCTCGCGATCGTCCTGTGGATCGTGGCGACCGCCGTGGGTCTCGTGCCGAGTCTCACGGTCGCACGCGAGATCCGTGCCTCGCTTGTCTTACGCACGCTCGATTCCGCCGTGCCCGATCGCGCACGCGATCTGTTCTCCGGACTACGCAGTGCGGTCGATGCCTCGGGTCTGCCGCGTGTGTTCTCGGGCTTAGGCCAGTACGCCGGCCCTCAGGTGCCTGCGCCCAATGCTCGACTGCTGCGCGATCCGGCGGTGCGCGCCGCCTGGCCCTCCCTGGTCAAGGTGACTTCGGTGGCCTGCGAATCCGTGGTCACGGGCTCGGGGTTCGCCTACGCCAGTGGCCGAGTGCTCACGAACGCCCATGTCGTGGCCGGAGCCGAGCGGCCCACGGTGCGGCTTCCGGGGGATCCGGCGGTCTATGACGCCGTCGTCGTCGCGATGGACACGCGTCTCGATCTGGCCGTGCTCCGTGTCGATGGCCTCCCGGCACCGGCCCTTGACTTCGCGTCGCGAGAAGCGACGACCGGGGACGGCGCCGTCGTCGCCGGCTTCCCGGGCGGAGGGGACCTCGAAGCCGGCGCTGCTCGCATCAGGGCCAGGATCGACGCCCGCGGCGAGGACATCTACGGGCGCTCGGGAGTGGTGCGCGAGGTCTACTCGTTCAGGGGGGTGGTCGTCCCCGGCAATTCCGGCGGCCCGCTGCTCGCACCCAATGGGCGCGTGTACGGCGTCGTCTTCGCCGCGGGGCTCGGTGAGGAGGAGACGGGTTACGCGCTCACGGCGCGACAGGCGGCACCGATTGCCGAGGAAGGCATCGCGGCGTTCGATGCCGTGGACACGGGCCGATGCCGCTGACTACTGCCCACTCGCGGTGTGGGGTGTAGTCAGGGTGGCCACGAGCTGACGAGTTGCGTCATCGAGGGGGCCGGTCCAGTCCGCGATCGAGGCAGCACCGCGCATGATGAGGCGCTCGGCTCCGACGGCATTGCCTCTGGCGGCATGGGTGTGGCCAGCCGCGGCCTGCGCGAGCCCTCTCCAAAGCGGGCGCTCCTCCTCGGGACAGCAGCGCCAGCGCATCTCCATCACCTCGTGGGCGTGGAACGGCAGGCCTCGGGCGAGATAGTCGCTGGCCTCGACCACGGCGTCCGGGGCGCTGATGAAGGGCCGCTGTTCCACTCCGGGGAAACCCGTCGCGTCCCGGGACAGGGGGCGGCCCAGGCGGTCGCGCGGGCGCTCATCCACGTGGTAGGCCGGCCAGCCAGGCGAGGACGAGCGTGTCGAACGCCGCAGGGTCCTCTTCGTGAGGGAAGTGCCCCACGTTGGGAATGACTGCCATCTCGTACGGCCCGGTCACCCATTCGTTGGAGCCCTCAGCGCTGCTGAGAAGGACGGACGGATCGTGCGCACCATGAATGTGCAGCACAGGTACGTCGATGGGGGTTTCCATGCGCCGGCGGTAGCGGACACCGTCGGTCCGGACGAGTGAGCGCAGTGCCCAGCGGTGGTACTCCACAGCGCAGTGCGCGGTCGGCCACAGGGAGAAGGCGGAACGGTAGGCCAGCGCCTCGTCGTCGCCCGGCCAGTCAGGTGTGGCCGACCAACTGTGCAGGATGTCGGCCACGCGGGCGCAATCGTCCGCCTGGAGTGAGCGCTCGGGCAGGAAGGGCCATTGGAATCCGACGGCGTAGAGGGCCTGGCGGCGTTGGATGGCGTCGCGGAGGATGGCCGCGCGAAAGCGACGGGGGTGGGGCATGGATACGGGGACGATCGCCTCGACCACATCGGGGTCGAGCACAGCCATGCTCCACGCGATGAGACCGCCCCAGCCATGGCCGATGACGACCGCCGAGCGCTCACCCAGGCTCCGGATCACCCCGGCGACGTCGTGGGACAAGGTGGTGGGGTCATATCCGTGCGGGGTGTGATCGGAGCCGCCGTAGCCGCGGAGATCCATGGCGACCACGCGATATCCGGCGTCTGCATAGGACTTCACCTGGCGACGCCAGGACCACCACAGGGTCGGGAATCCGTGAAGGAGGACGATGAGCGGGCCGTGACCAGCGTCGACGATGTGGAAGCGAGCGCCGTTGGCTGAGATCTCCCGATGCGTCCAGGGTCCTGGCTGTCGGATGACCTCGTCAGGGTCGAGAAGCACGTGCTGTCAGCGTTCAGGGAGCGCGTGCGATTCAGGTGATGGCTCGACCGCTGACTGAAGCGCTGCCCTGGTCTGCTCGATTTGCGCGATCGTGCGATCCGGTCCCTTGATCTTGGCGGACTCTTTCTTGCCGAGCAGGCCGAGGACTGCGGCGATGAGGAAGAGGACGAGGGCCACGATGCCGAAGCCTGCCCACACCGGGAGGCCGAGCGCGACGAGGACGTAGGCCAAGGTGACGAGCAGGAAGATTCCGCCCATCCCCGCCATCGAGAGTGCACCGACCAGCAGGATGCCGGTCTTGCCCGCGGCTCGGCCACTTTGCTGGAGCTCGAGCTTGGCCAGCGCGACCTGTGCCTTGATGAGTCGCTGAAGGTCAGCGACGGCGGCCGCGACGAGGGCCTTGAGCGAGGCCTCCCCTGGGGGAGTCGTGTCGGGCATGGTGCTCTCCTTCGCTTGACGCGTCGCTCGAAGGCTAGTGGGTCGGCCGCGACGACGCGCCGGGTTCTCCGGCCTCGCCGGTCTGATAGACGTCAGGAATGCCGTCGCCGTCCACATCGGCCTCCTCGACTGCGGCTTCGCTGCGGTAATGCCGATTGCGGGTCAGGAGCATGATGGCGGCCAGCAACGCGGATATGACCGAGGCTGTGAACACCGCGACCTTCGCGCTGTCGAGCAGTCCTTCGTTCGTCGAGTAGGCGAGCTCGGTGATGAGTAGTGCCACGGTGAAACCAATCCCCGCGAGCATGCCCACGGCGAGGACGTCGCGCCAACCGATCGCGGGGTTGAGTCGAGCACGGGTGAATCGCGCCATGAACCAGGCAGTCGTGACGACTCCGATGGGCTTGCCCAGCACCAGGCCGGCCATGATGCCGATGGCGACGGGGTTGCTCACAGCGTCGATGATGCCGGTGCTGCGGAGGTCGACGCCCGCTGCGAAGAATGCGAAGAGCGGCACGCACAGACCTGCGCTCAGGGGCAGCAGCATCCTTTGAAGGCGATCGACGGGCGACTCGGCCTCGCCCGGGTCGGTGCTCGACCTCGTGAGCAGTGCCATCGCGACCCCGGCCACGGTGGCATGGATTCCACTCTCGTGCGTCGCCCACCAGATGACGAGCGCTAAAGGAATGTAGATGAGGGGACTGCGGACACGGCCTCGCTGGAGCAGCCAATAGACGACGAGAAGCGCGATTGCGATCCCGAAGTACAGGAGCGAGAAGCCCTTGGAATAGAAGATCGCAATGATGGTGATCGCACCCAGATCATCGACGACGGCGAGCGTGAGCAGGAATGCGCGCAGGGCCACCGGCAGCATGCGGCCCACGACCGCGAGGACCGCGAGGGCGAAGGCGATGTCCGTTGCCATCGGGATAGCCCAGCCGCGCAGCCCGTCGGACTGCCCGGATGTCGACACGATGGCAACGAAGATCACGGCGGGGATGACCATCCCGCCGATCGCGGCTGCGATCGGGACGGCTGCCTGCGCCGGCTTGGAGAGGGTGCCGTGCGTGAGCTCGTGCTTGAGTTCGAGCCCCGCGACGAAGAAGAAGACCGCGAGAAGTCCATCAGCTGCCCAGGTCGCCAGGGTGAGATTCAGTCCCAGTGCCTCCGGGCCGACCGTGATCGCGCCGAGTTCGAAGTAGGCGTCGCCCCAGGGGGAGTTGGCCCAGGCGATGGCGATGATGGCGGCGGCGAGCAGGAGTACTCCGCCGATGGTCTCGCCGCGCAGGGCGCGGAGGAGCCACAGGCGCTCAGCGAGCGGCGGGCGATCGAAGATCTGATGCGTCATGCCGTCGGGCAGCGCGCTACCGGGTGTCGTCACAGGTTCCTCCGGGGTCGTCGACATGGCGCCGACCAGGCTTCCCGGCTCACCGATGTCGAGCCTATCGCGAGGGCTCAGTCCTCGCTCGTGCCCGATTGCAGGCCGGTCTCGATCAGGTTCATGACACTGGGGTCGGCCAGAGTGGTCACATCACCCATGCTGCGGTTCTCCGCAACGTCGCGAAGCAGCCGCCTCATGATCTTGCCCGAGCGAGTCTTGGGGAGTTCGGGGACGACCATGATCTGGCGCGGCTTGGCGATGGGGCCGATCTCCTTGGCCACGTGATTGCGCAACTCGGCGATCAGCGCGGTGCCGTCGGCGCCCTGTTCGACGCCGCCGCGCAGGATGACGAAGGCCACGATGCCTTGACCGGTCGTCTCATCCGCCGCTCCGACGACAGCGGCCTCGGCTACCGACGGGTGAGAAACGAGCGCAGACTCGACCTCCGTCGTCGAGATGCGGTGGCCCGACACGTTCATCACGTCGTCCACGCGTCCGAGGAGCCAGATAGCGCCGTCCTCGTCGAGCTTCGCGCCGTCGCCGGCGAAGTAGTACTGCGGCCACCGCGACCAGTAGGTCTCGACGTAGCGCGCGTCATCTCCCCAGATACCGCGGAGCATGGACGGCCAAGGCTCGGTGAGCACGAGGTAGCCGCCGCCACCGAGGCCGACCGGGGTCCCCTCATCGTCCACGACTGCGGCTCCGATGCCGGGCAGGGGCCGCATGGCCGAGCCCGGCTTGCAGGCGGTCACCCCGGGAAGCGGAGAGATCATGATCGCCCCGGTTTCCGTCTGCCACCACGTGTCCACGATCGGGCAGCGGTCGCCGCCGATGACCTCGCGGTACCACATCCACGCCTCGGGATTGATGGGCTCACCGACGCTTCCGAGCAGGCGCAGGGATGACAGGTCATGCGCCTGCGGATGCTCGGTTCCCCACTTCATGAAGGTGCGGATCGCCGTGGGCGCGGTGTAGAAGAGCGTGACTCCGTACTTCGCGACGATCTCCCAGAACCTGCCCTTGTGCGGGGTATCCGGGGTGCCTTCGTAGATGACCTGCGTCACGCGGTTGGAGAGCGGGCCGTAGACGATGTAGCTGTGGCCCGTCACCCAGCCGATGTCGGCCGTGCACCAGTACACGTCCGTATCTGGCTTGAGATCGAAGACCATCTGGTGCGTGAAGGATGCCTGTGTGAGGTAGCCGCCACTGGTGTGCAGGATGCCCTTGGGCTTCCCGGTGGTGCCGGATGTGTACAGGATGAAGAGCGGATGCTCGCTGTCGAACGCCTGGGCCTCATGGGTATCCGGCTGGCCGGGCACGATGTCGTGCCACCAGACGTCCCGGCCGTCCTGCATGTCGATATCGGAGCCGGTACGGCGCACAACGAGCACGTGCTCGACCGAGGGCGTCTGGGCCACCGCCTCGTCGACCGCCGGCTTGAGGGCCATGGGAGCGCCGCGACGGTTTTGGCCGTCGGCGGTGATCACGAGGGTTGCCTGGGCGTCGTCGATGCGCGAGCGCAGTGCCTCCGAGGAGAACCCGGCGAACACCACCGAGTGCGGAGCGCCGATGCGCGCGCACGCGAGCATGGCCACGACCGCTTCAGGAATCATCGGCATATAGATCGCGACACGGTCGCCCGCCCGAACGCCGAGCTCGGTGAGGGCGTTGGCGGCCTGGCAGACCTCGCGCAGGAGTTCGGCGTAGGTCACGTCGCGCGTGTCGCCGGGCTCGCCTTCGAAGCGCAGCGCGACCTGGTCGCCATGGCCAGCCTCGACGTGGCGGTCAACGCAGTTGTAGGCGACGTTGAGTTTGCCGTCGACGAACCACCGGGCGAAGGGCGCATTGCTCCAGTCGAGTACCTGCGTCCAGGGCTTTGACCAGGTGAGGCGCTGGGCCTGCTCCGCCCAGAAGGCGAGTCGATCAGCCGAGGCGACGTCGTACATCGCCGCGTCGGCGTTGGCCTGGGCCGCGAAGGCGGGGTCGGGCAGGAACGACCTCTCCTCGTGAAGCAGGTTCTCCAGGGCCTGATCCTCGGCCACGCTTCCTCCTCGATCTCGTGTGATGTCGCCCACGGTAGTCGGCGAGAAGTGGGCCTGGGGAGGCTTCCCGCGCGTCACAGGGAGCCTTCCGGCCTTCTCATGCGTCAGGATGGACGAGGTCGGCCCACCGGCCGGTAGTCCTGGAGGTCCTGCGTTGCGTCCCCGCGTGCTCGTCCCGCTGCTCCTGGCCCTGGCCGCTGCCCTGGGCCTGGTCATGGGGGCGGTGCTGCCCGGAGCCCCGAGTTCGCCCACGGCGGACTCGTCGACCCCCGCTCCGTCCGGCTCGACCGATCCGGGGACCTCCGACTCCGGAAGTGCCGCGCCGGCAACGGAGGGCTCGACCGCCGCGGCTGTCGGCGAGGTCATGGGCGAGGGCGGCGGGGTGTCGGCGGTCAACCTCCCGCAGCCGGAGTTCCCCGTCGAGAAGCTCGCCGCGGGGGAGAAGCCACCGCAGTTCGTCACCATCTCCTTCGACGGCTCGTGCAGCCTCGACATCATGCGGCATTACATGGACACCGCAGCTCAGGTGGATGCGTTCTTCACCTTCTTCGTCTCCGGCCTGTGCCTGCTGCCTGAGGATCAGCGCTTCCTCTATGACACTCCCGGCCGCGATGCCGGGTCGAGCGCGATCGGCTTCGCCGACGATGCGCAGGAGGTCGTGGGTCGCATCGCGAACTACAAGGAGGCCTACGAGCGCGGCCACGAGATTGGCACGCACTTCCTCGGTCACTGGTGCGAGCCGAACGACGGTGCCGTGAATTCCTGGGGCCCGGCCGAATGGCAGAGCGAGTTCGCTCAGGACATCGGCTTCATGGACAACTGGGCGGCCAACAACGGAATCACTGATCCGATCCCGCTGCCCTTCAACCACTCCGTGATGCAGGGTGCCCGCACGCCGTGCCTCGAGGGGCAGCGTGATGTGATGTACCCGATCTTCGCGGAGAACGGCTTCACCTACGACGCATCCAATCCCGGCGTCCTCCAGTGGCCCTCGAAGAACGAGTATGGCCTCTGGGAGTTCCCGCTCCAGACCATGAAGGTTGTGGGATACGACCGCTCCAACCTCTCGATGGACTACAACTTCCTCTGCGCGCAGAATGACTGCCAGCAGCAGGCGGACCAGGCGACCTGTGATCGCATTGAGCAGTCGACCTACGACTCGCTGATGGCTGCCACGGACGCGCTCTACAACGGCAACCGGGCCCCCCTCTTTTTCGGCAATCACTTCAACACCTGGGTCTGCGGCGCGTACCAGAACGCGATCACGCGCTACGTGCTCGACGCCTCGGCGATGTACCCGGACCTGAAGTTCGTGTCCAATGCCCAACTCGTGAAGTGGCTTGAGGCCCAGGACCCGGCGGTGCTGAAGCAGTTGGTCGCTCAGGGGGTGCAGTCCTACTGAGCGATCCCCTCGCCAGTCTCGCCGGACTGCCGGGTGTCGGCGAAGCCTGCGATGCCGCCCGGTCCGAGATCGACCGGCTCCTGTGGGACCGCGGCGTGAGAGCGCGCGCTGCCGAGGTCGCCGCATCCTCAGCGGTGATCGGGGCGCGAGATTCCGCGGCCCTCGAGGGAGCTGACCTGTCGCTCGATGTCGTGCGGGCTGGAGTCGATGACTCACCGGTCGGTCGCGCTGTCGCCTCGTCCCTGGCGATCACGGGGGCCGTGCCCGGACAGGTGGATGCCTGGCTGCGTGCGCCGCTTCAGGTGCTCGCCCACCTCCACGTGATCGCAGCGCGCGGCTTCGAGCAGGAGGATGTCCTGGGCAAGCCGCGAGCTGACTTCGACGTGGTGGATCCGTTGCACATCGGAGCCGTGCCGCCGCCCGATGACGTGCCAGATCGGCTGGTCGGCCTAGCGGACGTGCTCACTCAGCCCACGCGCGCCCCGGCGATCCTCGTTGCCGCCATCGCGCACGGCGAACTCCTGGCCCTCAGGCCGTTCCGGTGGGGATCGGGGCTCATCGCGCGTGCCAGCGTGCGACTTGTCCTTGCGAGTAGAGGCGTCGATCCGGATCTGCTGGCGTGCCCGGAGGCGGGGATGCTGTCGCTCGGCAGGAGTTCCTACGTCGCCGCACTGCGCGGTTACGCGACCGGCGAGCCCGACGGGGTCGCGGAGTGGATTCGCTGGAATGCCGCGACGATCGGCTTCGGCGCAGAGACCGCGCGCTCCTCCTCCTAGCCAACTCACCTGCGCCCCGTGACGCTGAGGCCTATGACGCGGGGCGCGGAGCGACCTCGGCGAGGTCAACGCCGTCGTTGCGCGGCCGGCTGGGTGCCGGGATCGCCGCGCCCTCGGGGACCCTCAGGTCAAGCAGCCACGGGTAGGCGCGTCCGGCAACGACGGCGAAGGCGCGCACCCGGACAGCGGGTTCTTGGAGTCCCACGGCCTCGGCGGGTGACACCAGCCACCGCAGGCGCGAGGTCGCCACGCCATCCTCGATGGTGGCGTCCTGCTCACCGCGACCGCGGAAGCCCACGGAGTCCAGCGGCTGGAGGACGACCCGATCCGCGGGCGTTGTCACCCGCAGGCGCATCACGAGTGTGCGATCGCGGAAGAAGACATCGATACGGGCGCCTCGCACCGAGATGGCAGGTTCTGACGCGGGGTCGGGGCACAGGGCTGCGAGGGCGCCCCGCAGTGCCTGAGCGGGCGCCGCCGCGAGCGGCACGTGAGTCCCGCCGGCGTCCATGAGGGGGCCGGCGAGTTCGGCCGTCTCGATTCCGCCGCAGTCGCCCGGGGTGATGACGACGTTGACCTGTGCGCGCTCGCCCGCGGGCACGACCATCCCGCTCACGCCGCTTGCGACATATGCGCCGATATCGCCCGATGAGTCGACGAGCGTCGAGCGCTGAGGATTAGCGGTGATGTCCAGGCGCAGAAGCAGTGCGCCGGCGACCAGTCCCGCCGGCCAGTCGGGCGGGAGATCGTCGCCGCTGATCGCGAACGGCCCTACCTGCTCGATCTCCACGATCTCGAGGCGGTCCGGACGTTCGGATTGGGCGCCCCACCACTGCAGCGCGCCTATGGTGACCGCGAGGATGATCACGACAGCACCGAGCGCGCCGATGACGCGCGAGGCAGTGCGCGGGAGGAGAGGCCCGCGCGGTCCGGCGGGTGCAGTGTCGATGATGTCCACGGGCTTCGCCTATCGAATCGACGTCGTCAGGGGCGTCATCTCGGGCAGATCGTCGGTGATCGCCGTGCCGATGATCCACGGGTAGGCAGTGCCCTCCCGCACCATGAAGACCTGCGTGTAGGCGGTCGTGACATCGTCGTTGTGCTCCGCGCGTGGCGAAATCAGCCAGAGCAGCGGTATCCCGTCGCCGGATCGACGATCGGCCGCCCCGAGGCCGCGCAATCCGGGACCGTCGAGGGGTGTGAGGACGTACCGGTCAGCGGTGCCGTCCACGTCGACGACGAGCCCGATCGTCTCTAGCGGTGTCTCGCCGCCCCGTCGTGCCGCTGTCACGGTGAGTTCGGGCATCGGGCCAGCCTGGGCGCACGCCTGCGCAAGCGCGTCGCGCAACTCACCCTGGGCGGGATCCGCGGTGCTGACGGCGGTGCCCTCAGCGGTCGCGAGGATTTCGACGCCGAATGCCCTGCGCCATCGGTAGCCGGCCTCGTCGAGATCAGTTCCCTCGCGCGCGAGGCTGCAGTCGACGGGCGCGATAGTGACGTCGACTTCGATGAAGGAGCCGGCGGCGATGGTGATGGGTGCCTGCTCCTGGACGTAGACGATCGCGTCCGTGGGCGACGTACTCACCTGCGTGTCCTTGCCCGGATCCCCTCCGACTCGAAGGCGCACTGTGATGCCTGGAAGCGTGGCGCCCGCGGGAGTGGCTAGGGCGCCGATCGGCGGCTCGGCGACGACCGTGACCGGCGTGCGGGTGAGCACCGAGGCGCCCACGATTTCCAAGCGATCCGATGTGGGCGGCCGCGAGGTCCACCACGTTGTGGCGCCTGCCACGGCCGCGACGACGAGACCGCCTGCGATCAGAACGGTGATGCCAGCGCCGGCGAAACGATGACGGGGCTCACGGTCACGTCCGTGGTCGAGGACCTCGGCGGATGTGGCCATGCCGGCAGGCTAAGCGCTCTCCGCCTGAGGCGCCTTCCAGAGGAGAAGCGCCTTGACGCTGAGGGCGATGAGGATGGCCACCACGACGGCGATGGCCGTAAAGACCACCCGGTCCTCGGCGATCTTGATGCCATCACCGCCCTGCGCGTCGAGCAGGATGATCGCGGGCGTGAGGGCCCCGACGAATTCCCAGTAGGGGCGCTTCAGCGCGAAGCGGAGGACGAAGGCTGCGAAGAGCAGCAGTCCGCCGACGAGGAAGGAGTACGGCGTGCCGAGTCCAAGCAGGATGAGAATGAAGGCGACGGCACCGCCGGTGAGAGTGCCGCCGAGCCGCTGGAGGGACTTTGTCAGCGTGTCGTGTGGGCTTGGCTGCATCACCATGATGAGAGTGAGCAGCAGCCACGCGCCTTGGTGGAACTTCGCCTCGGTCAGGACGACCCACGCGGCGATCCCCAGGACGATCCCCATGACCAGCCCGTAGCCCACGCTCGCGGCGGTGCTGAATCGCTGGCGGTCGGACATGCCGGTCGGACGCCCGAAGAGGATCCGGGCCACCAGTGTCAACCAGAGACCGCCGAGGGCCAGAACGACGCCGACAACGATGTTGCTCACGAGCAGCGACGCATCTGCCAACCTGGGTGGTGCGACGAGGACGAAGCTGATGAAGACCGGAATCATGAGGACCGGGCTGTGCAAACCTCGCCGCGCGGTGAGGGCGCAACCGCCTGTGAGCAGGCCGAAGAAGATGGCCCCCGGCAGCGGAGAGGAACTCAGTGACGCCGCGACAACGCCGGCGGCACCTGCAGCGAAACTCACTGCGACCGCGAGCCTCAGGTCGTAGAAGATCGCGGCCATGCCGATCGCTCCGCCGTAGACGAACAGCGACGCGAGACCGGGTTGGCCGCTGATGATGAGCAGCGTGGGGGGAGCCATGAGCGCGATCGTGAGCAGTCCGATGAGGAGGATGCGCTGACCGCGCGACGCCTTGGCCATCATGCGATGCGCCGATGTCGGGCATACCACGCGAGTCCTAGGGCGACAGCGCTCACGGCGGCGGCCGCCGCGCCGGCCGCGACGGCCTGGCGCTTCTCGATGGGCAAGCGGCTCGTCATCGACACGGGGCGGGCGAAGTCGAGGATCGGCCAGCCTCGCTCGGCCGCGACACGTCGAAGGTCTGAGTCAGGATTGACCGCACTCGGATGCCCCACCATGTCGAGCATGGGTAGGTCCGTGATCGAGTCGGTGTAGGCAAAGCACGCATCGAGGGCGTACCCGCGTTCGACAGCGAGGTCACGTATCGCCTGGGCCTTGCCCTCGCCGTATGCGTAGAAAAGGATCTCGCCGGTGTACCTGCCGTCTTCGACGACGAGTTGGGTCCCCACCGCGATGTCGGCCCCGAGGCGAGCGCCGATGGGTTCCACCACCTCCGTGCCCGACGAGGAGATGATGACGATCTCGCGTCCGGCTGCTCGGTGGTCTTCGATCAGGGCAACGGCCTCGTCGTAGATCGTGGGATCGATGATGTCGTCGATCGTCTCGGCGACGATTTCGCGGACCTTGGCGACATCCCATCCGGAGACGAGGTCGGACATGTAGCGCCGCATGGTCTCCATCTGGTCATGGTCGGCGCCCGAGGCGAGGAAGATGAACTGGGCGTAGGCACTGCGGATGACGTCACCCCGGCCGATCAAGCCGCCCCGATAGAACGGGCGCGCGAAGGCGAGTGCGCTGGACGTAGCCAGGATCGTCTTGTCCAGGTCGAAGAATGCGGCGGCCCGCGTCACGCGCGCACGCTATCGCGCCAACGACTCCGAGGACGTGCTCACTCAGTTGTCCACAGCGGCGTCTCGCGAGGATTGTCCCCAGGTCTGGGTCCGCCCTGGCCCATCAGCGGGTC
>JBMTDJ010000022.1:0-26136 GCA_049431945.1 Candidatus Nanopelagicales bacterium | reverse complement strand
GCATCTACGAGGCCCCCGGCATGGCGCTGCTCTTCATCGCCTATGAGCGCCTGCTCAGCGCCATCCACAACGAAGACACCATCGCCAACTACCACGCGGAGGGGCGCCGTTTAGGACGTCTGCTCTACGAGGGTCGCTGGCTCGATCCGCAGTCCTTGATGTTGCGCGAATCCCTGCAGAAGTGGGTCGCGTCGGCCGTGACCGGCGAGGTCACACTGCGCCTGCGCCGCGGTGACGACTACTCGATCCTGGACACACGCGGGCCGCGACTGAGCTACCACCCGGACCGACTGTCCATGGAGCGCGTCGAGGAGGCCGCATTCGGCCCGACCGATCGCATCGGACAACTGACCATGCGCAATCTCGACATCGCGGATACGCGGACCAAGCTCGAGATGTACGCCGAGCAGGGTCAACTCGGGGCTGGCCACGTGGAGCTCGTCGGTCATCTCGACGCCGGGGGCGGCGCTGCTATCGCGGCCTCGTCCGCAGACCTGCCCGATGAGGAACTTCTCGACCGTGCGGCGATGGAGTCCGGCACCGACTGACGCATCCCACGCGTGACAGGTTGGTAGGTACTCAGCCGGTGTTGCGCAGGCCAGTGGCGATGCCGTTGATGGTGACGGAGAGCGCGCGGCGCAGGTCGAGGCTCGGATCGGTCGTCTCGCGCACGCGCTGGAGCAGTCGCACTTGCATGGCGTGCAGCGGCAGAAGGTAGGTATCCCGCACCTCAAAGGTTCGATGCAGAGTCGGACTGGCGGCGAGGAGGTGGCCCTCGCCCGTGATGCGCAGGACCTCAGCGACCGTGCGAGCGTGCTCCTCTTCGATGTCGGCGAACATTCGGCGCAGGTGGTCGGGGACCAGGCCGTCGACGTAGCGGCGCGCGATGTCCAGGTCGGTCTTGGCGAGGGTCATCTCCACGTTGGAGATGAAGTTGCGGAAGAAGTGCCACTCCCGGTGCATCGCTTGCAGGGCCTCGCCATGGCCGGCTTCGCGCGCGGCAGCGAGGCCGCTGCCGACGCCGTACCAGCCGGGGACGATCTGCCGAGACTGCGTCCACCCGAACACCCAGGGGATGGCGCGTAGGCCGTCGATGCCAGCGGCGGTATCTGGTCGACGGGCTGGTCGCGATCCCATGTGCATCGCACCGAACTCCTCGACCGGAGTGGAGGCGGCGAAGTAGGCCGGCAGATCCGGATCGTCGACGAGCCGGCGGTAGCGGATCTGGGCAGCCGCTGACGCGGTGTCCATGACGTCGTCCCACAAGGCGAGTTCGCCCGGGGAGTTGCGCGGCCTGTCGTGCATGAGCGAAGCGTCCATGACGGCCGCCAGGATCTGCTCGAGGTTCTCCCGGGCGAGTGTGGGAACCAGGTACTTGTCGGAGATGACCTCGCCCTGCTCAGTGAGTTTGATGCGGCCCTCGAGCACCCCCCACGGCTGGGCGAGGATCGCGTCGTACGTCGGGCCGCCGCCGCGCCCCACCGTGCCGCCACGGCCGTGGAAGAGGGTGAGTGACACGCCGGCGGCTGCGGCAGCATCACGCAGCCGTCGTTGGGCGAGGTGTATCTCCCACTGCGACGTGGTGATCCCCGCGTCCTTGTTGGAGTCCGAATAGCCGAGCATGACCTCTTGCACATTGCCGCGAGATGCGAGGAGCCGTCGATACGTTGGATCTGACAGAAGGTCACCGAGGATGGTGTGCGCAGAGCGCAGTTCGTCGACGGTCTCCAGCAGCGGCACGAAGCCGATCATGGACGTGCCCAGCTCGGTGTCGACGAGTCCGGCTTCACGGGCAAGCACGACCGCCGCGAGAACGTCGTCGGCTCCCTTTGTCATGGACACGATGCACGTCTCGATCGTGCGAGGCCCATATCGCCTAATTGCGTCGCGGGCCGCGACGAAGGCTCCGTACGTCGCCATCCCATTGGCGTCCAGCGGCGGGGGAGTAGGCGCAAGGGGGCGCCGAGAAAGGAGCTCATCCCGCAGGACCCCAAGTCGCTGGGATGCATCGAGCGCGAGGAAGTCCGGGCTGCCGGGGATCCGGGCGAGTAGCTCCGCGATCGCCTCACGATGTTTGCCGGAGTGCTCGCGCAGGTCAAGGGTGGCCAGGGGGAGGCCAACGGAGGCTACGACGCGAATCGCCCGGTCCATGATGCCGATCGCGGCGAGCGACCTGTCCGTGACGAGCGAGGAGCGCACTTGCATGAGGTCATCGAGCAACTCCTCAGTGGTGCGGTAGTCGCGCCCGGCGACATGAGGCCCGCGCGACGCGATCCGCTCACGCGTGAGGCGCAGGCGATTATGGATCACCGAGAGCTTGAGGCGGACGGGCTCCTCGGCATTCAGGCGAAGGAATCGCCGATCGAACTCCGGCAGGTGCGCGAGGTCTGCGTCCACTCGATCGCGCAGCGCAGGATCGGCGCCGGAGAGCCGTTCGCTCACCGAGAGGTCCTCAAGCAGACGGTCGACGATGGGCAGGATGTCGCTGATCGCGTGATCGCGTTGGAAGTCGATCACCGCCCGTGTGACGTCGGGAGTGACGAAGGGATTGCCGTCCCGATCGCCACCGATCCAGGATCCAAACGTGAGCGGCGTGCTGTCGGGAGGCAGCTCCGCTCCGAGGAAGCGGAAGGCCGTGGCGAGATCGTCGAGGACCTCGGCGAGCGGGCCGCGGGCGAGGTCGTCGAGGTAGTACAGCGCGTTGCGCGCCTCGTCGACGACCTGGGGCTGCTCCAGCCGCAACTCGTCGGTCTGCCAGAGCAGGTCGACCAGCTCGGCGATCCGCGCCCAGCGTCGCTCGTCGTCGATCAGTTGATCGAGAAGGAGATCCGCGATGCGTCGTTGCTTGGTGAGCACTGACCGGCGAGCTGCCTCGGTGGGATGAGCGGTGAAGACCGGGCGCACCGCCATGGCTGCGGCAAGTCGTCCCGCCTGCTCCGGTGCCACCCCGTGTTCGGCGGCTCGGCGGGCAGTCCGGACGAGCAGGCTTCCTTCGGCTCTCCGTGTCGCGCGCACATCGCGGGCTCGCTGCACCTGCTCTGCGACGTTCGCGAGATCGAAGTAGATGGAGAAGGCTCGCGCCATCATGGTCGCGTCATGGAGGTCCAGGGAGTCGATGATGGCCGTTGCCGCGTCAGGATGTTCACGAACGGCCGCGCGCACCTGCTCCACGAGATCGAGGAGGCCGGGACCTGAGTGGCCTGCGAGGGATTGCCCGAGGAGGGCACCTAGTGCACGGATGTCCTCGCGCAGGCTCGCATCGAGATTGGCGTCAGTGTCGGCCGGAGTGACGTTCACGACCATGACCGTACCGGGGCCGTGTTGCCGTCGTGTGAACGCTGTTGACGAGACGGAAGGTCCGCGGCCCTGCTCACGGTGCAGGCGGCGGATGTCCATGCTGCGCTGGCGCCACAGTGCCTTCCATGGAAAAGGCGCTGCGCAGTTGAGGTGAGGACTGCTCAGTGCCCCCGAACTACCCACTCGTCGTACGACAAGCCTTCGGCTCCGATTGTGGTCTCGTCGCCGTGGCCGGTGAGGACCCGAGTCTCTGGGGGCAGGGTCAACAGCCGCTCACGGATGGAGTCCAAGATCGTGGGGAAGTCGCTGTATGACCGTCCGGTGGCTCCTGGCCCTCCGTGGAAGAGCGTGTCGCCACTGAAGAGGACGCCAAGGTCCGGCACGGAGAGGCAGACGCCCCCAGGGGAGTGGCCCGGGGTGTGGATCACCTCGACGTCGATTCCCGCGACAGTCAGGCGCTCGCCGTCGGTCAGGGGGGTGAAGTCGACACCGGCGTTGACCACCTTCCACAGCATGGTGTCGTCCGGGTGCAGGTAGACCGGCGCATCGATGCGGGACAACAACCCCTGAACTGCATTCACATGGTCGTTGTGGGAGTGGGTACACACGATGCCGACGACGTGCCTGCCGGCGACCGCCTCCATGATCGCGACAGCATCATGGGCCGCGTCGACGATGAGAACCTCGTCGTCGTTGCCGAGAAGCCAGACGTTGTTGTCGACGTCGAAGTCCTGGCCGTCGAGACTGAAGACTCCGCCGGTCACGACCCGTTCAACTCGTGCGCTCACTTCTCGAACACCACCACGCTGCGCAACACGTCGCCGTGGTGCATCTTCTCGAAGGCCTCCTCGACACCGTCGATACCGATCTTCTCCGAGACGAAATCGCCGAGAGGAAGTCGACCTTGGAGGTAGAGGTCGATGAGCATGGGGAAGTCGCGCGAAGGCAGGCAGTCGCCGTACCAACTCGACTTGAGTGCCCCGCCCCGCCCGAAGAACTCGATGAGAGGCAGGTCGATACGCATGTCCGGCGAAGGAACGCCGACAAGCACGACGGTGCCCGCGAGATCGCGGGCGAAGAAGGCCTGCTCGTAGGTGTCGGGACGGCCAATGGCCTCGATCACCACATCGGCGCCGAAGCCGTCGGTGGCCTCTCGGATCGCTTCCACGGCGTCATTGGTGCGCGAGTTGACAGTGTGGGTGGCGCCGAACTTTCGTGCTAGCTCGAGTTTGCGGTCATCGATATCGACGGCGATGATCGTGCGTGCTCCAGCGAGATGCGCCCCGGCGATCGCGGCATCACCCACGCCGCCACAGCCGATGACGGCGACGGTGTCACCACGGGAGACATTGCCGGTGTTGATGGCCGCACCAAGGCCCGCCATGACCCCGCAGCCGAGGAGCCCGGCCACCTCCGGCGGCGCGGCGGGGTCGACCTTCGTGCACTGGCCGGCGGCAACCAGAGTCATGTCGGCGAAGGCGCCGATGCCGAGAGCAGGTGTGAGTTCGGTGCCATCGAGGAGGGTCATCTTCTGTGTCGCGTTGTGAGTGTTGAAGCAGTACTGCGGGCGCCCGCGCAGGCAGGCTCGGCACTGACCGCAGACGGCCCGCCAGTTGAGGATGACGTAGTCACCTGGAGCGATATCGGTGACGTCTGGGCCGACGGATTCCACGATGCCCGCGGCCTCATGGCCGAGGAGGAAGGGGAACTCGTCGTTGATTGCGCCCTGGCGGTAGTGCAGGTCGGTGTGACAGACACCGCAGGCAAGCACTTTCACGCGTGCCTCGCCTGGTCCGGGGTCGGGGACGATGATCGTCTCGAGCGTGACCGGTGCGTCCTTGCTGCGTGCGATAACGCCCTGGACCTGAACTGCCATGGTGACTTCCCTCGGTTGGCTGGTGGTGTTGAGTGAACCGTAGTGCCACCACACGAGGGCTCGAGGGGATTCGTCGATCGAGTGCGAGGCGAAACGAGGGAAGGGCCGGTCCCGGAGGACCGACCCTTCTCACAAGTCGGCTGATGACATAAGCCTCTGACGTGGGTTGACGCGGAAGATTGTCCTTCCAGTTTACAGGGGTCAAGTCCGGCGTTTACGGCCTCTCCGCGGGCGTGTGATCTCGGCTGTCCGGTTGGTCATGGGCCATTTGGGTTTGGCGGCTCGCGGGTAGAGCACTTGGAGGGCAGGCTCTTCACGCCGTCTCGCCCGTTGGAGCAACGCGGCAATGAGTGGGGCCGCTGGTGTCCTTCAGCGCTGGTAGACGGAGATGTGCTTGCTGCTGTCAGACGTGAAATCCGACCTGTCCCAATCGCCGTAGCGGGCAACGAGCTTCATGCCTGCGATTTGTGCCATGAGATCGCACTCCGCGGGCCAGATGTATCGGAAGTTCCCGACCCCGTATCGGTAACGACCGTCTTCATCACGGGTGAAGTGATGGGAGGAAAGCTCCTGGGTCACGACGTCGATTGTGTCGAATCCGACATGCGATTCGTTTGCTTCGAAGAGAACGGCCTCATCGCCCGGCAGCAGTTTGCGGAGTGGTGGCACGAAGAGTTCGATCACGAAGTAGCCGCCATCGACCAAGTGCCGTGCAGCGTTGCGGAAGCACTCGACTTGACTGTCCTGGGTTCTCAGATTGGAGATGCTGTTGTAGGGCAGGAACACGAGGGTGAACTCACCGGGGACGTGCGTGAGGGCCATGTCTCCGACGACCACGGGAATCTCGGAATCTGAGACCTTGGTGCGCAGTCGATTGAGCATGGCCGGGGAGAGGTCTAGCCCTACAACCGGGACTCCGCGCCGGGCCAGTGGGATGGCGAGCCGTCCGGTCCCTACGGCGAACGCGAGAGCGGCGCCGTCGCCTGCTGCGGAGGCGAGGAATGCGACGGCGGGGTCGATCACTGCGGGGGTGAACATCTCAGCCGCGTCGTCGTCATAGTTGGCCGCGTCATTCTCGTCCCAGAGGTCGCTGCTCACCATGGTCAACACGGTAGCCCCCCTGCGCCTCCTGGGATCGTCGAACAGACGCGGCAATCCAGCGGCGTCGCCCTAGGCAGAGCGAACGGGCATGGGGCGGTCATGGGCCTGCTACTTCGCGATTCGCGAGCTATCGAAGCCGATGAATGTGCCACGTTGGACAACTGTGCCTAGGTTGCTGGTCGCTGCACACACCATTTCCCGTTCCATCCCCTCGGACCAGCGTCTAGGTACGGTCCCATGCCTCCCATGCCACCAGTGGCCACGCCCTCGCGCGGTCCTGCACGACGATCTCCAGCGGGACCCAGCTGGCCACTGCTAGGAGGACCGGGATGCTCACCCATTTCTCGGGGGCGTCTGGGCGGGCCTCGGACCATGTCGCGGGCCGGATCCCGATCTGCCGTGCCATCCGAGACCCGGTCATTCCACTGGCGCGCACGTACCAGCGGAGGTGCCCGCTTCTCGATTCTCGCGGGCTTCATCGTCGCTGCGAACAACATCGCGGCAGTCGACCAGTGGCGCTCCGAGATGGCGCGTACGAGCGTCGACAACGACAACGCAGCTATCGCGCGCCGGTCCCGCCGTCACGCACGCATGCGCACCCGAGTGGGTAAGACCAGCCGGGGTGCACGCGCCCCCGCCGCCTAGAGCGCATCCCGCGCCCGGTCTCCGACAGTAGGGGGACACCTTCACCTAGAGATCGACCGCAGGCGGCAGCCTGCCCTCTTGGCGTTCCCGGCCCCGTACGTGCTCTCGTACGGGGCCTTCGTCGTGTCTGGGCCCGCGACTCGTCCCCGTAAACCAGCGAGGGTCGCACCGGTGTGTTCCGGTGCGACCCTTCTGTCGCTAGTGGCGGCGACATTCGTCACCACCTGCAAGTAGCGGGGGCAGGATTTGAACCTGCGACCTCTGGGTTATGAGCCCAGCGAGCTACCGAGCTGCTCCACCCCGCGCTGGCCTTGCGGCTGCGACAAGGATACGACGCTCTCCGAACGCCCGCTCACCGGGCCCCGGTAGCCTGCCGGTCATGCCCTTCAGCGTCGAGGTTCCGGTCACCGTCCGCTGGCGCGACATTGACGCGCTGGGCCACGTCAACAACGCCGTCTTCCTCACCTATCTGGAGACCGGCAGGGACCGGTTCTTCCACGAGCTCGTGGGCGACACCTTCCTCGACCTAGTCCTCGTTCGCCTCGAGATTGACTTCAGGGCGGAGATCCCCATGGGGACTCCCGAGGTGCTCGTGACATGCCAGGCCACAGATATCGGGCGGTCGAGCATGCGCACGACCGAGCAGATTCTGCTCCCAGGCGGCGACGTGGCAGCGGTCTCGCAGACGGTCATCGTTGCCCGAGATGAGAAGACGCGCTCCTCCCGGTCCTGGACCAATGAAGAGCGCGCCATCCTCACGAACGCGATCGGCTGACAGGGCTCTTGCAGCCTTAGGCTGACTACGAGGTCGTGCCCTCCGGCATCCCGTTGACGTAGTAGGCCTGCACCTGTGGCATCACCGGACGCATCATGAACTCCGGACGACGCAGTCCGCTCGGGCTCGGTCCGGGGCGCGTCCACGACATCCACTCGCGGTAGACCTCACGTGACTTGTTGGTATCCACCACGACATCCCCGTACTTGTCCTCGTCATGCGCCCGTTCGATGGTCACCTTCTGATGCCAGCAGTGCATGCCTGACCAGGTGTCGGGGTGCACGGGGAAGGCGAGGTTCTGGTGCACGCCCGGGTCCTCCCAGGTGATGCGCATCGAATCCGGATCGCCGCTCGCGAAGGGCTTGACACCCTCCTTGTAGCGCAGGCGCCAGCGTCCATCGGGGAGTTGCCCCACGTCGACCTTGCCCGTGACCCAGCGGCTGCCGGCCTCGTCGGTCGTGCGCCAGCGGCCCATGTGGTGCGACAGCGCGGTCACGCCGGGGCGCACTCCCTCGGTCACCCAGATGCGGGCGACGAAGTAGCCGATCTCGGTCGTCACGCGCACCATGTCGCCGGTCTTGAGATTGCCCAGGCGCTTGGCATCGACGGGGTTCATCCACATCGGGTGCTTGTTGCTGATCTCGTTGAGGTACTTCGCGTTGCCCGAGCGCGTGTGGATGAGCGTGGGCAGGCGGAAGGTGGGCACGAGCAGCATCTCGCCCTGTGTCTCGTCGATGCCCCCATGGTGGACGTGCGACTTGATGTATGTCGGGGTGGCGTACTCCGGCCAGCCGAATTCGGCCATGGAGGGGGAGTAGAGCTCGAGTTTGCGGCTCGGCGTGAGCCAGCCCGCCACCTTGGAACCGTCCTCCATCTCGATGCCGACAGCGCCAGCCTCCCCGACGAGCGGCTTCTGCGTCTCGGGCGTGATCGGCTTGCGCAGGACGCCGTTGTCGTCGGGCACCGCACCCTCGAGTTCGGCCGGGGTGAGCGGGCGCTCGTCCTGGCGATAGATGCCATTGACGATCTCGACTGCGCCGTACTTGCGCATGTACTCCAGCGGCGTGAGTCCCTGGGCGGCGGCCTTCTCGGGCAGGCCCGGCACGTTGTTGTCGAAGACATAGCCGTAGTAGTCATCGACCGTCATCTTGTCGCCGGGGCGACCTGGCGCCTCGAAGTACTGGCGAATGCCAAGTGAGCCGTCGGGGTCGATGCGCCAGGACAGGTCGAACCAGAACTCCACCTCTTCCCAGACCTCGCCGGGGTTGGTGTCGCGGGTGTCGCTGATCTTCTCGCCCATTTTCTCCAGGGCGACGCGGCGCACAGGCTGGCGGAAGCCGAGCCACTTCCCGGCGTACTGCTCGTAGGACTGGGTGTCATGGCGCTCGGTGCTGTGGCCGAACGGCAGGATGTAGTCTGCCCAGATCGCGGTCTCATTCCACGTCGGCGTCATCGCGACATGGCAGCCCACGAGGTCCTCACGCGACAGGGCCTCGATCCAGGTGAAGCCGTCGGGGTTGGTCCACACGGGGTTGTAGACGCGGGTGAAGTAGACGTCGAGTTTGCCGCGGCCCTCGAGGAGGAAGTGGGGCAGGAGGATCGACAACTCGTTGGTCGATATCGGGAACTCGGATGGCCACAGGAGCTCGTTCCACGAGTCGTGCCCGCCCGGCATGTTGGGGCCGTGGGGGATGAACTTGTTCCAGCCGTTGGGGCTGGTGCCACCCTCCTGGCCGACGCTGCCGGTGAGCACGGTGAGGAAGAACAGCGCGCGCGCGACGGCCCAGCCGCCGCGATTGCCCGCGCTGGCAGCGCGCCAGGTGTGAGCGGCGAGCTTGCCGTTGGCGCCCGCCACGATCTTGGCGATGCGCTCGACCTGCTTGAGCGGAATGCGGCACTCCTCGGCGGCGAACTCGAAGGTGTACTCCTGGTAGTCCGCGGTGAGGGCGGCCTTGAAGCCCTCGAAGTCGTTCGGGTCTGCCTCGGGATGCAGGCGCTCCATGTAGGTCTTCCAGTTGACCCAGCGCCGTACGTAGTCCCAGTCGACCGCGTCACTGCGCAGGAGGTACGCCGCGATCGCGAGCAGGAGCGCTGCCTCGGTGCCGGGCCACGCGGAGACCCACTCGTCGGCCTTCGCTGCGGTGTTGGACAGGCGCGGATCGATGGAGATCAGCTTGGCGCCGTGATGCACCTGGGCCTCGATAATGCGCTGGGCGTGCGGGTTGAAGTAGTGCCCCGACTCCAGGTGGGCTGACACCAGCAGGATGACGTTGGCGTTGGCGTGATCAGGGGAGGGCCGGTCGTAGCCGCCCCAGAGCGAGTAGCCGAGGCGTGCCCCCGCCGAGCAGATGTTGGTGTGGGTGTTGTTGCCGTCCACTCCCCACGCGAGCAGCACGCGCTCGATGAACCCATCCTCGCCGTGGCGGCCGACGTGGTACATCACGTCGTTGCGTCGACCTTCGATGATGGCCTTGCGGATGCGGCCAGCAATGTCGTCGAGGGCGTCATCCCAGGACACGCGCTCGAACTGCGCGGAGCCGCGGGGGCCGGTGCGCTTGAGCGGGTAGAGGATGCGCTCAGGATCCTCGGTCTGGTTGATCGTGGCCGGGCCCTTGGCGCAGTTGCGGCCGCGCGAACCCGGATGGGCAGGATTGCCCTCGATCTTCACGACCTCCTTGGTCTCCTTGTCGACGAAGGCCAGCAGGCCGCACGCGGACTCGCAGTTGAAGCAGGTCGTCGGGACGAGCATGTAGTGGTGTTCGACCTTCTTGGGATGCGCCTTCGCGTCGTACATCACGACGTCATCCCACGTCTCCACGGGTGGGTAGTTCGACAGCGCGCCGCGCGTGCGCTGTCCGAATGCCTCGGGCCTGGGTGTCTCGGGGCGGTCCGTGACGGTCATGTCACTCCTTCTCTTGGCAGATCCGACGGCGGTGGCCGCTAGGAGAGCGGGACGTCCTGGCCGGCCTTGACGTAGACCGACTCGTAGATGAGCAGGGAAGCCTGTGCGATGACGCCGCCGAGGACGGCGAGGAGGCCGAGATTCTCGTTGAGTGCGCCGGCGAGCGCGAGCACCGCGGTCAGCGCGGACAGTCCGAGCGCGCCACCCCAGAAGGCGCTCTTGTAGCGCCCATGGGTGAGCATGTGCGCGGCGACAGCCGCATTGCGGGTGGAGTGCTTGCCGCCGTACTCCACCGCCAGGATGAGCAGGTTGGCGACCGTGCCGATGAAGAGTGCCCAGGCGAGCCACGTGAGCGCGGGAAGACCGCCTCCCGTGAGGTTCATGAGGAAACTGGCGACGAGCAGGACGCCGGCGCCGGCCATGACGGCCTGAGCCTGGAGGTGCCAGAAGAGCACCGGTGACTGCCACAGGTCGCGGCCCTCGGCCTGGCCGAAGAGGAAGGCGGTGTAGCCCGCGGTCATGATCGCCGCGGGGATGGCCGGCCAGGCCAGGATGGTGATCACCGAGACAAAGTCGGCGAGGCCCAGGAAGTCGGCTGCACCGATGAGGAACCATATTCCGGCGATCGCGGAGTACAGCCCGAGGAAGATGCCGCCGATGGCGAGCCACGAGCGCTTGTTGAGCATCCACGGCATGAGCAGGAAGACGAAGCGCTTGGGCTGCTTGAGGTCCCAGATGAGCAGGACCGAGGTCACGAGGAGGAACACCACGGCGATGAAGGGCGCCACCGTCGTCACGAGGGTCGAGTCGCTTCCCGTTAAGAGGAGCAGCAGCGCGGCGAGCGCGCCAGCTCCCGCGGCCACCGACTTGGTCCACAGGTAGGTCCAGACCTTCCAGCCCCACGGCCGCAGGTGGGCGGTGTTGAGTGTGGTGCGGGCGTTGGTGATGGGGTCGCCCGGGAGCTCGTGCGCTGTCTCCAGGCGCAGGACATCGGGCTCTGCCCAGAGGTACGTCTGATCCACGGGCGCGACCAGCGGGTCGAGAGCCGCCTTGTCGGCGCCGACGTAGAACACGTTGGGGCTGGTGTTCTGCTCCGGCGCGCGCACGCTCACGGGCTCGATGCTGAGCAGTTTGCGAATCCCGCTGTTGGGGTCGTCGAGGTCGCCCACCCAGATGGACTCGGTGGGGCACACCTGGACGCAGGCCGGCTCCAGGCCCTGGTCGATGCGGTGAGCGCAGAAGTTGCACTTGGCCGCGGTGTGAGTCTCCTCGTCGATGTAGATCGCGTCGTAGGGGCAGGCCTGCATGCACATCTTGCAGCCGATGCAACGGGACTTGTCGAAGTCGACGATGCCGTCGTCGCGGATGAAGAGTGCCTCCGTGGGGCAGCCCTGGACGCACGGGGCGTCGGTGCAGTGATTGCAGCGCAGGACCGCCATCTCCCTGGTCGTATCCGGGAAGGACCCCTTCTCGACGTATTTCACCCAGGTGCGGAACTGGCCGACCGGGATGTCGTGCTCGGTCTTGCAGGCCACCGTGCAGGCGTGGCAGCCGATGCAGGTCCGCTGGTCGATGGCGAATCCGTAGCGCACGCGATCACTTCTTCCGGATGTAGAACTTCATCACGCCGTCGGCCTCTTCGGACTCGACGAGCTCATTGCCGGTCTGGGTGGCCCACGCGGGGATGTCCGAGCGTGCCCCGTTGTCGGTGACCTCGAGGAGCATGATCTCTCCGGACGCGATCTCCTTGATGCCCTTGGCGGTCATGAGCACGGGCATCGGGCAGCTCTGACCCTTGGCGTCGACGACCTTCGCTACGTCTGGCATGGCTTCTCCGTTCGTGTGAGTGCGGGGGACTAGATGAAGAGGTTGATGTCGGACTTGGCCATCTTCTGCAGGGCAGTGGCGGCGCCGACGGGCTCGCCGAGACCCTCCACCATCTGATTGGACTGGATGCCGAGCAGGTCCATGGTCATCTGGCAGGGCCAGAGGTTGACACCCATGTCCTGGCACATCGCGAAGAGGTCCTCGGGCGGGGCGAGCTTGTTCTTCTCGGCGACCTTGCGCATCATCCACGCGCCGGAGCCGCCCATGTTGAGCTTGGACAGCTTGGCCTTCTTCATACCGGGTGCATTCATGCCGGCGAGGGCCTTGGTCATGGAGTCGTAGCCGGTGATGCGCACTTCGTCCTTCACAAGGGGGAACAGGCCCCAGAAGGTGAAGAACACGGTGACATCCATGCCGCTGGCCGCGCCAGTGGAGCTGAGGATGAAGGTCGGCCAGAGCTTGTCGAGGTCACCGCTGAAGGCGATGATCGTCATCGAGTCTGGGGCGTCGGGATCCTTGTCGGCCATGGGGGCCTCCTTCGTGCTCGGTCATGGGCCCTGCCGGGCCGGGTGATGGGTATCTGAAGTTGTGACCGTAGGCAGGCCTGCGCCCCACGGCAAGGACCGGAGGGAAACTCCCGAAATGCTTCCCCTGACCCCTGTCCGCACATTAGCGTCTGCGCATATGGTTCAGGGCTGAATCACCGGAAACGTTCCGGGCATGTCCTGGTCAGGGTCGAAAGGAGCCCCTCCCATGGCACGGTCGATCACTCCTGCCGAGTTGTACGCCGAGATCGACGAGGGCAGGTGCCCGTTCGTCCTCGATGTCCGTAACCAGGATGAGTACGCCACCTGGCAGATCGAGGGGACTCAACCGGTCCCAATGAAGAACGTCCCGATCTGGGTGGCCGTGGAGGAGTCTGAGACCCTCGCGCAGGAACTTCCCGACGACACGGTCGTCGTCTGCGCCCACGGCAACGGCAGCGACCTCCTCATCGACGTGCTCAAGGACGAGGGCCGCGAGGTGCGCACCCTGGAGGGTGGCACCGCCGCGTGGGCCGAGCTGCTCGTGCCGCGTGCGATCGGCGACCTGCCGGACGGCATGGTCGGCTACCAGATCGCGCGCCCTGCCAAGGCGTGCCTGTCCTACCTCATCGGCGTTCCCGGTCACGGCTGCATCGTCGTCGACCCTGCGCGATTCCCGCAGACCTACCTTGACCTCGCGGCGCAGCACGGCATGACCATCACCCACGTCATCGACACTCACATCCATGCCGACCACATCTCCGGTGGACCCGCGATGGCCGCCGAACTCGGCGTTCCCTATCACGTGCCGGTGGAGGACTCCGGGCTCAAGACACCGTTCCCCAACGAGCCGCTGGGCGATGGCGCGGTGCTCGATCTCGGGGCCGCCCAGCTCGAGGTGCTCGCCATCAAGGCGCCTGGTCACACGCCCGGCAGCACCTGCATCCACATCCCCGGACACCTCATCCTCACCGGCGACACGGTCTTCGTGCGCGGCCTCGGACGTCCAGACCTCACGGGCAAGGCGGCGGAACTCGCCACCGAGCTCTTCCACACCATCCACGATCGCCTTGCCCCGCTCGACCGCGCGACCAAGGTCATGCCGGCGCACTGGACCCTGATGGAGGAGATCGACGACGAGGGCATGGTGCAGACCACGCTGGGCGAGATCTTCGAGGCCGACATCATGAGCATGGAGGACATCGAGCACTTCATCGAGGAGATCGTCACGACCCTCCCGTCCGCGCCGGACTTCTACGACACCATCCGACTCGTCAACGCCGGGCAGGCCGCCACGGCCGAGGAGATCGAGACACTCGAGATCGGCAAGAATCAGTGTGCCGCGTCGACCAGCATGTGACATCGAGGATGTGAGAGGGTCCCCCCATGAAGAAGCTGACGTCGTTCCTCGCCGCTGGAGCTGCCGCATCCGGCCTCGTCCTCGCCATGATGACGGCCATGCCGGCCGCCGCAGCGGACCAGCCGTGCGCACAGATGGGCAAGAGCATCACGATCCTCAACCAGGCCACGCCGACGTGCCTGGGCTTCTACACCTCGGGCTCGTCCTCGATCGTGCTGCCGTCGAATGCCCCCCGGATCGTCTACGGCGTCGTCAACATGATTGCGCCCGGGGTCGCCCCCACGACCGTGACGGATCAGAACGGCACGATGTACAGCCTCAATCCCACCGAGGGCAAGCGGTGGCTGGCGGTGGGGCCGCAGATCGCGTCGCAGACGATCGTCAAGGCCGAGATCGTCAACAACCGGATCGGCAGGACCTTCCCCTACCTCTACATCACCGATGACGCGGTCACCGACCGGTTCGAGAGCAAGTCCTTCATCGGTCGCACCAAGAACTCCTCCAGTGCCAAGAAGCCCCTGTCGATCTGGATGCGCATGGACTGGGCGAGCGGAGTCTCCGCGGACGGCGGCCTCAAGGGGACGATCGTCAACTACAAGCGCAACATCACCGACGCCGGGCAGTGCAAGCCGTCGATGGTCTCCAAGAACCCCGATCGGGTGAAGCAGCGCTTCGGCAGCAAGGGCAAGGTCCAGATGAAGTGGAACGCCGGACTCGCCCAGGGGGATGGCTCCTACCTCATCCTCAAGACCGAGACGGCGTGGGTCTTCACGCACAAGGTCCCCACGGCGCTGCAGTTCACCCGCAAGGTGTGGAAGCCGACCAAGCTCTTCTTCACCCTGTCGGGCTCGCAGAGCGGTCTCACCACGGTCGGGATCAACGACATCCGCAAGGCGTCGAAGGTCAAGGAGTGCACCCTTCCGTAGGGGTGCCGGGAGATCGCCGTGGACCGCGAGACTGCTCTGGAGATCCATGAGTTGCACGCGCGCCTGTGCAAGGCGATCGCCGACCCCAAGCGCCTGCTCATCATCAACGAACTACGCGATGGTCCGCTGACCGTGGGAGAACTCGCCGATGCCCTGGAGATCGGGCAGCCCAACTGCTCGCAGCATCTGGCGATCCTGCGCGAGAGGGGTGTCGTTGAGGCGACCCGTCAGGGACCGCACGTGCTCTACTCGCTCCGCAGTGACAAGGTCCTCGCGGCCATCGACCTGCTCAGGGAGTTCATGGCCGAGGAGCTGGGCACGCGCAGTCGTCTGGGCAAGGCGGCCACGCGCGTGCCCCAGCCGCTCGCCGCACGCTAGGGGTCGCGCGGGGCCGTGGCAAGCCGGACGAGGCGGTCGGCGACCAGGTCCGCCTCCTCGTGGTCGTGGGTGACATGCACAGCCGGAGTCCCGGTGCGCCGCAGCAGGTTGCGCACGTCGGTGGCGAGGCGGTCGCGCAGGTCTCGATCAAGGGCGCCGAAGGGCTCGTCCAGCAGGAGCAGCACCGGCTCCGGGGCGAGGGCACGGGCCAGGGCGACGCGCTGGGCCTCGCCTCCGGAGAGGGTGGCCACGTCTCGGGACTCGAAGCCGGGCAGGCCGACCAGTTCCAGGAGCTCAGACACCCGCTGCGGGTCCGCGTGGGTGAGGCCGAACCCCACGTTGCCGGTCACGGTGCGATGCGGGAAGAGGAGCGGATCCTGGAAGACCAGGCCGATGCGACGCCGGTGGGCGGGGGTGTGGGTGATGTCCATCCCACCCCAATGGATGGTGCCCGACTGCGGCGCCTGTACTCCGGCAATGCAGCGCAGGAGGGAACTCTTGCCCGAACCGCTGGGACCGAGCAGGGCGACGATCTCGTCTGCACCGACGTCGAGATCGACATGTGTGAGCAGGTTCGCACCTTCGTAGGTGATCGACAGATCGCGCACGTGTAGTCCAGGGCCGTTCACGTCCGTCACCATCCACCGCCTCGTCGTGGCCGCAGCCTCTCGGCTGTCCCCACGATGAGCATGGTCACGAGGAGCAGCATGACCGCGAGCGCCGTAGCGACACCGAGGTTCCCCTCACCGGGCCGGCCGAGCAGGCGCACGATCTGCACGGGCACCGTCGGCGTATCCAGTCTGACGAGAAACGCCGTCGCTCCGAACTCGCCCAGGGCAACGGCCGCGGCCAGGCCGCTCGCGACGGCGAAGGCCCGCATCGTGACCGCTCCGTCGGTGGCCCACCAGGCGCGCAGAGGCGGGGCGCCGAGGGTGGCGGCCACGTGGCGCATGCGCGGATCGATGGAGCGCAACAGGGGGAGTACGACGCGGATGACGATGGGCATCGCCACCATGGCCTGACCCACGGGGACGAGGATCCACCAATCGCGCATGTCTACCGGCCCACGCAACGAGACGAGCAGAAGGCCGAAGCCGATGGTGACGGCCGAGACGCCCAAGGGCAGGGCCAGTGCCC
Organism: Candidatus Nanopelagicales bacterium; assembly: GCA_049431945.1. Lineage (GTDB taxonomy): Bacteria > Actinomycetota > Actinomycetes > S36-B12 > S36-B12 > Mxb001. The sequence goes on along the minus strand of JBMTDJ010000022.1, from coordinate 9,388 downwards.
CGTCGATCCACGGGCCGCTCCGGCGAGCCGCGAGGATCCCGGCACAGGCCAGGGCACCCATGACGGCGGCGATCACCGTGGCGGCAGCGGCGTATTGCACCGAGAGCATGATCGACTCGGCTGCGGAGGCCGTGCGCGTCGTGGAGTCAGAGGGCGCGAAGGCCTCGGCGTACCACGTGAGGCCCCAGCCGTCACCGACGCGGAGAGAGCGCGCGAGGAGTGCGCCCAGGGGAATGCAGATCGCAAGGGCGAGGACCCAGGTCCACGCGATGCCGATGCGATCGACGACGCCGCGAGCCGGCCGGCGCCACTCGTCGTCGCGGAGCCGCTGGCGAGTCGCGCTGCGGGCTTGCCACCGGCCGGACAGCATGACGACAGCGGCGACGATGGCGAATTGCAGCAGGGCGAGGCCGGCGGCTGCTGCGAAGTCCAGACGTTGGACGGTCGCCGTGTAGACCGCGACCTCGATGGTGGGCAGCGCTGGATCGCCTAGGACGAGCACCACGCCGAACGACGTGAATGTGAAGAGGAAGACAAGCGCCGCGGCGCCGAGGATAGCCGGTCGCAGGAGCGGCCACGTGACAGAGGTGAACGTGCGCACGGGCGTCAGTCCGAGCGTGGTCGCGACATCGACCAGGCGCGGATCGAGATGACCCCACAGGCTGCCGACGACCCTGACGACGAGTCCGACGTTGAAGAACACGTGCGCGACGACGATGGCCGCGGTGGTTCCAGGGAATGGCAGCAACTCGCGGAAGGCCAGTCCCACGACGACAGTGGGGAGGACGAAGGGCACGGTGATGATCGCGAGCAGCGTGCGACGCCCGCGCACATTGAGTCGATAGAGCGCGTAGGCGGCGGGAAGCGCCAGCACGACACTGATCGCCGTGCTGATGAGGGCCTGGCCCGCGGTGTAGCCGACGATCCGCCAGGTGCTGGGCGCCGTCAGGGTGTCCAGCGCCTCGGGGCCCACTCCGGCTGCGATGACCGCGATGACGGGGACGACGACGAATGCCACCACTGCGGCGAGAGGCACGGCGGACGCGAGTGTCCGCAGCGACGGGTGACCACTCATTGCGGTGTTGCTCACTGCAGCGCGGCTCATCGCAGCACGATCTGCGTCCACTCATCGATCCAGGCGTCGCGCCGCTCGGCGATCTCCCCGGCGGGAAGTTCCGCGGGATCGGCAGGCCTGGTGACGAATTGCGCGAAGACCTCCGGGAGCGTCACTCCTTCTCGAGCAGGGAATACGAACATTGATAGCGGAATGTCGGCCTGCACCGGGGCAGAGACGAGCCAGTCGACCACCGCGCGTGCTGCATCGGGCTGCTGCGTGCCTCGCAGGACGCCGGCGAACTCCACCTGTCGGTAGCACCCATCCGTCATCACCGAGGTCGACGGCTGCTCGGGCTTGGGATCCTCGGCGTACACGATCTCCGCGGGCGGGCTGGTCGAGTACGACACGACGAGTGGTCGATCCCCTCCTCCACCGCCGGCAGTGAACTCGCTCAGGTATGCCTCCGACCACCCGTTGACGACGACGACGTCGTTGTCGCGCAACTGTCGCCAGTAGTCGGGCCAGGCATCCCCGTAGCGCTCGATCGTGGCGAGGAGGAATGCGAGTCCGGGGGACGAGGTTGCCGGGTTCTGCACGACGAGCAGTCCGCGATAGCGCGGATCGAGGAGGTCCTCGAGGGTGACGGGAGGCTCGAGTCCCTCCGCGGTGAACCAGCCGTCGTCGACATTGACGCACACGTCGCCATCGTCGACGGCTGTGACGACGCCGAGCCCGGCGTCGCGCAGTTCCGCGCGCAGCGCATCAGGGCTGCTGACGTAGGGCTCGAAGACCTCAGCGTCGATGGCGCGGGAAACGAGGGTCGTATCGATGCCGAAGAGCACGTCGGCTTCGGGGTTGCCCGAGGCGAGCACGGCGCGGTTGACCATCTCGCCGGCATCGCCTGCCGGGATGAACTCCACATCGATTCCCGATGTCTGCTCGAACTCCGCGACGAGATTCTCGCTGAGTGCGAAGGAGTCATGCGTGACGATGCGGACGACGGTGGGTCCGTCGCCCTCTGGCTGGCTCGACGCCTCGCCTCCGCATGCGGCCAGGATGACGGCGCTGATGAGCACGGGGACAATGAGCTTCATGACGCTCCCTCCGCTGGCATTACCCAGATCAGGTCTGTGGGTCAGCGGTGGCGCCCGCCCTCTCAGCCCGACGTACCCTCGAGCTCCCCTGGTGGGCTCAGCATAGGCCGGTCGCGCAGGTGCCGCACCAGCTCCATGGTGGGAAGGTGAGGGCATGACCGATGTGAGAGACCGTTCCGTCGTCGTTGTCGGCGCCACGGGCGGACTGGGCCGACCAATCGCCGAGCGGCTGTCCGAGGAAGGGGCGCGGCTGATCCTGGTCGGCCGCGACGACGAACGGCTTGCGGCGACCGGCCTGCCCGGTGAGCGCGTGGCCGTCGATATCCGACTCGCTGCGAGCCCTGCGCGCATCGTCGAGACGGCCGTCTCCGCGTACGGCGGCATTGACGGAATCGTCTACGCCGCAGGCGCGGTCGCATTCGGTGCGGTCGGTGATCTGCCAGACGACGTGATGATCGAGCTCTTCACGCTCAACACGCTGGCACCGATCCGACTGCTGCGCGCGGCTCTGCCCGTGCTTCGAGACTCCGCGGCCGCGGGCCACGATCCCTTCGTTGCGCACATCAGCGCCATCGTCGCTGAACAGCCGCAGCCGGGCATGGCGGCGTACTCGGCGTCCAAGGCCGCGCTCGCGGCCTACGACACGGCGGCGATGCGCGAGCTGCGGCGCGAGGGGATCCGCCTCATCGATATCCGGCCGCCGCATACCGAGACAGGTCTCGCGACGCGACCGCTGGCGGGGGCTGCCCCGCAGCTGCCGGAGGGCTTGCCTCCGGATGCCGTGGCGGACCGGATCGTGTCAGCGATCCGCGAGGGCGACAAGGAGTTGCCGGCCGCGGCGTTCAGCGACTGAGGGTCGCGATGCGATCGTGCAGTCGTTTCGCGGACACCGGATGCGGCGTGCCGAGATCCTGCGCCCACAGGCTGACGCGTAGTTCCGCGAGGTCGGCACGCACGCGGCGTGCCTCGGCACTGGCACGCTGGGCCGGAGTGAGCGCGAGATAGGCGTCCTCCACGCGATGGACCTGGTCCATCCGCACGAGATCACGTGCGGCATCGGCGGGAAGCGAGTCGAGTCGGCGCTGCAGGGCCGTGAGATAGCGGAGGAGGTCGGCTGTGCCGGCCTGGCGGACGCGCGTGAGGACTCCGTCGCCCATCAGGTCGGCCAGGTGGGCGGCGACGTCGTCATAGGCAGCCGCGAGCGAAGCCGGTCCACCGCGCTCGAGAGCCTCGGTGACCGACCACCAGGTCGCCATGGCGGGCTGCGCGTCCAAGAGCAGAGCGCGCATGAGCGGAGTTCGACGCCTGCGGTACTCCAGGCGCAGACCCTCGAACTCGTCCGCGGTCAGGGGAGCGCCGCCCGCTGAGTCCATGAGGTCGCGCGCCACGGCCTCGCTGGCGTCGTCGACGAGTGCGGCGACGGACCCATGGGGGTTGCGGCCGAGGGCCAACTTGTCGCGGTCGTCGAGCCGCAGTTCCGCGATGCGCATCGGCTCAAGGTGAGCCAGGAGGCGGGCCACCCCGCGTGGATGCTGCGCATCGCGCGTGGCCTCACTGGGGAAGACGCGCAAGGACACCGATCCGTCGGCCTCGGCGATGAGTCCGGGCACAGCGAGTACGCCGGATTCCGCATCCGGGGTGAGAGGGACGTCGGGCCACTCGGTGACGTGATCGCGTTCGAGGTGGGGCTTCGATTCGCGTATGGCGGCGGCGCTCGTCTCGCCGCACTCGGCTCGCAGGAGTGCCAGATCCTTGCCGCTGGCGATCTCCCGTCCCTGGGCATCCTCGATGACGATGGTGGGGCGCAGGTGATCGGAGAGTCCATCGAACTGCCACGCGGAGGGGCTGATCGAGACATCGCGCAGGGTGCGCGCCGCCGCGCTCAGCGATGCACGCGGATCCCTGACATCGAGACGGTCGGCGAGCGAAGAGGCGATGTCGGGGGCGGGGCCCAGGGCTCGGCGTAGCTCCTTCGGCAGACCCCGGATGAGGCCGATGACCAGGTCCTCGCGATACCCACGCACCTGCCCGGCAAAGGACTCATCGGGGAGCGACGGCAGCGCGGTGACCGGCACGTGCACGCTCACTCCGTCGCGAGGATCGCCGGGGGAGAATCGGTAGGTGAGGGCGAATCCGCCCTCCCACTCGCCTGGGAAGTCCTGCTCGCTGGGCAACTCGCGCAGCAGGTCGTCGGGAAGGACGAGAAGGTCCGGTTCGGATTCGCGCGTGCGACGCCACCACGCGTCGAAGGCCCTCCCAGAGGTGATGTCGTCCGGGATGCGCGCGGCGTAGAAGTCGACGATTGCCTGCTCGTCGAGGGTGTCCTCGGGGAGTCGGGCACGCTGCAGTCGCTCACGCTGATCGGCGATCCTCGAAGCGTTATCCTGGAGCACGCGATGTCGGTGGCTCCACTCGTCTTGGACGAGCGCATGCAGGATGAAGAGGCGCCGGGCCTGGGCCTTGTCGATGCGGTCGTAGGGGATGCGTCTGTCCGTGATCACGGGCAGGCCGAGGACCGTCACGCGCTCCACGCATCGCGCACGGGCCTGGCGAGGGGACCACGTGGGCTCTGAATGCGATCGCTGTGCCAGTGGGCCAGCTAGCTGCTCGATCCATCTCGGGTCGATGCGCGCCACCATCCGCCCCCACAGTCGACCGGTGTCGACGATTTCGGCGGCCACGACCCAGTCGGGACGTGCCCTGGACAGGACCGAGCCGGGCCAGATCGCGAACCTGCTGTCACGGGTGCCCCGATACGGCGGCACCCGTGCCGCTCGGGGTGAACCTGATTTCTCCTCCGGGGCGAGCATGCCGATGTGCGAGATAAGCCCCGAGAGCACGCTGCGATGGATGGCATCGCTGTCGCGATTGCTGGTTTCCGTCCGCTCCGGGAGATTCAGTGCTGCTCGGAGCTGGGCGACCAGGTCCTGCCACTCGCGCACGCGGAGGTAGTGGATGAACTCCCGTCGGCACTGCGCGCGAAAGCGCGTCGAGGATTGACTGGACTGCGCCTGCTCGAGGTAGTCCCACAGCGTGAGCATGGTGAGCAGGTCCGAGGTCGGATCGACGAAGCGCGCGTGCGACGAGTCGGCGGCGTTTGCCTGATCATCCGGTCGCTCCCGAGGGTCGCGTATGGCAAGACCTGCCGCCAGGATGATGACGTCATCGAGGCACCCTTCGCGCTCGGCCTGCACGATCATCCGGCCGAGCCTGGGGTCCACGGGCAGCCGCGCGAGGCGGCGGCCAATGTCGGTGACACGTCTCGCGAGGGGGATGTCGCCGCGAGTGGGAGCGAGGGCTCCCACCTCCTCCAAGATCGCGATTCCTGCGGCGATCGCACGGCGATCAGGCGGATCGAGGAACGGGAAGTCCTCGATCTCGCCCAGCCCGAGCGTGGCCATCTGGAGAAGGACGCTCGCCAGGTTGGTGCGCAGAATCTCCGGATCGGTGTACGGCGGGCGCCCCAGTAGGTCCTCCTCGGCGTAGAGGCGAATGCACACCCCTGGGCCGAGGCGCCCGCACCGACCGGCGCGCTGTGCGGCGCTTGCCTGGGAGATGGGTTCGATGGGCAGGCGCTGGACCTTGAGGCGCGTGGAGAAGCGCGACATGCGGACGGTGCCGGCGTCGACGACCGAGCGGATGCCAGGGACGGTGAGCGAGGTCTCGGCGACGTTGGTCGACAGCACCACGCGACGGCGGTCGTGGGGCGCGAAGACCCGGTGCTGCTCGTCCGCGGACAGTCGGCCGTAGAGGGGCACGATGTCGACGCGATCACCGACGCGGTCTGCGAGGGCATCCCGGGTATCGCGGATCTCGCGTTCCCCGGTGAGGAAGACCAGGATGTCGCCGTCCGTGTCACGAAGAAGCTCGTCCACCGCGTCGGCGACCGCGTCCACCTCATCGATGTCCTCATATGGTCGGTACCGCATCTCGACCGGGTGTGCCCGGCCCGTCACTTCGATGACGGGGGCGCCGCCGAAATGCGCGCTGAATCTTTGGGTGTCGAGGGTCGCGGAGGTCACGATCACCTTGAGGTCCGGCCGCTGCGGGAGGAGCCACGCGAGATAGCCGAGCAGAAAGTCGATATTGAGTGAGCGCTCATGAGCTTCGTCGATGATGATCGCGTCGTACTGGGTGAGCAGACGGTCGCGGCGGATCGATGCGAGGAGGACGCCATCGGTCATCACCGTGATCGCTGTGTCCTTGCGCGTGCGATCGGTGAAGCGGATGCGATAGCCCACGCCGTGTCCGAGATCGACATTCATCTCGTCGGCGATGCGCTCGGCGACGGCGCGAGCGGCAATGCGTCGGGGCTGGGTGTGCGCGATGCGCGGCAGTCGGTCCGGTGCCGCTGTGGCGAGTGCCTCGATCACCATCTTTGGCACCTGTGTCGTCTTGCCGGACCCGGTCTCGCCGGCGACGACGACCACCTGGTGGTCCCGGAGCGCCGCGACGATGTCATCGCGTCGCTCCGAGACCGGCAGGTCCGCGGGGTAGTGGACGCGCATACGCGTGGCGTCCATCATCACAAGGGCACCTTAGAAGGCGATGCCCTCAGCGGGAGACCCGAAGGTCTCCTCAGCCGCGATGGCGGCGAGCGACCCAGAGTGCCTCAGCACGATCTCGGTCGCCTGCACGCCGCTCCTCGGGGGTCTGCTTCGTCAGCAACGAAGCGAAGACCGAGCCGAACGGCGACATACGAATCACTCCTTTGTGGGACCGCGCCTGTGTGCGTGAGCCCCTCATCGACCCGGAGGATCTCCCCGGGCCAACGTCCAGGGTGCCCGTGTGAGCGCCGTCTCGCGTCGCCGGGGGGCGTCCCGAGTGGCGCGCGTCACCCCGGCGCACCGAAGCCCCCAGCGCGACTCCCGTGACCTTCGGGGATTCAATGGGGTCATGACGTGGGTATGGCGTGGCCTCGCTGCGGCAGCCTCCGTCCTCGTGCTTATCGGCGTAGGGGTTGCCGCTGCCACCGGGCCCACTGCACTTGCCCCTCGATTCGATGCCGCCGGTGGAGTCTCCACCCCTCCTCCCGTCGTCGATGAGTCTGCGCGCCCGCTGCCGACCGGTGACCCCGGCGCCGCCCCTGTCGCGACTGAGCCCATTCCGCTCGAGCAGCGCCCGGTCGCTGTCTTCCTCGGCGACTCCATCACGCGCGGGGCGACGGTGGATTCCGTCTGGGGCGAGGTCACCGAGTGGTCCTGGTTCTACCGACTGCTCGATGACACCGACGGGACGGTTCGGTACGGAGGCATGGTCGCCGAAAACGGCATGACGACATCGTGGATGGCTGGCCAGGCGTATAACGCTATGGCACTCAATCCGGACCTTCTCATCGTGCATGGCGGCACGAACGATGTCTCGGGCGAGGTCGACCCGGCGTATGTGGTGGCGAACCTCCAGCAGATCAAGGATGTCGCCGACGCCTACGGCGTGCCGATGGCGGTGTGCACGCTTCCGCCCCGGGACGACCCCATGGCCGATGCGCGAGCAGTGGCCGTGAGCGACGCGATCCGTCTCTGGGCCGAGCAGGAGGGCGTGATCCTCCTCGACACCGGGGCGCCGCTGCGTGATCCGCTGGGCGGCTGGCGGGACGGCTACACGAACGACGGCCTGCACCCCACGCCCGCGGCGGCTGTCCTTATGGCCCGGGCTGCGGCAGAGGCCTTGCGTCAGATACCCCTGGGGGTATAATCTGCCGGGTAGACCACGAGGAGGCTTCGTTCATGACCACGCCTGGCGTACCCCATGTCATCACCCTCGACTCCACCGGACTCGGTGACCGCAGCTACATCGTCCACGATGGCCGCAATGCCCTCGTCGTCGATCCGCAGCGCGACATCGATCGTGTCGAGCACCTGATTGCGGAGCACGGTCTGCACATCGCCGCCGTCGCCGAGACCCACTTCCACAATGACTATGTGTCCGGTGGGATCGAACTTGCTCGCAAGCACGGGGCCGATTACTACGTGCCCGCGGGGTTCGACATCCAGTACGCCGCGAATCAGGTTAATGACGGAGACACCTTCGTGGTTGGCGATCTCGAGGTCGAGGTCATCCACACGCCCGGCCACACGCCCAATCACATGTCGTACGCCTCCCGCATCGGCGACAACAGCGTCGTCTTCACCGGTGGCGGCCTTCTTTACGGCAGCGTCGGGCGCCCCGATCTCGTCGCCCCGGATCTCACGGTGAAGCAGGCCCACGATCAGTGGCATTCGGCTCACCGCCTGGCCGAGAAGCTCGGAGACGACACCGCGATCTTCCCGACGCATGGATTCGGTTCCTTCTGCTCGGCGACCCAGACCCAGGGTGTCTCCTCGACGATCGGCAACGAAAAGGTCATCAACCCGGCGCTCACCGAGCCTGAGCAGGCCTTCGTCGAGATGACCCTCGCCGGGCTCGACGTCTTCCCCGCGTACTACGCGCACATGGGCCCGGCCAATGTCGCCGGACCGGCCGAAGTCGACCTGGAGCAGCCGGAGCTCGTGGACCCGGAGGAGTTGCGTGAGCGAGTGCGCCGCGGTGAGTGGATCGTCGACCTCCGCTCACGCGAGGTCTTCGCCGCGGGCCACGTCCCGGGTGCGCTCAACTTCGATCTCGACGGCGCATTCATCAACTACCTCGCGTGGATGATGCCGTGGGGCACGCCCATCACTCTGCTCGGTGCCACGCCCGAGCAGGTGGCGCAGGCGCAGCGCGAGCTCGTTCGCGTGGGCATCGACCAACTCACGGGGGCCGCCGTGGGCGGTCCGGACCTCTGGCTCGACGATGCTGCATCCGTAGCGCAGTTGCGACGGCTGTCCTTCCACGATCTCGCAGACGAGGTGAACGGCCAGGACGCCCCATACATCGTCGACACGCGTCAGATCCGGGAGTGGGAGGCCGGCCACGTGGCCGGCGCGACCTTCATTCCCTTCTACGAGATCGCCGATCGGCTTGGCGATATCCCGCGCGACAAGCCGGTCTACGTCTACTGCGGTTCGGGCTACCGCGCGGCGGCGGTGACCTCGTTGCTGCAGCACGAGGGCTTCGACAACGTCGTTCTCGTCGATGACGCCTTCGGCAAGGCCGCCACCGCGGGCTTCGAGATCGAGGCCAGTGTCGCTCCCGAGCGCGAGCCGGGTTGGACCTGGCTCGCCTCGCGCGGGGTGGTCCGCAACTTCGAGGAGCGCAGCGCCACGAAGGCCTGAGTGTCATCAAGAGGGGTGGGGGGGGGGGGGGGGGGGGGGGGGGG
>JBMTDJ010000021.1:0-26394 GCA_049431945.1 Candidatus Nanopelagicales bacterium | reverse complement strand
GTCACCCCGCTGTAGCGGGGCTCACCTGGTTGCGACCTCGACCAGTGCGCGGAAGAGCGGTAGTTCCTGACTACGTCGATCCGGATGCTCCGGGTGCCACTGCACGCCCAAGGCAAACGTCGCTGCCGGGTCCTCGAGAACCTCGATCAGTCCGTCCTCGCTCCATCCTGTAGGCGTCAAGGTCCCGGGATCGGCTACCCCTTGGTGGTGGGATGAGTTTGTCGCCAGCGTGGTCGTGCCGTAGATGCGCGCGGCGCGTGACCCCTCGGCGAGGCGCACTGAGTGCTCGGTGAACTCACCCGGTCGCTCTCGATGCACGAGGCCGTAGCCGGCGTCGGGGAGGTCCTGGATGAGCGAGCCACCGTGCGCGATGGCCATCACCTGCATTCCGCGGCAGATCCCGAGCAGGGGCAGGTCCCGTGCGAGCGCTCCGCGCGCAAGCAGGATCTCACTGGCATCTCGCTCGACCCGCGGCTCGTCAGTCGTCGGGTGTGGCGCCGCTCCGTAGTTGGCGGGGCCGACGTCGGCACCGCCGATGATGATGACGCCGTCGACGGAGTCGAGGACTCCGTCATCATCAGCGTCGGGTGGAATCAGCACCGCGATCCCGCCAGCCTGCTGGACTGCATCGACGTACCACTCGTGCAGGAGCGCGGCCCTGGTTTCCCACGCCCCCCAGCGGGCAGGTTCGACGTATGTCGTGAGGCCGATGACGGGACGTGCCATGACAGAAGTCTCCCGCGGTCGGCGCCTGGGTGCGTCTCGGGGGACGGCGCAGGGGGATCGACGCCGGAGGGCTGGGGGAGCGCCCACCGACCGCAGGCACCATGATGGTGGGGAAGATCCGCAGCGACCCAAGCGTTGATTGCGGCATTCGCCCGCTGAAGGAGTGTCATGTCCCTGCCGCCACTCGTCGAGCCAGCCGACAGTCTGTCCGCTGACGAGGTTCGCCGCTACAGCCGCCACCTCATCATTCCCGATGTCGGGATGATGGGGCAGAAGCGCCTGAAGAACGCTCGGGTGCTGTGCATCGGTGCAGGTGGTCTGGGCAGCCCTGCCCTCATGTACCTCGCGGCCGCCGGCGTCGGGACGCTCGGCATCGTGGAGTTCGATACGGTCGACGAGTCCAATCTGCAGCGCCAGATCATCCACGGCCAGAGCGATATCGGCCGTTCCAAGGCCGAGAGCGCGCGCGACTCGATCAAGGAGATCAATCCCTACGTCGATGTGGTCATCCACGACGAGCGACTCGACTCCACCAACGTCCTTCCGCTCTTCGCCCAGTACGACCTCATCGTCGACGGTACCGACAACTTCGCGACGCGCTATCTCGTCAATGATGCGTGCGTCCTGCTCGGCAAGCCCTACGTCTGGGGATCGATCTACCGCTTCGACGGCCAGGCGAGCGTCTTCTGGGCCGAGCACGGCCCGTGCTACCGCTGCCTCTACCCCGAGCCTCCGCCACCGGGAATGGTGCCCTCATGCGCCGAGGGCGGCGTGCTGGGCGTGCTGTGCGCCAGCATCGGCTCCATTCAGGTGACCGAGGCGATCAAGATGCTCACCGGCATCGGAGATCCGCTGCTCGGGCGCCTGAAGGTCTACGACGCGCTCGAGATGGACTACCGCGAGGTGAGGATCCGCAAGGACCCGAACTGCGCGGTCTGTGGTCCCAATGCCACGGTGACGGAGCTCATCGACTACGACGCCTTCTGCGGCACGATCTCTGATGCTGCTGCCGAAGCGGCACGGGACAGCACCATCAGCGTTCACGACCTCAAGCAGATGCTGGACGAGAGGGCGGCAGGCGAGCGTGACTTCGTCCTCATCGATGTGCGTGAGCCCATCGAGTGGGAGATCGCAACGATCGACGGCGCCGAGTTCATCTCCAAGGGTGAGTTCCTTGACGGCTCAGCGCTGGAGAAACTTCCCCAGGACAAGCAGATCGTGCTGCACTGCAAGGTGGGAGGCCGATCCGCTGAAGTCCTTGCTGTCCTGCACGGCGCGGGATTCTCCGACGCACTTCACGTAGGCGGCGGAATCAATGCGTGGTCGCTGCAGGTAGACCCCGAGGTGCCCTACTACTGATCCTCGCCCGACTGCCTCGCTGCAGCGGACGTGCTTCGGTGGAGGGCGGGGTGATCCTGAGGTCAGGCCTCGACGTTGGAGACGAAGCCGATCTTCTTGTGCGAGCCGTCACAGAAGGGCTTCTTCTCCGAGGCTCCACAGCGGCACAGGTAGACCTTGTCTGCGCTGCGGATCTCGGTCCCGTCCGAGGCGTTGACGCGGCACGCGCCGGATACTTCGAGGGGACCATCGACCAGGGGAGTGATGCTCACGTCGCTCATGGCCCCGACCCTACAGATACCCCTTCTTGGTCAGCCAGTTGAAGGCGGCGTACCCCGGGATGGTGGGGATCCAGAAGGTGAGCAGTCGATAGAGCAGAACGGCGGACACCGCGATGCCGCCGGGCAGCCCGGCGGCCGTGAGTCCGGCGGCCAGGGCGGCTTCGACGGCGCCGAGGCCGCCAGGTGTCGGAGCGGCCTGTCCGATGGTCGCACCCGCGAGGTACACAACGGCAATGGCGGCGACGTTGAGGTCGCCGTCGAAGGCGCGCACGCACGCGACGAGGACCACGATGTACGCGAGATTGAGCAGGAGGATGCCGCCGATGCCCTCCGCCAGCTTCATCGGTCGTTGAGCCACGGTGACGAGGCGCGGGATGACCTCGCGCAGGAGCGGCCTGACCCGGCCGAAGACGTAGCGGCGCAGGGGGGCAACCGCGAAGGCCGCGAAGAAGAGCGTGATGACGGCGATGACAGCGATGACCGCCCAGGGTGGCGGGTCGAAGGTGAAGTCGGCCTGGGTGCCCGCCGCGATGCCGAATCCGAGCAGCAGCAGCAGGTGCACGGCGAAGGCTGCGACCTGAGACACGCCGACGCTCGCGCCCGCGAGCGCCGGGTGCAGCCCTGCCTTGGTGAGGAAGCGCAAATTGATGGCGACGGACCCCAGGGTGGGCGGAGAGACGAGAGTCGCGAAGTCACCGGCGACCTGGGCCAGCATTGTCCGGTGGAGGGGAATCCGCTCGGGTACGAAACCGGTGAGTGACCATGCTGCGCCGACGTATGTCACCAGCGTCGCCACGACCGCGACCGCCAGCCACTCGAGTGAGGCGGAGGTGACCAGCTCGCCGAGGTCGACCTGAGCGAGTTGCGACAGCAGGACATACGCCGCGATCGTGCCGACGACGATCATGATGAGGGTGCGCGGCTTGATGCGCTCGATGTTGATCTGCTCGACGTCGCCGTCGGGACGGATCTCCACGAGGGCGTCGCGCAGGTGGACCATGAGGTCGCGGTTCTTGCGCATGGCCCGGCGCGTGGCCGGGGCCAGGGCGACGGGCTGCAGGACGGGCAGGGCGCGCGCGAGCCCGGGTACGCCGAGCACTCGCCGTCCGGATCGGACCGCCCTGTCCGCGCCCACAATGAGAGCGAGGGTGCACAGCAGCTCCGCGACATCGATGCGCTGGGCAACATCGCTGGCCGCGACCGTGCCGCTGGCCTCGCCGACGAGCCATACCTTCCCCTCGCGGTCACGCAGGAGGTTGTCGGCGGTCAGGTTGCGATGCGCGATCTCCTTTTCGTGCAGCGTGCGCATCGCGTGCCATGCCTGCTCGAGATCGTCGTCCGTGATCTGGTCGCCCTCAAGATCGCTGAATCGGGTGGCGACGGTGTAGTCGTACGCGAGGAGGGCAGAGTCTGCACCGACCTCGCTGGTCAGCAGCAGTCGAGGCACCGGCGCGTGCGCTGCCTGCGCGGCATAGGCCATGAGCGCTGCGTGATCAAGCTCGCGACGCATGTTGAAGGCGCCGCGCCCGGTCTCGTCTCGCAGCCGCAGCGCCTTCCACGCGGCGCTCGCCAGTCCCGCTCCCTCGAGGTCACGGTCGAGGACGACGACCTCCAGTGATTCGCCATCGCGGGTGGTCGCGACGTAGCGCCGTCCGATGGCCGTCTGTCGCGAGGCCCGCAGGACGGTGAGTGGATATCCGCCCTGGGCCATCGTCTCGGCGACCTCGGAGCCCGAGGGACGCGTCGTGGGGGTGCCGAGCACATAGCGCGTGGCCAGGCCAAGTCCCCAGCCGACGAAGAATGAGATGAGGATGCCGGCGACGGTCGCGGTCGCGCTCAGGAGAGCGACGATCGCCATCGAGCCGATCACGAGCACCGAGAGCACATCCCAGGGGCGCCGGCTCATGAGCCGGGCGACCGTGACGAAAGCGGCAAGGCCACCGATGATGGGGGCTGTCACCGAGGTGTCCCCGCCGACGGAGCCGGCCAGGGCTGTCACCAGTCGTCCACTGCCGAAGGTCTCCACGAGGTAGGACGCGAGGGTGAGCAGGACGACGGTGAGCAGGAGGCCGATCAGGGCATCGAAGAGCTGGCGGACCCTGCGTCGGATGACGAGGTTGACGGCGGCCGCGATGGGCAGGCCGATGAGGCCGATGCCGCCGATGATGTTGATAGCCAGGATGACGATCGAGGGCAGCAGGGCTGCGCCGCCGGAGATGTCCTCTTCGATGCCCTCGGTCGTGCCGGTCGCGAAGTACGCCACGAGGACAGTGGCAGCCGTCGCGGCGAGGGCCACGAGGAACCGGGCGAGGTCCAGTGGTCGCCGGAGTCGGCGGGGGATGACACCGTCCTCGATGACGACGGTGGAGTGCGGGCCGGGCGTCTGGGGTGTCTCACCGGCGGGGGGACGTGGAATGGCGACCGTCGTCTGGGGGGCAGGATCTGCTCCGGGGTCCGCCGCGTAGGGGGCGTCCCCGGGGCGCGCGCCCACGTCGGTCACCCCCCGATCGTCCCATCCATGGGCCCGTGAGGGGGTCTGGCCCGGCGCGTCGGCCCGATCAGCATGTCAGGGGAGCCTGATGGGATAGGGGGATGCTGGGCCCGATCCTCCATCGCACGCCGCCGGCCCCCGCCCCCGCGCTCGAGCTCGGCCCGGCCCAGGAGCGCGTCGTCCGGTGGCGGGGCCCGGGCTTCTGTGTGGTGCTGGGCTCGCCCGCGACCGGTGCGACCACGGCACTCATCGAGGCCGTGGCGACGCGGTCCGCGATCGTTCCGGCGTCGCGTCTGCTGGTGATCGCGCGGGACCGAGATGCGGTCAAGCGCACGCGAGCTGCCTTGGCTGCGCGCCTGACCGACGGCGCTCTGCCCACGGTGACGACCTTCCACGGCCTTGCCTATGCACTCGTACGCCGTTCGATCGGGCCCGGTCCCGACGCGGTGATACCGCGACTGCTCTCCGGTGCGGAAGAGGACGCGCGCATTCGCGAGATCCTTCGCGGCGCGATCGCCGATGGCGACCTTCCCTGGCCGGAGTCGCTCATGGCGGCGACGGCGACTCTCGGCTTCGCCAATGACCTTCGCGCGATGCTCACACGGGCGCGCGAACTCGGCATCGACGCGGTGGCACTCGATGCACTCGGTCGTGCCGCGGATGTCCCCACGTGGCAGGCACTCGGCCGACTCGCCGAGATCGACGCCGATGTCATGGCCCTTGAGGGGGTGGTCGACTACTCGCGACTGCTCGAGCTCGCCATCGAGGCGACCGAGACGTGGCCGGGCCAGCCCGACAGGGGCGGCTCCGCCGCCGCGCCGGGCCTCGCGGGCATCTGGGTTGACGATTTCCAGGAGGCGGGCTCGTTGCAGCGGCAACTCCTCCGTGCCCTCACAGGGCCCACCACGGCAACGATGGTCATGGCAGACCCTGACATCGCGGCCTTCGGCTTTCGCGGCGGCGACCGTCTCGGTGCCATGAAGCTCATCGACGAGGCGGGTGCCGAGGTCATCGTCCTCGATCGGTCCTACTCATCCGGGGGCGCCCTGTGGTCGGCGTACGCCGACGCGCGGCGCCAACCGGCGCTGCCCGGTGTCACCGCCGCGGACCTGCGTGCCTACCGCACACCCCAGCCGGCCCCCAACGTCGCGGAGGGCACCGTGGCGGTGCTCTCGCATGACACCTGGAGTGATCTGGCGGCATGGGTGGCCGACGACCTGCGCCGACTTCACCTGTCGTCGGATGTGGCATGGGAGGACATCGCCGTCATCGCCCGATCGACCGCCCACCTGGAGGACCTGCGCCGTGCACTGGCGTCCGCGGGCGTGCCCGTCACGATGGGTGCATCCGACATCCCCCTGCCGGCAGAGCCCGCCGTAGCCACGCTGCTCGCCGCAATCTCAGCCGCCATCGCGCCCGACGAACTCACCGATCGCCGGGCCATCGAGCTCATCACCGGCCCGCTCCTCGCGATGGAGTCCACCCAGGTGCGGCGTCTGGCTCGGGCGTTGCGTGATGAGTATCGAGCCCAGCACCCGGACAGTCCCAGTCCCGCAGGCATGCGCCTGGTCCGGGACCTGCTTGTCAGCACGATCCGCGGCGATGATCGGGCGCCGAGCCAGGTGCCATCGCCTGGTCGGGCCGGCCAAGCTGCTCCCGTCGGGCTGGAGCGAGTAGAGGGGCTCGGCGGCATGCTCCGTGGCGTGCGCGCCCTGGCCGAAGCCGACCGGGCACCTGCGGAGGTCCTCTGGCAGGTGTGGAGCGAGTCACTGCCGGACGGCGATGGCTGGTCGTGGCCTGAGCGTTTGAGACGGTCCGCACTCGCCGGTCACCTGGCGAGCGGGCATGACCTCGATGCGGTCATGGCTCTCTTCGCGACAGCCGAACGCCTCAGCGACCGCTACGCCGGCGTCCTGGGGATCCGCGGTCTGCTTGCCTCGCTCGAGGCCCAGCGTCTGGCGGCAGAGCAGGTAGCCGTATCGGCCCCCGTGACACCGTCGGTGTCCCTTGTGACGGCACATGCGACCGTCGGGCGACGGTGGCGTCATGTCGTCCTCGTCGGCGCCCAGGAGGGCGCCTGGCCGCCGAGCCTGGCGTCCTCCTCCGTGCTCCGCATTCACGAGTGGGAGGCCGTGGTCGCCGGTGACTCCGAGCGCGGCATCGCCGGAGCACTGCGTGACGCTGCGGCCGAGCGCATGGCGCAGGAGCGTCGCCTGTTTGCCCTCGCCGTCTCACGGGCGAGCGACAGCCTGGCTGTCGCCGTCGTCGAATCCGACAGTGAGCATCCGAGTCGATTCGTCGACGATGTGGGCATTGAGGCGACTCTGCGGTCGGGTCGACCGCCTCGGCCGCTCACGCTGGATGGCATGGTGTCGCGCCTGCGCTCGGTCGCGCAGGACCCCAGCGCCTCGGCGCCCCTCCGCAACGCCGCCATCGAGCGGCTCGCACTCCTCGCCGATGCTCGGGATCACGCCGGGACGCCGCTGGTGCCGCGTGCGGACCCGCACGGATGGTGGGGCGTGCTCGATCCCACGCCCGGTGCCGCCGCGGTGCGGCCACCGGACCGCCCTGTGCCGCTGTCAGGTTCGGGTCTCACCGCGTTGCAGGACTGCCCGCTGCGCTGGTTCCTGTCCCGAGTGGTGCGGGCCGAGGGGCCGCGCGGCAATGCCCTGTCCATCGGCAGCCTGGTCCACGCGGTGGCAGAGCATGCGGCGCGCGGCGACCTGCCGATCGACGCTGAGGCGATGCTGGAGCAGATCGATCGCGTATGGCCCGAACTCCCCTTCGACGCGCCCTGGGAATCCGTGGCGGAGCGTGCCGATGTCGCCTCTGCTCTCGACCGCCTGGCCGCCTACCTGCGTCACGCCGATCAGGCCGTTGCCGTCGAGCATCCGTTCTCGGTGAGCATCCCCTTACGCGACCCTGACGGTGCCGCAGGCATCGACCGCACCGTCGTCCTGCGCGGTGCGATCGACCGCATCGAACTCGATGCGCAGGGCCGGGTGAGACTCGTCGACTTCAAGACCATGCGCCACCTGCCCAGCGCACGGGAAGTCGCTGAGGATGCGCAACTGGGCGTGTATCAGTTGGCGGTCAAACACGGTGCCCTCGACGGCATCGTGGACTCGCCTGACCTGAGCGGCGCCGCGCTCGTTCAGTTGCGCGCGGAGGCCAAGGACGCCCCCGGCCATCCTCGCGTCCAGGAGCAGGCGCCGTTGGCAGATGACACGCGCTGGATCCTCGATGGCATAGAGGATGCCGTGACGCGCGTGCGGGCAGAGGATTTCCCCGCCATCGCATCCTCGGCGTGCCGCACCTGCCCCTTCATCGCCACGTGCCCGGCCCATGCTCAGGGGCAGGAGGTGTTCAGGTGAGCACACGCTCACAGATCGAATCCGTGATCGAGCACCCGCTGAGCGATGAGCAGTGGGCCGCGGTCACCAGCCCCGCCGAGCCGTCCGCGATTGTCGCGGGTGCCGGATCCGGCAAGACGACGGTCATGGCCGCGCGTGTGCTCTGGCTCGTCACCGAAGGGATGGCGTTGCCCGACGAGGTCCTCGGCCTCACCTTCACGACGAAGGCTGCGGGCGAACTCATGGGCCGGACCCGGCGCCTGCTGCTCCGTGCCGACCGTCACGGGGTGCTCCCTGGGGGCATCGCCGACAGCGGTGCTATGGAGCCCGCGATCTCGACGTATCACTCGTTTGCCAGTCGCCTTCTCCGCGATCACGGCGTTCGCCTTGGGCTTGAGCCCGACGCGGAGGTGCTCGCTGATGGAGCGCGGCAGGTCCTCGCAGCCCGCGTGGTGAGATCCACATCGCTGCCGCTGGCAGACCTCGGCCGAGCACCGACGTCGCTCGTCGAGTCGGTGCTCGCACTTGATGATGCACTCGCCGAGCTCGACCTCGAGCCAGATCGGGTCCTGTCTCACTCCGTGGACTTGATCGAGTGGCTCCAGGGCCTTCCGACGAGGCAGGTGATCGGCGACGAGATGCTCCAAACGGCGCGGGTCCGCGCTGCGCTGTGCGGACTCGTGACGGAGTTCCGCGACGCGAAGTTGGACGACCATGTCATCGACTTCGCCGATCAGGTGCGGTTGGCCCTGCGGGTGATCCGCATGGCGCCTGAGGTGCGCGAGGAACTTCGTGCCCGCTATCGCTTCGTCCTGCTGGACGAGTACCAGGACACATCCGCGGCGCAGCGCATCCTGCTTCAGGAGATCTTCGCCGACGGGCATCCGGTCACGGCCGTTGGCGACCCGTGCCAGGCCATCTACGAGTGGCGCGGGGCCAGCGTGGCCAACATCGACCACTTTCCCCACCATTTCCCGCGCGCGGGCGGCGCGGGCCCCGCGGTGCGCTACCCACTCGTCGACAATCGACGCTCTGCTCCGCGCATCCTCGCCTTGGCCAACGACGTCGCGGCCCCGCTCCGCGCGGTGCATCCCGGAGTGGAGCCATTGCGTAGCGCGGTGACCGATCGCGGTCCGGGGGATGTCATTGTCGCCCTGCACGACACCTATGACGCCGAGGTGGCGTGGGTATGCGATCACGTCGAGGACCTCGGCCAGCGCGAAGGCACCTGGAGCGGCATCGCGGTGCTCGCGCGCACCGCCGCCACGCTCGTCGATATCGATGCGGCACTGCGACGTCGCGGCGTCCCCACCCGATTGGTCGGCGCAGCGGGGCTACTTCAGGTGCCCGTCGTTGCCGAGCTTCGAGCGATGCTCGAGGTGCTGGACGATCCCGCAGCGGACGCCGCCCTCGTCCGGCTGCTCACCGGACCTCGGTGGCGCATTGGTCTGCGCGACCTTGCCGCGCTGGGACGCCTCGCGGCTCCTGTCGTCCATGACGAGGAGGGTTCGCTTGAAGCGACGCTTCGCAAAGCCGTCCTCGGTAGTGATCCGGTGGATCGACCGAGCCTGGCCGAGTCGATCGAGGCGGTGGTCGAGCGGGCCATGTCGGATTCGGAGTCGGCGGGCCTGTCCCACCAGGCCCTGCAGCGCTTCGCCCGACTGACTGACGAGATCCGGCGTCTGCGCCGCCATCTCGATGAGCCCTGCGTCGACATCGTGTCGCGGGTCATGCGCTCCACGGGTCTCGCAGTCGAGGCCGGCATCGGCCCCGACGCCGCCGACAACGCCCGCGCCCTGGCGGACTTCCGGGAGCTGGCCGCGAGGATGACGCGGGGAGCACCGTCGGGGCTCAGCGCGTTCCTCGCCCGACTGCGCGAGGCGGAGCACTACGACGAGTCGCCTGCACGCGACGAGATCCCGACCGGGGACGCCGTATTGCTCATGACCGCGCATCGGGCCAAGGGCCTGGAGTTCCCTCACGTCGTCATCCCCGCGATGTCGGCGACGGTCTTCCCCAGCGGTCGGGGGCGTGGCCGCTGGCCCAAGAGCGCCGCGATCGTGCCCTGGGATCTTCACCCGGAGGCGCCGACGAACCTCGCCGCCTTCCCGGATCGATCCGCCTCTCCGACGGCGTCGGCGCACAACGCGTTCGTCGCGGCGAGCACCGCCGCGGACCTCCTCGAGGAGCGCCGACTCGCCTATGTCGCCCTCACGCGCGCGGAGCGCTCACTCGCCGTCAGCGGTCACTGGTGGGGACCCTCGCAGACCCGGCCCCGCGGACCGGGCCCCTTCCTGGAAGAGATTCGGACCTGGTGCGACGAGCACGGGGGCCTTGTCGCTCAGTGGGCGGCGCCGCCGGGTGATGAGGGTGTGAATCCGGCGACGGTGGACGCGTCGGTGGCGTGGCCGGTACCGGTCGATCCGCGCCTGCGCATCACCCGCGAGGTCGCGGCGGCCGTGGAGGCAGTGCGTGCTGACAGAGGGCCGACCACGGTGCCGGACGACGATGCGTCCCGCGCGATCGTGGATGAGTGGGACGTCGATATCGACGCTCTCCTGGCCGAGGCGCGCAACTCCCGAGCGCCCCTCGTCGTGCACGTCCCCGATGACCTGTCGGTCACCGCGCTCGTCCGACTTGCCGACGACCCGGACACCTTCGCCCTCGACCTCGCCCGCCCGATGCCCCGTCGCCCACATCCCGCAGCGCGACTGGGAACCGACCTGCATGCCTGGATCGAGGGCCAGTACGCCGTGCAGACGCTGTTCGACCTCGAGGAGCTCGACGCCGCAGACGAACTCGACACCGACATGCAGTTGGCGGAGTTGCGCGAGGCCTTCAGACGCACGGCGTATGCCGCCCGCGCGCCCATAGCAGTGGAGGAGCCATTCGCCCTGTCGATCGGGGGCCGGGTGGTCCGGGGTCGCATCGATGCGGTCTTCTCCACACCTGACGGTGGTGCAGAGGTCGTCGACTGGAAGTCGGGTGCACGTGCCGGAGTGAATGACGTGCAACTGGCCATCTACCGGCTCGCCTGGGCGGAGATCTCCGGCCTGCCGCTTGAGCGCATCGACGCGGCCTTCGTCATGGTGCGCACGGGCGAGGTCATCGCCCCCCGCAGACTCCTCGGCCGCCGTGACGTCGACGAGATCCTCAGGGGCGAGGGCCCTCTTTGTCCGTGACGGCGCGTGCCTCCGGGTCCGCCGTCGTCTCCTCGGGAGCAACCGCGCGCACACCGGCAAGTTTGCGCATCCATCGACGGCAGGGCTCTTCCACGATCCGCCACATCAGCCAGGCGATGATGAATGCGCCGGCGATCGCCAGGAGGACCGACACCGCGTAGAGCGGGCCGGATTCGATCCCCACGGCGTTCATCCCGGCCCGCCAGACACCGAACCACACCAGGTGAGTCATGTAGAGCGAGTAGGAGACGACACCGCCGAGGATGAGGGTGTCGGTGCCGAGCCATCGTGCCTGGCCACGCCGCGAGAGAGCGAGCGCGCCGATCCAGACGATGAGCGGTGGCACCAGCCAGAGATGGAAGTAGGGAGGCAGTGGCTCAGCGTCGGGGTCGTTCAAGGTGATGGGGGACTGCGCAGTCGTCCACGTGCCGAGGAAGACCGCCCCGGCGACGACGAGCAGCGGCATGAGGATCGACACGATGGTCGCACCGCGTTCGACGCGAGGAGTGGGATCGCTGGCTCCCGTGGGGATGAGCCGCAGGACGATGAGGTAGGTGATGGCGCCGGCTGTGAACTCCGTGAGGACGCGGATGACCGAGCCCCACAGGTCGGTGTAGTAGGGATCGATCGTGAGGCTGCCGCGCCACAGAAGCGGAGCGAGGGCAACCCACCAGGCAACGACAAGAACCCACGTGGGCACGCGCCGATGCAGCGCGTAGAGGAGCAGCACGAGCAGGGGGAAGACGAGGTAGGCCAGCCATTCCATCGACAGCGACCACGCGACGACATTCCAGCCACGCTCAGGGTGCGGCCCCCACTCCTGGATGAGGAGCAGATTGCTCACGTAGTCCCAGGGGTTGAGCCAGGCCCGTTCCTTCTGGACTCCGGTGATCCACGCCTGGGCGACAACGGCGATGCCCGCGACATTGAGCATGACCAAGTGGACCGGATAGATGCGGGCGAGCCGGAGCCACCAGAAGCTGGCGGCCGCGCCGACGGCGAGGCGGGATCCCATGCGACTGAGGTAGGTGTGGGTGATGATGAACCCGGACAGGGCGAAGAAGAGGTCTACGCCAAGGCGCCCGACGCGCACGACCTCGCTGAAGACCGGGATGTCCATGAGGCCGATCCGATCCAGCGGATCTTGCAGGTGGTAGAGGAGCACCCAGAAGGCTGCGACGAAGCGAATGCCGGTCAATTGCCGGATGAAGACCGCCATGCCCGCCTCTCCTGTCGCCGCCCGGGCCCCATCGTCGCACGCGCGACGCCGACTACCCTCGGGCCATGCCGCAGCGAGCAGTCGATCGCGCCCTCCTGGCAGACCTCTCGCTTGCTCGCGGAGGAATCGAGCGGCGCGCGGAGTTCCGTTCGGACGCGCAGTGGCTCGCCCGGGCGTGGGCGGATCCCACGACCCGTGCGCTACCCGTTGACGACGGCGTTGTGCCCGTGGACGAGTCGGGTCGCCGTGTGCGCGGCTTGACGACGTCCAACGTCCCCGACGACGCGGAACGCATGCTCCTGGGCACTGATTCGAGCGGAGTGACATGGTTCGCCGTGCGCATGCCGGTGACCGGGCGTGGTGCAGGCCTGCGCGATGTCGGTGCGGAACTCGCCAGCGATGACGTGGCGCTGGCCACGACGGCCATCGCCCTCGACAATTGGCATCGCGCCCACCCGCGCTGCCCTCGCTGCGGAGATCGGACTCGCCCTGACCAGGCCGGCTGGATCCGTCGATGCGTGGGCGACGGAAGCGAGCACTATCCCCGGACGGACCCGGCTGTCATCGTCCTGGTCATCGACGCCGATGATCGAGCGCTCCTCGGGAGGCAGGGTCGATGGCAGCCCACATGGTTCTCGACCCTGGCCGGCTTCGTCGAGCCGGGTGAGTCGGCCGAGGCAGCTGTGTACAGGGAAGTCCTCGAGGAGTCGGGTGTCGTCGTCGATGAGATGGCCTACCTCGGCAGCCAGCCGTGGCCCTTCCCGTGCTCCCTCATGCTCGGCTACCACGCCTGGGCGACGGGCACGGACATCGCCGTCGATGGCGAGGAGATCGTCGAGGCGCGGTGGTTCACGCGCGATGAGCTCGCGAGCGCTTGCGACGAGGGGTCGGTGGCCCTGCCCCCTGCGGTGTCCATTGCGCGGCGACTGATCGAGCGCTGGTACGGCCAGCCGCTGCGCGGCGACTGGATCCGGCCCTAGGACCGCCCGAGCGCGGACTAGGCGCCGACCTTGTCCTTGACCTGGCGCAGTGACGGGTTTGTCATCGTCGTGCCGTCGTCGAAGAGCAGGGTGGGTACCGTCTGGTTGCCTCCGTTGACTCCCTCGACGAAGGCGGCCGCATCAGGGTCCGCCTCGATGTCGACCTCGGTCACCTCGATGCCCTCGCGACCCAACTGCGCCTTGAGTCGATGGCAGAAGCCGCACCAGGCGGTGGTGTACATCGTGATCGGCATGGGGGGATCCTCTCGCGCCGTTCGCCATTCGGCAAAGGCAAGGTGGGGCCGGGGCTCGTCGTACCCCGATGCAACGATGTCGCCGTGGAGGCCGATCTGCTCGACGCGCTCGACCCGGAGCAGCGCGCCGTTGCCGAGTCCGTTGAGGGCCCGGTGGTGGTGTGGGCCGGGGCCGGCACCGGCAAGACGCGAGCGGTGACCTATCGGATTGCCCATGCGACCCGTCTCGGCGTCCATGATCCGCGACGGGGACTCGCTGTCACCTTCACCACGCGCGCTGCCGGCGAGATGCGCGAGCGACTGCTACGCCTGGGAGTCGAAGGCATGCAGGTCCGCACATTCCACTCGGCGGCGCTGCGGCAACTGCGTCACTTCTGGCCGCGAGCGATCGGAGGCCAGCCCTACGACGTCGTGTCGCGCGTGGCACCGGTCGTCGCGGAGGCCGCGTCGCGGTGCGGCCTCACTGTCGACGCGGCAGCCGTGCGCGACCTCATTGCCGAGATCGCCTGGGCGAAGCAAGTCGGCTTCGACGCGGATCGCTATGCCGTCGAGGCCACCGATCGCACTCCGCCACTCGGACTCGCCGAAGTTGCCCGTGTCTATTCGGCGTACGACGACATCAAGGCGGATCGTCACATCATGGACTTCGATGACGTCCTTCTCATGACCGTGGCAATGCTCGATGATCGGCCCGACGTCCTCGATGAGGTGCGCTCTGCCTATCGGTGGTTCACGGTCGACGAATTCCAAGACGTCAGTCCCCTCCAGCACCGCCTGCTCGAGTCGTGGCTCGGCGAGCGTGCGGACCTGTGCGTCGTGGGCGATGCGTCCCAGACGATCTACTCCTTCGCCGGGGCCACCGACAGGTTCCTACGCGAATTCCCCCGTCGTTTCCCGGGCGCAACCCAGGTCCGGCTGGTTCGCGACTATCGCAGCACCCAGCCCATCGTCGCCCTGGCCAACACCGTCATCGGCACAGCTCAGCCCGATGCTGTTCGCCTTGTCTCCGAATGCGGACCGGGCCCTGAGCCAGCCTTGCGCGACTTCGACGATGAGGTGGCCGAGGCGGCGGCGGTCGCCTCGCAGGTAGCGGTCTTCATCGCCGAAGGCCTCGCGCCTGAAGACATCGCCATCCTCGTGCGCATCAACGCCCTGATGCCCGCCTTTGAGGATGCTCTGTCCGCGCTCGGCATCCCGCTCGTCTTGCGCGGAGGTGAGAGATTCTTCGAGCGCCGCGAAGTGCGTGAAGCCATCACCCGCATCCGCGGGGCCGCGCGGGGCGGCGAGGCTCCGGGCGCCGACCTCGCCGAGCAGGTGGGGTCGATCCTCAGCGTCATGGGCTGGACGCCGGAGCCGCCGCGCACATCCGGTGCCGTGCGCGAGAAGTGGGAATCACTCGCGTCGATCGTCGACCTCGCGTCCGCGCATGGGGCAGGGGGAGGCGACCTGGTGACACTGGTCGACGAGCTCGATCGTCGCGCGGCTGCACAGCACGCTCCGGCCGCACGCGGTGTCACGCTGTCGACCATCCACGCAGCCAAGGGCTTGGAGTGGGAGGCAGTCATCGTCGCCGGATGCGTCGAGGGGTCCCTGCCCCATTCCCAGTCGGTCTCCCCATCGGCGATTGCCGAGGAGAGACGACTGTTCTACGTCGCGGTGACGCGGGCCAAGCGCCACCTGCTGCTCACCTGGTCGCGGGCGCGGCAGCCTGGGGGTCGGGCGACGCGGCAGCCGAGCAGGTTCCTCGATGCCTTCGCGTCATCGCAGCCGGAGGCAGGCGAGGGGGCGCGGGCGAGTGTGCGGCGCGGTCGAGGGCGACGATCGCCATCGCGGAGCGGTCCCGCAGCATGCCGCTCGTGCGGGCGCAGCCTCGTGACCGGTGCCGAACGCGCGCGCATGCGCTGCCGCACCTGCCCGCCGACCGCGAGCGAGGTCACCGTCGAGGCCTTGCGTGCCTGGCGTCTGGAGCGCGCGCGCGAGCGTGAGGTGCCTGCCTATGTGATCTTCACGGACGCGACGATGGAGGCACTCGCCGAATCCTTGCCCCGCGATCCCGACGAACTCCTCGCGATCAGCGGGATCGGCCCGGACAAGGTGGAGCGCTACGGCGAGGCGCTTCTTGCGCTCTTCGATGCGGCCCGCAGCAGCGGCGGGGATCCCGCATGATCAGGCGCTGATCCCCCGTCCGGTGCGCGGCCACCGGCAGCCGCACAGGGGATGGGCCGGTCGCGCCTCGAGAACCGGCCCGGTGTGCGGAAGGGTGATGATCAGGGCGCCGTCGAGCGTCGGGGCCGAGACGTCGCGGGGTCCCGCGTCGATGAGAGCGAGGACGTGGAGTGCTGCCCAGGAGCCGGCAAGGTGCGCGAGGCCAGGGCTCATGCCCACTGGCCTTCGGGCGGACCACTGCACGGCAGCGCGAGGCCAGGTCGAGTCGGCGTCCGTGAGGTGCAGGTCGCGGCACCGCAGGCACGACGTACGCCCCGGGATGACGAGGGGCCCCACGACTGCTCGCGGACCGACCACGGTCGCGGCGAGATGGGGAATGTCCAGTGCCATGGCATCGGGATGCGAGGCCGCGTCGGGATGCCCGGCATCGCACAGCACCTCGCATACGCGCTGCGCGCTGGAACGGCGCATGCGCCGGGATCCGGAAGTTCGTAACGCGCTCCGGGTGACCTCGCCGACTCCCGAGGCCGCAAGGACCATGACGACCGTGTCGGCAAGGGTGTTGTCGCCCCGGACTGCAACCTCGGCGGCCAGACGTCTGTCGAAAGCCGTCCGCGCGCCTGGGCCGTGCACCTGTCGGGCGAGGGCGAGGTTGGCCGACAGTGTCTCGCGCATCCCATGGGGAGCGTCCCGCAGCGCCTCGGGGGCTGCGGACGCGTCATCGATGAGACCGGTCTGGACTCCCATGCGGACAAGCCTGCGCATCGTGCGAGAGCAGAGGCCGTCGAGCGATCCAGCCTCCAGCGCCTCGGTCAGCGTGCGCTCACCGCGCAGGGAGAGCAGCCACGCCACGTGCGGGCGATCGATGTCCTCGACCCGGATCCGGCGAGGTGGCCAGCCCATCTCCACGCATGTGTCCGAGCGCCATACGAGCGGGACATCAGATCGGGACCAGGGTCGGTTCGGCATCTCCGGCATGCGGGGAGCGTCGCACGATCCGCTGACGTGTGACGTTGGTCGTCCACAGGACCGCGGCGACACGTCCTGCGTAGCCGAAGCGAGCCTGCACCGCTGGGCGCTTCAGTCTGCGACGCCGCAGAATTCCAGCGCGTACGCCGCGAGGATCTGAGCGCATGCCACGGTCTCGCGGAGGTCGACCCACTCGGCCGGAGCATGTGCCGCAGCGCTCTCTCCCGGACCGAAGTGGACGGTGGGGATCCCGGCGCCGACCAGCAGGCGAAGGTCAGAGCCGTACGGCGCGGCATAGACGTCGGGACGGCGACCGAGGACTCGAGTTGCTGTCGCGCCGAGGTCCTGGACGAGCGGGTGGTTCGGGTCCGTGCGACCGGATGCGAACTGCCCGCCCCACCACTCGACGTCGACCGGATGCTCGTCGAACCATGGATCGTGGTCGCACAGGGAGGCGAGTGCCTGCTCGAGATCCGCGCGCGCTTGCGCCGGCGTCTCACCCAGCGCGACTCCGAGTCGACCCTCCGCGATGAGGAGGTCGGGGACCGTCGATGCCCAGTCGCCGGACTGCACCGTGCCGATGGACAGTGGGTAGGCGATCGGCCAACGCTGCATCAGCGGGTCGACGTGCTCGTTGCGGCGTATCTCCAGCCGCCGGAGTTCCTCGAGGACGGGAAGGAGTTTGTCGAGCGCGCTCACTCCCTCGGTGCGGCGCGAAGCGTGGGTTGCTCGGCCGTGGATGCGCAGGCGGAAGGTGAGGGCGCCACCGTTGGCGGGCACGAGATCCAAACTGGTGGGCTCGGGGAGCACGCAGGCGTCCGCGGTGATCCCATGTTTGAGCATCGCGTACGTGCCCAGGCCACCGTCCTCTTCGCCCGACACGGCCGCGAGGATGACATCGCCTGCAAGGCGCGTCCGGCTGGCAAGGATGGCTTTGGCTGCGTAGGTGATCGCCGCGGTCCCCGCCTTCATGTCGCAGGCACCTCGTCCGATGAGACGGTCACCGGTGATACGCGGACGGAAGGGATTACCCGACCACGATGCGAGGTCACCGGGCGGGACGACATCGGTGTGTCCGAGAAGGAGAAGCGTGGGGCCCGTGCCCGCGCCCGGGATGCGCGCTGTCACCCCGAGGGCCGAGGACCTCGCGACCTCCATGCCCGGGAAATCCGGCTCGGCTGACATCGCGTCGACATCGATCTCCCAGGTGTCGACCTCCAGGCCGAGTGCGGCCCACTCGCGGGCCATCGCATCCTGGGCATCAATCTCGGCATCGGTGCCCCCGAGGGAGGGAAGTGCCACGAGACGCTCGACGGCGCCGACGAGCCCAGGGCCGTCGACGCCGTCGATGACGTGTGCGGTGCCGCTTGGATCGATGTTCACCATTGATCCCGCGGCGATGCCGCCCCTATGGGGCGGGTCAGGCCTTGCCCAGGATGCGGGTCACCTTGGTGCCGCAGACCGGGCAGATGCCCTTGGCGAAACGCCGGCCATTCGTCTCCTCGACGTTGCCGGTGAACTCGCGCTTCTCCTTGCACTTCACGCAGTACGCCTCACCCGTGTACGACTCGGCCATGGGCCGTCCTCCTCGTCTCGTCCACGTGAGACCTGCCTCACGCGGCCCCCTGGCGGGGGTCTGCCCCCTAGGGGGCGGCGTCGCCACCCTAGGGCAGCCAGGAGGCCGATGGGGGGACCGATCCAGCCAGATCCCTCGTGTCGGGCGAATTTTGTCCGATTTGGGGCTTTTTCACTGGTCAATTCTCCCGTGCGGCCCTCACGGGCCGTCCTCATGGGCTCAGGCGGGTGCGACTGTGGCTCCGAAGGCTCGTCACGGGGAAGTTCCCTCCACAGGCCGTGGACGACGTACCGCCACGTCACGCCTGGGAAAGGGAGCGCAGGGGAGCGCCTTTCCCCATGCTCATCCACCGATCATCCCCAGGACGGGAGGGGGATGTCCCCAGGTCGTCCCCAGAGCCGTCCCCAGGTCGCGTTGACGTGACATGCCAGTGCCCCTACTTTCGCTCGCGCAGCCCCCGGGATAACGGGTCATGCGCGCAAGGGGAAGGCGCGCACGACTATGCGACCCGGGGGCTTCCCCTTGCTCGCGGTGCCTACGCGTCGACACGTATGCGTGCGGCGGCCACGAGGGAGCGCACGGATGCATCCGTGTCCTCGGGAAGTGCAGACCATGCCCACCAACGCAGATCCAAGGACTCGTCGGACTGACGCGCCACGGCTCCGGTCGGTGCAATGGCGAGGAACTGGACGTCAAGATGATCGAGCATGGTGAAGTCACCACGCGCATCGCGACAGCGCACGCTGTGGCGATCCAAGCGCAGGGGACTCGGATCCACCTCGATCTCATCGATGCCACCTTCCTCGCGTGCCTCCCGAAGGGCTGCGGCGACGAGGCTGGTGTCCGTGTCCTCAATGTGGCCTCCCAGCTGAAGCCAGCGGCCGACGAGCGGGTGGAGTGTCAGCAGGACCCGCTCGCGCTCGACGTCGACGACCAGCGCGCTGCCGGTGAGGTGCCCCCGTCGGTTGGATCGGCTCAGGGCGTCGCCATGGACGGCTAGATGGTCCAGGTAGTCGGCTCGCAAGCGCCTCTGCCCAGGGTCATCCGGCTGCCACGCGGTGAGGACTCCGACGGCATCCTCGTGCAGCGTGCCCGGCGGACCGGGTCGGCCCGTCCGAGCCGGTGGGCTAGGAGGAACCGTCATCAGCGGATGGCTCCCCGTCAGCCTCATCGCCGAACTCGGCGGTGGCATCGAAGCCGGCGAGCGGATCGCCAGCGAGGAATGCGCCGGGATCGTCGATATCGTCCGCGGTCGGGAGCAGGTCTGGATGCGCCCACAGTGCATCGCGACCGTCGATGCCTCGTTCCTCGCGCAACTGTCGCCAGAGGCTCGCAGCTTCGCGCAGCGCGCGCGGTCGCATCTCCAGTCCGACGAGCGAGGCGAAGGTGCGCTCCGCAGGCCCCCCTGCTGCCCGGCGGCGACGGATCGCCTCGCCGAGTCGATCGGCCGTTGGCAGCGTGGTCGCGCACGCCGCTGTAACGACGTCGTCGACCCAGCCCTCAATGAGTGCGAGCAGCGTTTCGAGTCGACGCAATGCTGCCTGCTGCTCCTCGGATTCCTCCAGCGCGAAGAGATCCGACCCCATGAGTTCACGGAGGCGCTCGGGATCCTGGAGGGACGACGGGTCGATGCCCTGCATGGCCTCGTTCATTCGCGTGGGGTCCATCCGGATGCCGCGCGCGTAGGCATCGATCGCTCCCTCGAGACGGGGTGCGAGCCATGGCACGTGGGCGAACAAGCGCTGGTGAGCGCATTCGCGCAGGGCGAGGTAGAGGCGCACATCCTGCTCGGGCACGTCGAGTCCGTCGCCGAACGCCGAGACGTTGCGCGGCAGCAGGGCCGGACGGGCGTCCGTGGTGAGTGGGATACCGATGTCGCTCACTCCGACAACTTCGCCAGCGAGTGCGGCGAGTGCCTGACCCATCTGCATTCCGAACATCGCGGACCCGAGCTGGCGTGCCATGCCCATGAGCGGAGCCATCATCGCCAGTGTCTCTGGCGGCGTTCCCTCGGGGAGCATGGCCGCGAGCTCGGGTGGCAATTCGTTCGGGGTAGGCATGGAGGACATCACCGACTGAACGTGCTCGGCGATGGGAGTGACGATGCGCTGCCAGGCCGGGTAGGTCGCCTCGAGCCACTCGGACCGGCTCCACGCGGCGCCGGAGGCGGCCGATGCGGGCAGGGTGCACGCGGTGTCGAGCCATACCTGCGCAAGCTCGATGGCGGCGGCCACCTCGCGGCGATCCACCTCGTTCACCGAGGGATCCCCCACCTGCGCGATGGCCTGACGCGCACTGTCGCGCGCGAGGTCCCAGTTGACCGCCCCATCGCCCCCGGACTCCAGGAGGCGTCCGAGGTGCTGGAGCATGGCCCCGAGCTGACTCATGTCGAAGCCAGGCTGGCCACCGCCCTCGTCGGGCATCCCGAAGCCGAAGGGCAGGGAACCGCTCATCCCCCCACGGTACGCCGATCGATCAGGCATCTCGCATCGGCGGGCGCTGGCCCTCTCGGGGAGCACCGGCATCGGGCAGGGCGTACCCTTGGGTCGTCCCGTGCGGCTGCCGCGCAGGGACAGGATCGTGAGAGAGGACGCACGTGTCGACGCTGCTGTGGTGGCTCATCCCGCTGGGGGCCACGCTCATCGCCCTCGTGTGGGCTGCGTCCCGCAGCCGTCCCAAGCGCATCGCTGACACCCACGAGACCGTCGGCGACATGGCACGCTTCCGGGCTGCCATGCGCAGGCCGCTGCCGGAGGAGCAACCGGCTCCGGAACGTCGACGCCGCCCGGCAGGGTCGGCCAACCCGCGCAATTCGGCCACGTCGCGCCCGGGCCGTCCGCGGCGTCCCGCAGACCGCCGTCATCCGGCGTGAGCGAACCCCCGCCCGAATCGACCGCGCGCCGCCGCCCCGGCCATCGCGCGCTCATCGCGTCCCTTGCCGGTCTCGTGCTGGTGTCGCTGATCGCCCTTGCTGCCCTCTTGCCCGTGCCCTTCATCATCTTGTCGCCGGGGCCGACCTTCAACACGATCGGCGACGTCGACGGCATCCCACTGGTCGAGATCACTGACACCACGACCTACCCCGTGAGCGGCTCGCTGGACATGACGACCATTCGTGAGGAGGGCGAGCCTCGCAGTCCGCTGACCGTATTCGGTGCTATCGCGGCATGGATCGATCCTGATCGGGCCGTGCTGCCCCGCGAATTGCTCTACGGCGATGACGAGACGACGGAAGAGGTCCAGCAGCGCAACGCCGTGCTCTTCTCGACCTCACAGTCCAACGCCATCGCTGCGGCCATGAATGCCCTCGGCGAGCCGATCATCGAGGACGTCGTCGTCACCGCGGTCGTCGAGGGCACGCCGGCCTTCGGCGTGCTCGATGCGGGTGAGGTCATCACGGCCATCGATGGGCAGCCGGTCGGTTCGCCCGAGGATGTCGTCACCGCAGTCCGCTCCCAGCCGATCGGCGCCACGCTTGCCTTCACTGTCGTGCGCGCCGGAGAGCAGTTCGATGTGGACGTGGTCTCCGCCGAGAGGCCCGATGAGCCGGGCGTGCCCTATGTCGGCATCACGGTCGGGATCAACTATCGCGCGGAGTTCCCGATCACGTTCACACTCGAGGACATCGGTGGGCCGAGCGCCGGGATGATGTTCTCCCTCGCGATCGTGGACAAGCTCACGCCCGATGACCTCACCGGCGGCGGTCACGTCGCCGGCACCGGGACCATAGATCCCTCCGGCGCGGTCGGGGCGATCGGCGGCATCAGGCAGAAGCTCGCGGGTGCACGCGGCGCGGGCGCGACCTTGTTCCTCATGCCAGACGTGCATTGCGAGGAGGCCGCGGGACACATCCCCGATGGCCTCACGGTCGTGCCGGTGTCGAGTCTTCAAGGCGCCCTTGACGCCCTGGCGGCCTGGCGGGCCGGTGACCCCCTCCCGACCTGCCCCGCAGTGTGACGTGGGCCCCCGTGACGTAGGTTGTTGAAATGGCCTCTCCGACGACCGTCGCCGCGGGCCGCGGCCGGGTCCTGCTGCCCACGATCATCGTCCTTGCCGTCATCGTCATCGGTTTCGTCATCTTCACGGGGTTCTACACCGATTGGCTGTGGTTCGACTCCGTCGGCGAGACCGAAGTCTTCACCGTCACGCTCACGACCCGGCTCGCCCTCTTCGGCTCCTTCGGGCTCACGATGGCAGTGGTCCTGGCAGGGACCTTGTGGATCGCCTATCGATTCCGACCCTCGGCGCCACCGCTCACCCCGGAACAGTCCAGCCTTGAGCGCTACCGGATGGCCCTGCAGCCGTTCCGCGTCCTCATCACCATCGGCATCGCCGGCCTGATCGGACTGCTCGCCGGCATCTCCGCCGCGAGTGAGTGGGCGACTTTCCTTCGCTGGCGCAATGCCACCGACTTCGGCATCACCGATCCCCAGTTCGGACTCGATATCGGTTTCTACACCTTCACGTACCCGTTCATGAGGTTCGTGCTCGGCTTCGCCTTCTCCGCGATCATCCTGGCGATAGGTCTGGCGATCGCAGCCCACTACCTCTACGGCGGACTGCGGCTGCAGCCGCCCGGCGATCGCATGAGCACTGCAGCCCAGGTGCATCTGTCCGGGCTCATCGCCATCCTGCTTCTGCTCAAGGCAGCTGCCTACTGGCTGGATCGATTCGGCCTCATGGTCAAGAGCGAGTCGCTAGTCCAGGGATTCACGGGCATGAAGTACACCGATGCCAACGCCGTGCTCCCTGCCTTGCAGATACTCACCTTCGTCGCCCTCATCGTTGCCGTGCTCTTCATCGTCAACATGATCGTGCGCAACTGGATCATTCCCCTGATCGGCCTCGGTCTCCTCCTGCTCACCTCCATCCTCGTAGGCGGCGTCTATCCGGCGATCGTGCAGCAGTTCCAGGTCAGGCCGAGCGAGCTCGTCCGCGAGCAGCCTTACATCGAGCGCAATATCAACGCGACACGTTCGGCCTACGACATCGCAGATGCGCAGATCCAGGAGTACCCCGGGACCGTGGAGCCTCCCTCCGCATCGGTGATCGACGCCAACCTGGGCACGCTGGACAACATCCGCCTGCTCGACCCGGCGCTGGCGTCTCCGACGTACAACCAGTTGCAGCAGATCCGCGCCTACTACTCCTTCAATGACAGCCTTGATGTCGACCGCTACTCAATGGAGGGCGGACTGCGAGGCGCCGTCGTGGCTGCGCGCGAAATCAACCTCGCAGGCATTCCGGAGAATCAGCGCAACTGGGCCAACGACCACGCTGTCTACACGCACGGCTACGGCTTCGTGGCGGCGTATGACAACACCGCGGAGTCCTCCGGGCAGCCGGACTTCTTCGAGAGCGATATCCCGCCCGAGGGAATGCTGGGCATCGAGCAACCCCGCATCTACTTCGGCGAGCTCTCGCCGACATTCTCCATTGTGGGTGGCCCGGAGGGCACTCCTCCGGTCGAACTCGACTATCCGGACGATGCAAGTCCCACAGGTCAGGTCAACAACACCTACTCGGGCGCTGGCGGCGTGCCGGTGGGCTCGCTGTTCAACCGACTCCTCTTCGCGACAAAGTTCCAGGACACCAACATCTTGCTCACGGACCTGATCAACCCCGAGTCGCGCATCATGTGGGACCGCGATCCGCTGACGCGCGTCGAGAAGATCGCCCCGTGGCTCACCCTCGATCAGGACCCGTACCCCGCGGTGATCGACGGGCGAATCGTGTGGCTCGTGGACGGCTACACGACGTCCAACGCGTATCCCTACTCCTCTCGCGTGTCCCTTGGTGAAGTGACGAGCGACTCGATCACCGTGCGAACGGGCTCGAGCGCCATCGCGCCGAACGATCAGCTCAACTACGCGCGCAACTCGGTGAAGGCCGTTGTCGATGCGTATGAGGGCACCGTGACGCTCTACGCATGGGACGAGTCCGACCCGGTCCTGCAGACCTGGATGAAGGCCTTCCCGGGAGTAGTGCAGGAGCGCAGTGCCATGCCCTCCGAGATCGAGGCGCACGTGCGCTACCCGCAGGACCTGTTCAAGGTGCAGCGCGTCGTCATGTCCCGCTACCACGTGACCGATCCGGCGACGTTCTACAACGGCACGGACTTCTGGATCGTGCCCTTCGACCCGACGCAGGCAATTCAGCAGTTCCAGCCTCCGTACTACCTGACCCTTCAGATGCCGGGCCAAAACCAGCCGTCCTTCTCACTCACCACGACGTTCGCTCCGCAACGAAGGCCGACGCTGGCAGCGTTCATGGCGGTGGACTCGGCGCCCGGAGACGGTTACGGCACGATCCGGGTGCTGCAGTTGCCGAGCAACACGACCATTCCTGGTCCCACCCAGGTCCAGAACAACTTCGAGTCCGATCCGGAGATCAGCGCGGAGCTCTCGCTGCTGCGTCGGGGCGGCTCAGAGGTCGACCTGGGCAATCTGCTCTCCCTGCCCTTCAACGGCGGGCTCCTCTACGTCGAGCCGGTCTATCTCCGCGCCACGCAGGACGGCTATCCGCTGCTGCGCAAGGTCCTTGCGGGCTATGGCGCCAATGTCGCGCTCGAGGACACCCTCGACGAGGCGCTGGCAGCCGTGTTCGAGTCCGATCCGTTCCCGACTCCTGAGCCTGTGCCAGGGCCGGAGCCGGAGCCGGGTCCAACGCCCACCCCGACACCGACGCCGACCCCGGGTCCCTCGGGGGATCCGCTCACGGACCTGCAGTCGGCGCTGGCCGACGCGCAGGCCGCCTACGACCGCGGCCAGGAAGCATTGGCCAAGGGGGACTTCGCGGCCTACGGGCAAGCGCAGGCCGATCTCGAAGCGGCGTTGCGCCGGGCGCAGGAGGCCGAAGCGCGGCTGACCGGCGAGGTCGACAACGGACAGCCAGCCTGACGGCTCTCGGGCGCTGACGCGTCGATAGGCTCGCGTCGTGTCCAAGGTCCTGTCATCCCTACCGGTCGGCGAGCGCGTCGGCATCGCCTTCTCGGGAGGGCTCGACACCTCCGTGGCAGTCGCGTGGATGCGCGACAAGGGAGCGGTGCCCTGCACCTATACCGCTGACCTCGGGCAGTACGACGAGCCGGATATCGGGAGCGTACCGGGGCGCGCGATCGAGTACGGGGCAGAGATCGCGCGACTAGTGGACTGCAAGGAACTCCTGGTCGAGGAAGGCCTGGCAGCCATCTCCTGTGGAGCGTTCCACATTCGCGCAGGCAATCGGATGTACTTCAACACCACGCCCCTTGGACGTGCTGTCACGGGTACCCTCCTCGTGCGGGCGATGCTCGACGACGACGTATCCATCTGGGGCGATGGATCGACGTACAAGGGAAACGACATCGAGCGGTTCTACCGCTACGGCTTGCTGGCGAATCCCCAGTTGCGCATCTACAAGCCCTGGCTCGATGCCGACTTCGTGGGTGAGCTCGGCGGTCGCAAGGAGATGTCGGAGTGGCTGGTCGCCCACGACCTGCCCTACCGGGACTCTACGGAGAAGGCGTACTCGACCGACGCGAACATCTGGGGTGCGACCCATGAGGCAAAGCGTCTCGAGCATCTCGACGTGTCGATCGAGATCGTCGACCCGATCATGGGCGTGCGGTTCTGGGATCCCGATGTCGACATCGCCACCGAGGACGTCACCATCACGTTCGAGCAGGGCCGGCCGGTGCGCATCAATGGTCGTGAGTTCGCGAGCCCGGTCGACCTCGTGCGTGAGGCCAACGCGATCGGTGGGCGCCACGGCCTCGGCATGGCCGACCAGATCGAGAATCGCATCATCGAAGCCAAGAGCCGAGGCATCTACGAGGCCCCCGGCATGGCGCTGCTCTTCATCGCCTATGAGCGCCTGCT
>JBMTDJ010000020.1:0-29207 GCA_049431945.1 Candidatus Nanopelagicales bacterium | reverse complement strand
CAAGCGAGCGCGGGACGGCATCTGGTTCTCTCGCACGCACGGCACGATCCTGGGTCGGCCCGCACGGACCGCGAAGCGCACGACCTACACCGTCACCGGCACAGCCGCTGACGGGACCACCGCCACGGCTCGCATCCGCCTTCGGATCGTGCGCTAACGCTGCAGGGCTGCGCGGACACCGGCCACGAGCCAGTCGGCGTACTGCTTCTGGCCCGTCGGAGAGGTCATCCGGGCTGCGTCCGAGGAGTTCCGCATGTTGCCGAGCTCCACCAGGATCGCGGGCACGTCGGAGAAGTTGAGGGTGGAGATCTCCCTGGTGACCAGGGTCTGACCGCTGATGTAGTTGGACCGCGGAGCACCGGCTCCGGCCATGCCCTCGATGAACCGCTTGCCCATGCGCCCGCTCCGACCGGCGATGTCATCGGTCCATCCGGGGATGGTCGCCGGGAGCATGACGAAGAACCCGTACCCACTGGACACCGCACCATCCGCGTGGATGGACAGGAGTAGATCCGCATTGACCTTGGCGCCGAACTTGCCGCGATTCCAGACGCACGGTCCCCATGCGTCGTAGGAGTTGGACGACCTGGTCTTGTGGACGGTCGCTCCGAGGGCACGAAGTCGGCGCTCGAGGTAGCGGCTCACGCGCCAGGTGAATGTCGATTCGGCGTATCCGCCATTAGTGGCCGTACCCGTGGTGTTGCACCCCTTGGTGATGTAGCCGTTGAAGCGGGTCTTCGCCATCTTCGAGGCGAATCGCGGATTCGAGTTGCCCAGTTGATGGCCCGGATCGAGGGCAATGACCACCCCCGCGAGCGGGCCCGCGGGATCGCGCGGCGCGGGCGAGCCGGAGGCCGGGGTCGCGGCGCCCAGGGCCGCGAGGAGAGCGGCGGAGGCAATGACGAGAGTAAGTGGGCGCTTCACTGAAGCAGCATAAGCATGCGATGGTTGCCGAGGGTATTCGGCTTGACTCTCTCGAGGTCCAAGAACTCCGCCACGCCCTCGTCGTAGCTCTGGAGGAGTTGTTCGAAAACCTCGTGGTCGACCGGACTGCCCTCGATCTCGGCAAAACCGCGGCTGGTGAAGAATGCCACCTCAAACGTAAGGCAGAACAGCCTGGCGAGGCCGAGGTTCCGAGCGCGGCCGATCAACTCGTCGAGAATGCTTCCGCCGATCCCGCGGTGCACATGATCGGGATCAACCGCCAGGGTACGAATCTCACCGAGGTCCTCCCACATGACGTGAAGGGCACCACAGCCGACCACGACGCCGTCGATCTCGGCAACGACGAACTCCTGTACGTCCTCGTAGAGCGTCACCGGCGCCTTCGCGAGCAGGCGTCCGTCGGTGGTGTAATGGCCGACGAGAGACCTGATGGCAACCACGTCACGCGTCTGTGCCGAGCGCAGGACCATCGTGCTCATCGCTCGGGCTTCACGAGTGGGAAGAGGATCGTCTCGCGGATGCCGAGCCCCGTGAGCGTCATGAGGAGCCGGTCGATGCCCACACCGACGCCACCCGCAGGGGGCATTCCTATCTCGAGTGCTCGCAGGAAGTCCTCGTCGAGGGGCATGGCCTCGTCGTCGCCGCGGTCGGCAAGCGCAGCCTGAGCGACGAGACGCTCCCGCTGGATCACCGGATCGGCGAGCTCGGAGTAGCCGGTGCCCTGCTCGTAGCCATCGATGTAGAGGTCCCACTTCTCGACCACGCCGGGGCGCCCCGGATGCGCTCGCGTGAGCGGCGAGGTGTCCTCGGGGTAGTCCATGACGAACGTGGGCCGGTCCAGCGTCGGGATGACGTAGTGGTCAAGCAGCTCCTCGACGTACTTGCCGGCGACCCAGTGGGACTGGGGCTCGACTCCCACGGCGCGACACAGTTCGGCGAGTTCGTCCACCGGAGTTGCGGGTGTGATCTCCCGCCCGACTGCGGCGGACACCGATCCGTAGAAGTCGATCTCGGGCCACTCACCGGACAGGTCGTGGACGCTTCCGTCTGCGTGCGTGACGACCATGCTCCCCGTCGCTGCCTCGGCCGCCTCCTGGATGATCTCGCGTGTGATGCGGGCGACGTCGCGATAGTCGGCATAGGCAGCGTAGAACTCGAGGGCGACGTACTCGGGAGAGTGAGTCGAGTCGACGCCTTCATTGCGGAAGTTGCGATTGATCTCGAAGACGCGCTCCAGGCCGCCCACGAGCGCACGCTTGAGGAAGAGTTCCGGGGCGATCCGCAGGTAGAGGTCGAGGTCGAGAGCATGTGAGTGCGTGACGAAGGGTCGCGCGGCCGCTCCGCCCTGCTGGCTCTGAAGCACGGGGGTCTCGATCTCGAGGAAGCCGCGTTCGGCGAGGCTCCGGCGCACACTGGCTTCGGCAAGGACACGCATCCGAGCCATCTCTCGGGCTTCGGGCCGCACGATGAGATCGACGTAGCGCTGCCGCACTCGCGTCTCCTCGGACAGCGGCTTGTGAGCGACGGGCAGAGGGCGCAGGGCCTTGGTGGCCATACGCCATTCGTCGGCGAGCACGGACAACTCGCCGCGCTTCGACGTGATGACCTCGCCGGAGACGAAGATGTGGTCCCCGATGTCCACGAGTTGCTTCCACTCCTCGAGTGCCTCCTCCCCCACGGAAGCGAGGGAGAGCATGGCCTGCAACTCCGTCCCGTCGCCCGCACGCAACGTGGCGAAGCACAGCTTGCCGGTGTTGCGCTGGAAGATCACCCGGCCCGCCACGCCGACTCGGTCGCCCGTGGCGACATCGACCTCGAGCTCGGGGTAGGCGGCGCGTACCTCCGCCAGGGTGTGGGTCACCGGGAGACGCACGGCGTAGGGATCCCGGCCGCCGAGAAGCAGCCGATCCCGCTTGTCCCGCCGGATCCGCATCTGCTCAGGCAGGTCGTCTTCTGGCTCCGGCAGGGGCGGCTGGTCGCTCACGGTCGGCAAGCGTATCCGTTGCACTCGGGTCGGGTGCTCACGCGGATGCGGCGAGCAGGGCCTGGCCGAAGGCCGCTGGAGCGGTGAGCATGAGGTCGTGCCCCGTCCGGATGGTGCTCATACGCCAGCCACTTTCACGGGCGCGCTGGATGCTGAGGGTCAGTGAAGCCAGTGGCGGATCCGTGTGCTCGAGGTAGTGACGGGCCACCGAAGCAAGCGGCACGGGATCGAAGTTCACCGGATCCGTGACGGCACGCAGGGGGAAGTCGGTGAGCCGCGGCCCGATGAACTCGCGCAGGCCGGGGTCCACCACCCCCCACTGATCCAAGAATGCTGTCGATGCGGGCACCCGCCATCCATCGCCTGAATCCGCCGCGATCTCCAGGTAGCGGCGAGCGGTGGCCTCGGGCTCTACGTCGAGCAGGCTCTCGCCCGGCTCCACCAGGAAGGCCCCGGCCGCGACGACGCTGCGCACCCGACCCGCCAACTGCTCGACCACAGGGCCGATGAGTACGCCGGAGTAGGAGTGGGCGACCAGGACGATGTCGCCGCTCTCGCCGGCGGCAGACACGATGTCGTTCACGTGATCCCACACCCCGACCTCGGGGGTGAGTTCATCCGCCCGCTCGCCCTGTCCGGTCAAGGTCACCGCGATCGCGTCGTGCCCAGCCAACTCCAGGAGGGGGATGACCTCGCTCCAGCACCACGCGCCGTGCATCGCACCGTGCACGAGCAGGTAGGTCGCCATGATCCGCCGGATGACCTGGCCCTAGGAGTTCTTCTCGAAGACCAGGCGCAGGCCCACCAGGGTGAGGTCGGGGTCGTGGTGCGTGATGGTCTCGGACTCAGGAACCACGATGGAGGCAAGTCCGCCGGTTGCAATGACCGCTTGCACCGGGCCGATCTCCGCCTCGATACGCCGCACGAGCCCGTCGACCTGCCCGGCGAATCCGTAAAGGGCCCCGGACTGCAACGCCTCGACAGTGTTCTTGCCGATGGCCGAGCGAGGTCGCACCAGTTCGACCTTGCGCAGTTGCGCGGCGCGCTCGGCAAGCGCCTCGAGAGAGATTTCTATGCCTGGGGCGAGCGCCCCTCCGAGGAACTCCCCCTGAGCGGACACGACGTCCAGGTTGGTCGACGTACCAAAGTCGACAACGATCGACGGACCTCCATAGACCTGGTGGGCTGCGATCGTGTTGACGATGCGGTCGGCACCGACCTCCTTGGGATTGTCGGTGAGCACCGGTACGCCCGTCTTCGTGCCTGGCTCGACGATGACCGTCGGCACGTCTGCGTGATATGTCGCCAGCATGTGTCGCATCTCGCGCAGCACCGCGGGAACGGTCGAGCACAGCGCTATTCCGGTGACCTGGGGCTCATCAGCAAGAAGCCCACGGAAGATGAGCGCGATCTCATCCGCAGTGGACTGTGCGTCGGTCTTGATGCGCCAGGACCGAATGAGGTCCTCACCCTCGAAGAGACCGAGGACCGTGTTGGTGTTGCCGACGTCGATGGCCAGCAGCGTCACTGCGCCTCCCGCAGGTCGGCACCGATGTCGAGCACCGGCGCGGAGTGCGTCAAGGCTCCCACGGCCACGAAATCGACTCCGGTCGCACCCACAGAGGCCGCATCGGCGAGCGTAAGACCGCCGGACGCCTCCAACTGCGCGCGACCCTGAGTGCGCCGGACCGCCTCGGCCATCTGCGCCGGGGTGAAGTTGTCCAGGAGGACCAGATCGGCTCCGGCTGCGAGCACCTCATCGAGTTGGCCGAGTGAGTCGACCTCGACCTCGACAGGCAGCCCCGGGAAGGCCTCGCGTACGCGAGCGAACGCCGCGGCGACTCCGCCGGCCGCGACGACGTGGTTGTCCTTGACGAGCGCCGCGTCGGATAGGGACATGCGGTGGTTGACACCGCCACCGCAGCGCACGGCGTACTTCTCAAGACGACGCATTCCCGGGGTGGTCTTGCGGGTATCACGCACGCGCGTCGTCGTGCTCCCCAGTGCTTCGACCCAGTGGCTGGTCGCAGTGGCAACTCCCGACAGGTGGCAAAGGAGGTTGAGCGCGGTGCGCTCCCCGAGCAGGAGGTCGCGTATCGGGCCCGTCGCCGAGACGACGATCGCGCCCGGACTCACGCGAGTGCCGTCCTCGATCCATGTGCACCGCACGCGCCCCTGCGAGGCTCGCACGAGAGTGGCGGCCGCGACCGGCGCTCCCGCGATAACGCCCGCCCCGCGAGCGACGAGGTCGAGGTTGCCACGAGCCTCGAGGTCGACGGTGGCGACGGAGGTGACGTCGACCCCTCCGTCGAGGTCCTCTGCGAGCGCTCGATCGACCAGGTCGTAGACGGCAACGGGCTCGAGACCGGCGCGCACGAGTGCTTCATCCGGATCCATGCGCCACACCTCCCTCGACGGGCACTCGCTCGGTCACGATGTCGCCCTCATCGGTCAGGCGCGAGACCAGCCTGACACGCCACATCGCGTCATCACGATCGGGGAAATCCTCGCGCCAGTGCGACCCCCTGGTCTCCTCGCGGATCTGCGCGTGATGCACGAGGACCTGGGCCACGGACGCCAGATTCGTTGTCTCCCAGTCATCGGTGCACGGGACCCCGCTCGGGTCCTGACGCACACTCGCCAGAACGCGCGATGCATGGTCGAGTGAGTCCGCGCTGCGGAGGACGCTTGAGTCCGCGCTCATCGTCGCCTGGATCGTCCGACGGTCGGGCTGCGAGTTGAGCGGAGCCGACTGCGCGAGGGGTGCGCACGGACTCGCAACGCGCGTCTCTCCTGCCAGCGCCTGTCCGATTCGCGCAGCGAAGACCAGCCCTTCGAGCAGTGAGTTGGAGGCGAGGCGATTGGCTCCGTGCACGCCCGTGCATGCCACCTCGCCGCAGACGTAGAGCCCGGCAATGGACGCGCGTCCCTGCAGGTCGGTGAGCACTCCGCCGGAGGCGTAGTGCGATGCCGGAGCGACCGGGATGAGTTCGGTGACGGGATCGATCCCGTGGGAGCGGCACGAGGCGAGGATCGTCGGGAAGCGCTCCTCCCAGAGCGTGGCTCCGAACGACCGGGCATCCAGCCACACATGGGGCTCTCCGGTATCCATCATGCGGCGCATGATCGCGCGCGCGACGACATCGCGCGGCGCGAGATCGGCCATCGGGTGCACGTCGGCCATGAACCTGGTGCCCGCGGAGTCGACGAGCACGGCCCCCTCCCCACGAACCGCCTCTGACACGAGGGGCTGCTGGCCTCGGGCACGAGGCCCGAGCCACATGACAGTGGGGTGGAACTGCACGAACTCCAGGTCCGCCACCTCCGCACCGGCTCGAAGCGCGAGTGCGACCCCGTCACCGGTGGCCACCGCCGGATTCGTTGTCTGCGCGAACACCTGGCCGAAACCCCCCGTGGCCAGGACCACGATCGGAGCGAGCGCCGCGCCGACGCCGTCGCGTTGGCCCTGTCCCATCACGTGGAGCGTCACACCCTGCGCTCCACCATCCCCATCGCGCAGCAGATCCAGCACGAGGGCACCCTCGATCAGCTCGATGCCTGGGTCCAAGGCGACGGCCGCCACGAGCGCTCGGGAAATCTCAGCGCCCGTCGCATCGCCACCGGCATGGGCGATGCGATCGCGGTGATGACCGCCCTCGCGCGTCAACGCGATCGCACCCGTGGAGTCCAGATCGAAATGCGCTCCCAGGCCGATGAGATTGCGCACGCACTCGGGACCCTCGGTGACCAGGGCTGTGACGGCATCGACATCGCAGAGCCCAGCGCCCGCGACGAGGGTGTCGTGGCGATGCTCCTCGGGGGTGTCGTCGTCAGCAAGTGCCGCAGCAATCCCCCCTTGGGCCCAGCGTGTCGAGCCCTCCTCGACTCGACCCTTGGTGACGAGGAGGACCGTCCGGCCGGTGCGCCGCGCATGAAGAGCCGCCATGAGCCCCGCAACACCCGAGCCCACGATGACGACGTCGGCTCGGGCGGTCCAACCCGGCGTCGGGGCGAGGAGGGCGATCACGAAGTCATACCGACTTCGACCGGGACGTTGTCGATGAGGCGGGTCCCGTCGACCACGACGGCGAGGAGCAGACGGCCGGGTGCGCCCGGAATGGGCTCGTTCAAGGACTCGTCCGTGCAGGCGACGTAGTCGATGTCCATTCCCTCCGCGACCAGAACGTCGCGCGTCGCCGCAACGGCCGCATCGGCACCGGCATGGGCCGCTGCCTTTCCGGCCGCGAGTGCGAGTGGGATGGTCGCCGACCGAGCTCGAGCCCTGTCCGAGAGGTAGCGATTGCGGCTGCTCATCGCCAGCCCATCGGACTCGCGGACCGTAGGCACGCCGACGACCACGACGCGGAAGTCCAGTGCGCTCACCATGTCTCGGATGAGTACGAGTTGCTGATAGTCCTTCTCTCCGAAGAGCGCGACATCCGGGCGGGTGATGTGCATCAGCTTGGCGACAACAGTGAGCACACCTGCGAAGTGTCCGGGTCGGCTCTTTCCCTCGAGAATCGATCCACGCGAGCCCGGGTCCACGTAAATGCCGGACTCACTGCTGCCGTAGATCTCCGAGACCGCCGGCGCGAAGACGATGTCGACCCCGTTGCGAGCACAGACCTCCATGTCCGCGTCCAACGTGCGCGGGTAGCGGTCGAAGTCCTCCCCGGCGCCGAACTGAGTGGGGTTGACGAAGTCAGTGACGATGACCCGACCCTGCGTACCTACGCGCATTCGAGCCTCGCGCATGAGTTGTCCATGACCATCATGAAGGGCACCCATCGTCATGACGACCGCGGTGGTCATGGGGATCGCCGTAGCGCCATCGAGTTCCTGGCGATTGGTGACGAGCGAAGTCATGACTCACCGTCCGCCAGGATCGCACGCAGAGTCGCGGCATCTGCATCCGTGAGCCTGCCTGCGGCGCTGGCCCGATCGACGGTAGCCAGAGCGAGTGCCCTGTAGGTCCGATCGACATCGCGATCTGGCAACTGCTCGATGTGGGCACGCACCGTCGCGTGGTCGCCTCGCGCCACCGGCCCGGTAAGCGCGCGATCTCCCTGCCGCAGGGCGTTGTCCAGCGCCGCCGTGAGCAACGGCCGGGCGATTCGCTCGGGCTCTTCCACTCCCGCTGCAGCCAGGAGTTCCAGTGTCTGCGAGACGAGGGTGACGAGGTGATTGGCACCGTGAGCGAGTGCGGCGTGGTAGAGCGTGCGTTGCTCCTCGGCCACGGCAACGGGATCACCGCCCATCTCCATCACCAGCGCCGCAGCGATGGACGATCCGTCACCCAGGGCGGTGACCCCGAAAGGACAGTCATCCAAGCGCTCCAAGTCCAGACTGGTGCCCGTGAACGTCATCACCGGGTGAGCCGCGATCGGCACGACATCGCCCAGCGGCTTCAGGATCGCCAGTCCGTGTCGGCCGGACAGGTGCATGGCGATCTGCCCGGGTCGCACGTCGTCGGCAAGCGAGGCCACCACCGCGCCGAGCGCATCGTCAGGCACCGCAATGACCAGAAGGTCGCAGGAACGAGCAACATCCTGGGCATTCACGATCGGTACACCGGGAAGCAGCGCCTCTGCACGAACCCTTGACACATCTCCGCGCGCACTGCATGCGACGACCTCGTGCCCGGCGCGCCGAAGGGCCGCGCCGATGACAGCGCCGGCGCGTCCGGTGCCGATGACGCCGACGCGCAGTCGTGGGGGTGGCATGACCACACGTGCAGCGTAGACGTTGCGCTCAGCACTCCCAGCGGAGCCAGCCCACTTCGCCCAGGTGCGCCCGAGTGCGCAGCCGCAGTCCGTGGAAGTGCGCCTCGATATCCCCGACATCGGGCGCCATCGGTACGGCGGGGACGGTGATCTCATCTCGCTGGATGGTGCGATGAGTCCCCGGGAGAGCAGCCGCACAGGAATCCAGGGCTACATGCGCCGTGAGCCCGACGGTGCCATCCGGCACCGGCGCGACAACTCGACCATTGAGATAGGCCGTGAGTGTGCCATGTCGGTGGGCGTCAATACGCACGTGGCGATCGTGACCGTAGTCGGTCGACAGGGCACACCCAGCGCCCAGCAGTGAGCCGATCCATGCCCACGCGCGATCGCGAGAGACCCCTACCTCGGCGCGATCGCCCGGCTCGCGCAGCGGCCACCACGCCGCGGTCCAATCGCGCAGGTCCGTCGCGTCCAAGCCCCAGCGAGCGCACGCCTCGTCGTCACTGATCGGAGG
Source organism: Candidatus Nanopelagicales bacterium (assembly GCA_049431945.1). Classification (GTDB taxonomy): domain Bacteria; phylum Actinomycetota; class Actinomycetes; order S36-B12; family S36-B12; genus Mxb001. The sequence continues at coordinate 20,038 of JBMTDJ010000020.1, read as the reverse complement.
TCCGAGCATCTGCGACCCATCGCGATCAACGAGCACTACTCGATCTACCCCCGACTCATCGCGCTCGATGACGTCGCATGGGATCTCGTCAAGCCACTCATGGGCCATGACGAGTCCGACGAAGGGCGCTCCCGGCAGAACGGCTGGACACGCTCGCCGGATCGACTCCATCCCCTCACGCCGCATCGGCCGAACGTCGACTCCCAACCAGTGAGCGCGGGGGGCAATGTCAGGGCAGCGATCGCGGACGAGTTCGAGGAGTTGGCCGTCACCACAGCCAATGTCAACGATCCAGAAATCGTCAGGGCATCCCAGCCTCAGGTCAGTCGCGCGAACGATGTCGGCCACACGATTCGCGACGAGGGGACTGACCGATGTGCGGAAGTGGGCCGCCGGCTCCTCGCCCGACCAGAAGCCGGCCGATGCAGCCGCCCATGCCCGCGACCACGGCGCCCACTCGCGAGAGCCGGTCATGACTGGCGTGCACGAAGCATGAGGCCGACCTCGTGCCGGGCGAGGGCGTCCACCTGGTCGAGCGACAGGTGCCGGGCAGCGACGCGCACCGGCCCGGGCGCGGTGTCGGCGTGCAGGGACGCAAGCCCAAGCGAACGCTCCCAGGGGCCTTCCGTGAGACGGACCGACTGGACGCGCGCGTGCAGCGCGATGGTAATCCGGCGCGTGATTCTCCCTGATCTGCAGGCGATGACCTGCGGCGTGATGGCGCAGGCGAGATAGGACCAGGACCACGGGGCACGCCATCGAGCGCGTGCGGGTGCTTGCTCGAAAGGAAGGGACTCGACGTCAACTCCAGGGAGCACCTCGGCGATGAGGCGCAAGGCCTCATCGCGCGGCGCGACCGGGATGAGGACATCGGGGCGCACCTGATCGGATTCGACCCCCGCAATCGTGACACTGACACGCACCCAGTTCCACCGGCGCCAGAGCAAGGGTGATATCACGGCGATCGCGTGCACCCGCTTGGCGGGGATGGTGCGAGTCTGCGTCGAAAGCAGCCCGCGCCGGATGCGCAGCCCCTGCGTCGTGCGGTCCACGCGGAAGCCGTAGTTGGCGAGGAACTCGGTCACCACCGACAGGATCGGCAGGCCTCCGGTGATGAGGACGAGGATGAGCCCCGCGGGGCCCTGGGTGAGGATCGTCATCGCCAGGAGCGCCGCCGTTGCGACGAGGAGTGCCGCGGTCACCGACCTGAGCAGGAGGCTCCCGAGCAACCGTCCGGCCGGTACGAGCGCCAGCGGGGCTCCCACCTCAACGTCGATGGGGCCCGGCGGGTCGGCTAAGCCACCCCTGTCGGGCTGGTCCGGCGAGGGAGCGGGGTCCACCCGTCTTGCCGTGGCGAGGACCTGATGACGCAAAGCATCGGCCTCGTCTCGCTTGAGGTAGCGAAGAACGATGCGCGAATCCCCGGCGCCCGCTACTTCGACCCGGACCTCAACCAGACCGACGAGGCGCGCCAGGAACGGGGCAACGATGTCGACGCTCTGCAGCCTCGACAACTGCAGGCGGCGCGCGGATCTATGGATCAGACCAGAGTCCATCCGCAGATCGCCATCTGCATCGATCCAGAAGGTGCGGCGCCACCACACGAGCCACGACAGGCCGACGAACACGGCGTAGCCGACGATCGCGGTGGCGATGACGAGGGCGATGGCTCGCGAATCACCCCTGCTGACCATGCCAGCGCCCGGACCGAGGAGGAACAGGATCGCGGCGGGGATCGCCGGCGCCGCCTGCACAAGCGGGCTGAGCGGGTTCGTGCGCCGGGGTGTCACAGTCCCGCGTTCCTCTGCTCGCCCAGAGCGGCCAGCCGATCCCGCAGCGCAGCCGCGTCCGCCGGAACGAGGCCCGGGATGGTTGCATCCGTCGTGGCAGCCGCAGTGTGCAGCTGCACCGTGGAGATGCCGAGCCAACGATCGATGGGTCCGGCGGTCACATCGACCATCTGCATTCGCCCGTAGGGGACGATCACCAGTCGGCGGATGAGGATTCCGCTGACGACGAGGAGATCGTCGTCGCGCTCGAGGTAGCCGAACGAGCGCACTCGGCGAGCGATGAGCCACCACGCCCAGGTGAAGACGACGATGGCAATGGCGGCATACGCGATCAGCCATCCGACCGCCAGGGGACTGACGGCGATGCCGATGCCGCCGGCCAGGACGAGCAGATACTCCAGCCCGAGCGTGATGCGGCGAGCCGTGGTCAGACGCGGGGACACAGGCACCCACCCCGGCGCGGTGAAGGGATCTGTCCCGGTGGCCATGCCACCACTGTGACAGGGACGAATGGTGATCCGGGCCGTGGCATGCTGCCGGGGTGACGCAGATGACGGTGGGCACCGGGCTTGCCCCGGCCGACCTCACGCTCGACCTCGGCGACCTGCATCCCTCAGGCCACGGTGCGCTTCGCATCTCCTGCTGGATCGCGGATGGTCGCGTGGTCGCTGCGTCACCCGAGCCTGGACTCCTGCACCGCGGGACCGAGAAGCTTCTCGAGTCCCGGGACTACCGCCAGGGGCTGATGCTGGCCAATCGCCATGACTGGCTCTCCGCAGCCGTCTCGGAGATCGCCCTCGCCCTCGCAGTGGAGGAGCTCCTCGGAATCGAAGTGCCGCCTCGTGCCGTGTGGCTGCGCACCCTGCTCTGCGAGATCAGTCGCGCCTCGGCCTCACTGCTCCTGCTCGCGGGAGCAGCAACGATCCCCCCGCGCGGAGTGTCGCCAACCAATGCACCGGGGATGGCCGCACGCGAAGCCTGGCTGACGTGCCTTGAGGTGATCAGCGGCGGTCGTGTGCACCCGATGATCGCCCGCATCGGAGGGCTCGCTCACGATGCCCCAAGCAACTGGGGTGAGTACATCGCGGTAGCCATTACGGCGACGCGTGATGCCATGCCCGCACTCGTGGACGCCATCGAGACCGCGATTCCCGAGGGCGTCGCTCCGCTCTCCCAGGAGGATGCCGCTCGTTGGTCAGTCGGCGGTCCCGTCGCCCGTGCGACCGGACTCCACGACGACATGCGCGTGGATGCCCCCTCACTTGCCTACGCCGACCTCGGTGACGTCATCAACGTGGTCACCGCGACCGACGGGGATGCCCGCACGAGATACCGAGTGCTCGCCGATCAGGTGATCGCGGATCTCGATGTCATCGATGCGTGCTGGTCGCGCGTCCCCTCTGGGGACATCGACGTACGCCTGCCCAAGGTCGTGCGGGCTCCTGAGGGCGCGGCATACGCGTGCCTCGAGTCGGCGATAGGCCCGAGCGGTGCCTACGTCGTCTCCGAGGCAGGAACAACACCGTGGCGGGTGCGCCTGCGCACAGCGTCGTACTCCAATGTGCAGGCGATGGGCACGGCCCTGGCCGGGACGGCGCTCGCCGACCTCCCCGCAGCCGTCGGTTCGTTCCTCTTCATCGCCGGCGACCTGGACCACTAGCCGGCCTCGGACTGCGGCGAGGGATAGGGTCACGACATGTCTGACGACGTCGCCCTAGAAGACCTCCCGTTCGACGAGCTGCGCGACCGCGCCTTCCACATCGCTGAGCATCACCTGGACATCGGATTCTTCACTGACGTGTTCTCACACATGCCCGGGATGGTGGCGATCCAAGGCGAGGGCGGGGATCTCGGATCCACTGGCGGCACCATCATCGAATCGATCAAGGCATTTCGAGAGATGTTCGGCGACAGCCCCGAACTCGACCCTGACTCAGAAGCACTCCTGCGCGCCCGGTTCGCGACCTACATCCGCGACCACAAGCACTAACCGGCGTCGTCATCGCGCAGGCGGCACAGGCGTTCCAGCCAGAGAGCCGATCCCACCAGGAGGACGCAGGCCACCGCGCTCACCGCGGCCGCGCCCAGGGATTGAGAGCCGGTGGGGGTGTCTCTCACACCGAGTAGTCCCAGGGCCACGCCGAGGTAGAAGCCGCCGATCAGCGCGCCGGTCCTCGACGCCGCCATCGCCAGGGCTGCGGTGCGCGCGGCAACCAGGGGCGGCATCGAAGGCCCGGGTTGGTTGCCCGCCCCGGCGGGCCCGGAAGGTGAGTGACCGAGCCGGCCCCTGCTCAGCAACGTCCAGCCCAGGACTCCCAGCGCAAGGACCCACAGCGCCACAGCGGCGAGCCACGGGACGCCGAGAATTCGGCCCGCCACACGCTCCACCGCGTCGACCAGGACCCACCCCACCGCCAGGGCGATGGCGGCAATGGCAACGAGGGGCACCCAGCGCGTCGGCCTCACTCGGGAACTCCCGGAAGCCTCAGCCGCAGTTCGTCACGGCGGAACACACCCTCGGTATCGAGATCAAGTGCTGAGACATCGGATCCGCCAATACGCGCGTGCGGATCAACATCAAGCCACGGAATGCAGACAAAGGCCCGCTCCTGCGCGCGTGGATGCGGCAGCGTCAATTGGTCGTCGTCCATCTCGACCCCGTCCATCGAGACAATGTCAACGTCCAGGGTGCGCGGACCCCAGCGGACATCGCGGATTCGATCGTGGGCGGTCTCGACTTCCTGGCACTGCGTGAGCAGATCCAGGGGCGAAAGGTCGGTCTCGACGATCACGATGACATTGAGGAAGTCATCCTGCGCGACACCGCCGACCGGAGCGGTCTGGTAGACGGGCGAGACGTCCATCGCCCTCACACCCCGCGCCGCGAGTAGGTCGAGTGCTCCCTGAAGGTGTTCGAGCCGGTCACCCAGATTGGAGCCAAGGGACAGGACCGCGCGCGTGGGAACTGGACTCACGTGCGGCCTCGCGCAATGCGGAGGATGACATCGCTGACCGGGACTCCCACAGGCGCCTCGGGCTTGTGCAGGGCGACCTCGACGGCCTGGACACCGGCGAAGGCCAGGCAGCGAGCGGCAATGCGCTCCGCGAGCGTCTCGATGAGGTCGACCGGATCGCCGGCGAGCTCGGCATGCACGGCCTGCGCGACCTGCGAATAGTCGACCGTGTCCGCAAGGTCATCGCTGCCGGCAGCTCGCTGCGTGTCAACCGCGACGATCACATCCGCGACGAAGGTTTGTCCCGTGACGCGCTCGCTCTCGAGCACCCCATGATGACCCCGAGCACGAATGCCACGGACTTCGATGAGATCCACGCCGGGACCAGGCGTGAGCGCTGTCATGGTCCTCCCTTCCAAGCCTGAGCCACCATCACGGCATCGCGACTGGCCCGCACCTCGTGTACGCGGACGCACCAGACGTCCTGTGCGGCGGCAAGGGCGGTTACCGCGTCTCCCGCGGCGTCGCGCTGCTCGAGCGGACGCGGCAGGCCGCTACCGTCCGCGAGAAGATCGCCGAGGAATCGCTTCCGAGACGCCCCGACGAGCAGTGGCCGACCGAGCGCCTCGAGGGACTCGAGGCCGCGAAGGATCTCCCAGTTGTGGTGGGAACGCTTGGCGAAGCCGAGGCCGGGATCGAGCACGACGCGCTCGAGCGCCACACCTGCCTCTCCGATCGCCTCAAGACGTGCACCGAGCTCCGCGCGCACCTCCGACACGACATCGACGTACGTCGCCAGATCCTCCATGACGTCGCTGGGACCTCGCCAGTGCATAGCGACATACGGGACCGAGCCCGTGCACAGCCATGCCAGCATGTCGGGATCGGCCTGCCCACCACTCACATCGTTCACCAGGATCGCGCCTGCATCCACGCATTCCTGAGCAACGTAAGCCCGCATCGTGTCGATGCTCACGTGAACGCCTGCATGAGCGAGCTCGGTCACGACCGGGAGGACCCTGGCCAACTCCTCCTCTGGCGTGATGCGCTGCGCTCCCGGGCGAGTTGATTCACCGCCTACGTCCACGAGGTCCGCACCCTCGCCGTGAAGGAGGAGGCCGCGCTTGATGGCCGACTCCGTATCCGCCCAGCGTCCGCCGTCGGAAAACGAGTCTGGGGTGACGTTGACGATCCCCATGACCAGGGTGCGGTCGAGATCTCGCAGGTCTTCGGGGAGTCCGCTCGGTGGGATCACGCCTACTCCCGCAGCAGAGCCATTGCCTCAGCGCGAGTTGCCGGGTCGGTCAGGGCCCCTCGGACTGCGCTCGTCATCGTCCTCGCTCCGGGCTTGCGCACGCCCCTCATGGACATGCACAGATGCTCGCAGGAGATCACGACAATGGCGCCCCTGGGCTGAAGAATTCGCATGAGTGCATCCGCGATCTGCGATGTCAGCCGCTCCTGCACCTGCGGCCTCTTGGCGTAGATGTCGACGAGCCGGGCCAGCTTTGACAGTCCCGTGATGCGCCCATCGTTGCCAGGGATGTATCCCACGTGAGCCACGCCGTGGAAGGGGACGAGGTGGTGTTCGCATGTGCTGTAGATCTCGATGTCTCGCACGATGATCAACTCGTCGTGTCCGAGGTCGAAAGTCGTCGTGAGAACGTCCTCCGCCGTCAGCCTCATTCCGGCGAATATCTCCTCATAGGCGCGGGCGACGCGGGCGGGGGTGTCGAGCAGGCCTTCGCGATCGGGATCTTCTCCCACCGCGATGAGGAGCTCTCGAACGGCTGCCTCGGCACGGGCTCGGTCGAACTGCGCGAGAGCAGGCGGCTCGCGGTCCAGGGTGACCGGCGTGATGTCGCCGTGTGCGGTCACTCGATCTCCTCTACGCGCTGCACAACACCCTCGGAAGGAGCTTGTGCGGTGTGTCCGGGACCGCTTCCGTTGACGCTGCCATTCACATGTCCATGGGCACCGTTCTCTGCGGACCGGGGTGCCGCGACCGGCCCGCGAACATCGGGCTGGCGCAGGGTCGATCCCGTCCATGCCGGCCGCGGCTCGCGCAGCCTCAACTCCTCGAACACCGCCTCGACCTCGCCCTTGTCCAGGCTTTCCTTCTCGAGGAGCTCGAGCACGAGTCGATCCAAGACATCCCGGTTGGCGACGAGGATGTCGTACGCCTCCTGGTGAGCGGCCTCGATCAACGAGCGGACCTCCTCATCGATCGCCGCGGCGACCTCCTCGGAGTAGTCCCTGGCGTGCCCCATGTCACGGCCGAGGAACACCTCGCCCTGCTCCTGCCCGTAGCGGATAGCGCCGAGCCTCTCCGTCATTCCGTACTGAGTCACCATGGCGCGAGCGAGAGCCGTCGCCTTCTCGATGTCGTTGGATGCCCCGGTGGTCGGATCATGGAAGATGAGTTCCTCAGCTGCACGTCCGCCGAGCATGTAGGCCAACTGGTTGAGCATCTGACTGCGCGTCGTCGAGTACTTCTCCTGGTCAGGGAGCACCATCGTGTAGCCGAGGGCACGGCCGCGCGGCATGATGGTGATCTTGTGCACGGGGTCGTTGCCCGGGAGGGCGGCGGCGACCAGGGCGTGGCCACCCTCGTGATACGCCGTGATCATCTTCTCTTCGTCGTCCATGACGCGAGTGCGCTTCTGCGGTCCCGCAATCACTCGATCGATCGCCTCATCGAGTGCGTCATCGTCGATCAGCTGAGCTCCCGTGCGCGCAGTGAGCAGGGCAGCTTCGTTGAGCACGTTGGCGAGGTCCGCGCCCGTGAATCCGGGTGTACGGCGGGCCACAGCGCGCAGGTCTACGCCCTCAGCGAGCGGCTTGCCATGCGCGTGCACCTTGAGGATCGCGTAGCGACCCTCAAGGTCAGGGCGATCGACAGCGATCTGCCGGTCGAATCGGCCCGGCCGCAGGAGCGCGGGATCAAGGATGTCTGGACGGTTGGTCGCCGCGATGAGGATGACTCCCGACGACACGTCGAAGCCATCCATCTCCACCAGCATCTGATTGAGGGTTTGCTCACGCTCATCGTGACCCCCGCCGAGGCCAGCTCCTCGATGCCGCCCCACGGCATCGATCTCGTCAACGAAGATGATCGCCGGGGCGTTGGCCTTGGCTTGCTCAAACAGATCGCGGACTCGGCTGGCACCGACGCCGACGAACATCTCCACGAAGTCCGAGCCCGAGATCGAGAAGAACGGGACACCGGCCTCGCCGGCCACTGCCCGAGCCAGCAGCGTCTTGCCCGTGCCGGGCGGACCGTAGAGGAGCACACCCTTGGGGATCTTGGCCCCGACCGCCTGGAACTTCGCCGGCTCGGAGAGGAACTCCTTGATTTCCTCAAGCTCCTCGACCGCTTCGTCCGCTCCCGCAACATCGGCGAACGTGGTCTTGGGCATGTCCTTGGAGACCGCCTTGGCCTTGGACTTGCCGAAGTTCATGATGCGGCCACCGCCCTGCATCTGGCTCATGAAGAAGAACAGCAGCAGGATGAGCAGCGCGAATGGCAGGAGGGTGAAGAGCAGGCTGAGAAAGATGTTGTCCTGGGGGACTACGACGTTGTATCCGCCGGTCAACTGTCCAGACGTGGCCTTCTCCTGGAGCAGGCGCTGGAGTTCAACCCCCTGGCCGGTGACGTATTGGCTCGTGACGACCGTGCCGTCCTTCAAGGTCAACTCGAGAACCTGGTCGCCATCGGTGATGACGGCCGACTCGACCCGGTTGCCCTGAATGTCGGCCACGGCCTGGCTGGTATCGATCCGCTCCGGGCCGCCGATTCCACTGACGAGGCTGGAACCGACGAGGACGAGCAGGACGGCAAGCAGGATCCAGAAGAGCGGCCCGCGGAGGAATCGCTTGGCGTTCATCTGGTCGGTATCCCTTGGTCGTCGATATGGCGGCAACGCGCCGCGCCATGGGGAAATTCCTCCCCGCAGCCTCGACGGTACACCGGAGCCGGGGTCGGTGGCCGGTCAGCCGCCGTACACCCGGGGATCGAGGACGCTCACCTGACGGAGGTTGCGGTAGCGCTCGGCATAGTCGAGTCCGTAGCCGACGACGAAGACGTTGGGGATGTCGAAGCCGACGTACTTGGGCTCCACGGGCATCTGCAGGGCATCGGACTTGCGCAGCAGCGTGAATACCTCGACTGATGCTGCGCCCCGCGACTGGAGGTTGCGAAGGAGCCACGAGAGGGTCAGACCCGTATCGAGGATGTCCTCGACGACGAGGACATTGCGCCCCTCGAGATCAGTGTCGAGGTCCTTGAGAATCCGCACTACCCCGGAGGACTGCGTCCCTGACCCGTACGACGACACCGCCATCCAGTCGACGGTGACATGCGACTTCAGGTGCCTCATGAAGTCAGCGACGACGATGGTCGCCCCCTTGAGGACCCCGACGAGGAGGAGGTCGCGCCCTGCATAGTCCTCATCGACCTGCGCAGCGATCTCGGCCAGTCGGGCCTGAATCTGCTCGTCGGTGATGAGGGTCTCGGTGATCTCGGATGGGACGTGATCGGCGTCCACACTCACTCCTCGCCGTTGTCTCGCCGTCGATCCGCGACCGGGGGGACGCGGTGGACCTCAAGCCTTCCATACCTCCGTTCAGCAGCGATGCTGCCTGGCAGATCCAGCGGTCCCTGCCCGTGCCATTCCGAGATCAGGGCCTCGACGCGGTCGACGTGATCGGCCGTCAAGGACGATCTGGGCACCCCTGCGGCAAGGATCGCCGACCGGATGACGCGCGTGCGCACGGCCCGAGGGAGCGCGGCAAGGCCGTTCGCGTCAAGCGAGCCATCGGGGGCGGTGACCCCCGCCGCAGAGGCCATCGCAACGGCATCGAGGGCATCAGCATCGTCGCGGAGCAGCCGGGCCGAGCGAGTGAGGCCGGCAATGACGTCATCGCCGAGCGCATCCACGAGGGCGGGGAGGGCGACATGCCGGACCCGCGAGCGCGCGTAGGCAGGATCCGCATTGTGCGGATCCTCCCAGGGCATGAGATCGGCGACGCTTTGTCGGACGATGTCACGCGGCACGTTGAGCAACGGTCTTCGCCATCGCCCACTCGCCGGTGCCATTGCCGCCAGGGACCGGGCCCCCGAGCCTCTAGCCAGGCGGAGCAGCACCGTCTCGGCCTGATCGTCGCGGGTGTGGGCGAGGAGGATGACACGTGCCCCGACTCGGTCGGCCATGGCTTCCAGTGCATCTCGACGCGCCTCGCGCGCGGCTGCCTCGGGACCAGTACCGCGGTGAGCCACAACGACCGTCTCGACCAGGACCGTCTCGATACCGAGGTCCGCACACGTCTCGGCGGCCTTGCGCGCGACCTGAGCCGACTCTGCCTGAAGTCCGTGGTCGATGATTCCCACGGTCATGGGACGCCCGGTCGCGGCGACGCCGCGTGCCAATGCCAGGGAGTCAGCTCCACCCGACACGGCGACCAGGACCCGCTCATCGTCCGGCAAATCCGCGAGGCCGACCTCGACCGCGCGCCGAACCTCGCGAGCAGGCGACGACTCCGGAGTGGCCCGGCGGGACGGTCGAGCCGCCTCTGACGCACTCATCCGTGGACCCGCGCGATCCACGCCCTGGGATCGGCAATCTCCGAAGCCTGCGGGAGAGCTTCGGGTCCGCTCCACACGGCATTGAATCCCGCCATGCCCACCGTGTCTACAATCTCGCGGACGAATGCCGCACCTTCGACGTACTGGCGCAGTTTGGCGTCAAGGCCAAGGAGCCGTCGTAGCGCTCCGTCCAAGGTGCCCGCCTGCTGACGGCGCTGGTCGAAGCGCGCACGGATCACGTCAACCGATGGCACGACCTGAGGCCCGACAGCATCCATGACGACATCGGCATGCCCCTCGAGGAGGGACATGAGCGCAGTGAGCCGATCGAGGATCTCCCGCTGCTCATCCGTCTGAATCAGATCGATCAGGCCACCCGATTCCCTCGTGCCCCTGCGCATGGCTCCCACAACGCGACCGAGCGTGGATCCCGCGTCAGTGTCGATGGCGCGCAGGTAGGCATGCACCTCGTCGGTGAAGTGGCCAGAGAGCCAGGGAACCGCACCGAATTGGACGCGATGAGTCTCCTCGTGCAGACAGACCCACAGACGGAAGTCCGTCGGAGGTACATCGAGTTGCCGCTCGGCATGCACGATGTTGGGGGCGACAAGGAGGAGCCTTCCCTCTCCGCCGAACGCCTCGTACTGCCCGAGCACCTTGGCGGAGAGCCAGGCCAGAACAGCGCCCATCTGCAGGGCAGTCGTGCGCGAGCCCACTGCCCGGATGACTCGACTGCCATCGCTGGCGAGCAACTCACTCACCGGCTCCGTGGCCATCCGCATCTGGTCGACGTTGGAGCGCACCCATTCACGACGGCCGACGACGACGCTGCGGTGTGCATCGAATGGTGCTTCGAGCCCAGTGACCTCGGCGACCGGGCCCACCGCCCGCTCGCTCGCCCGGCGCAGCTGGCGCACCGCGGCCTCGACGTCGGCACGGGCATCCTGTGGACCCGAGGGGGCCAGCCGGGAGCCCGTGGCAGCGGCAAGCGCCCAATCGACGGCATCGGCCATTCGACGACTCTACGTCGCCACCCTCCGGGAGGCTCCCTACGAGCGGCAACCGCACGTGGCAAGAGCTGCCGCGGCCCTGTCCAGGGCGATGCGGGAGGCGATGACGTCCGTCGTCTGATCAGACATGAGGGCGAAGACGAGGAGGCGGCCGTCGGCGTCGACGACCGTGCCACCGAGAGTGGATACCCCGATGAGGGTGCCCGTCTTGGCGCGGATGAATCCCGCGCCGGAGCGCGTGTCAGGGGCGTCGAAGCGTTCGTCGAGAGTCCCTGTGAGGCCGGCGACGGGAAGTCCGAGGATGATCGGCCATGACCAGGCCGGCGCACTGTCGCCGGCCGTCAGAGCTAGGGCGCTTCCGAGCGTGAGCGGCGACGCAATGTCATCGTAGGACAGTCCGCTGCCGTCGACGAAGACAGCGCCGCTGACAGGGATGCCCAGTGACTGCAGCGTGGCCATCGTGGCTTCAGCGCCCGTAGCGAAGGACCCGACGCCTGAATTCTTCGCACCAGCGAGGTGGGCGAGGATTTCCGCCATGTCGTTGTCCGACTCGGTCAACATCGTCTCGACCATGGTGGCGATGGGCTCGGATGTGGTCGCGGCGATGACCGTGCCCGTCCCGCCTCCCTCCGCGACGTCATTGACGACGATGCCCCGATCCGCGAGCAGGCTGGCGAACGACTCCGCCGCCGCGCGCGCAGGATCGGCCTGTCGCTCTTCTGTGCCGGCAATTCGGGATCGATCGACGGTGAGCGGGGACACGGGCGCGGCGATACCCAGGGCGGGGTAGTCCGCGTCCCAGCCGGGCGGGATGGCCGGCCCCTCGAACAGACTCGTGTCGTATCTGAGAACGATCTCGGCAGGAAGGCTGCCCGCGACCTGGTCGGCTAGGTCGGCAAGTGATGAACCGCTGGCGGCCACCGAAGCCAACGTCGGATCCCCTGCTCCGATGAGCGTGAGAGTCGAACGTGCCTCATCCCACGCAACCGTCGTCTCGATACGCCCCTCGGCTCCCAAGGCGTCGAGGATGGCTAGGGCGGTAAAGGTCTTCTGGTTGGAGGCCAACGACCTCGGCATAGCCGCTTCCCGCTGGTACACCACCGCACCGGAAGCGACATCGAGGACGATCGCACCGACGGAGCCGCCGAGCGACCCATCATCGAGAATCGGATCCAGTACCGCGGCGACCGCGTTGGGAGCCCCCTCAGGGGAGGATTCAGGCAGCGCGAGGACGGCCCCCGCACTACCCGTGGGCGCGGCCTGGGGCGTGGCATAGGCCGGAATCGCAGCGAGAACGAGGAGAAGAGGGGCAAGAGGCAGCCAGGCGCGACGCATGCGGCTCCCTCCAGATGGCAGATGCGGCCACTGACCTGGCCCGTCATGGGGAACACTAGGTCAGGTCACCCGTCGAGGAGGTCCCGTGACACCCCAGCCCCTGGAATTCGACGTCACCATCGAGATCCCCTCAGGCAGCCGCAACAAGTATGAGATGGACCACAAGACGGGCCGGATCAGACTCGATCGCATGCTGTTCACCGCGACGCGCTACCCCCACGACTACGGGTTCATCGACGACACCCTCGGACTCGACGGCGATCCCCTGGATGCGCTCGTGCTCGTGCAGGAGCCGACATTCCCCGGCGTGGTCATTCGATGTCGAGCCGTCGGCATGTTTCGCATGACAGACGAGGCCGGTGGCGACGACAAGGTTCTCTGCGTGCCCTCCGGGGACGTACGACTCGAGCACGTGCGCGACATTTATCACGTGTCCGAGTTCGACCGTCTCGAGATCCAGCACTTCTTCGAGGTGTACAAGGACTTGGAGCCGGGCAAGTCTGTCGAAGGTGCGACCTGGGTAGGCAGAGAGGATGCCGAGCAGGAGATCCAGGAGTCCTGGGATCGATACAAGGTCGCCGAAGGCAACTGACTGCGCCACAATGCGTGTCGTGACCACCGACAAGCGCCCGGGTTCCGGCGATGGCTGGGTCACCCTGGACAGCGGGCGTGTCGTCTGGGGACGCTACGGCGCTGCGGGCATGCTGCTGTGCCACCGGGACGGCGCCACCGACCGGCTCCTCCTCGCCCGCCGATCGCACTGGGTTCATGGGGGTAACGGCCTGTGGTCCGTGCCCGGTGGCGCTATCGACGCGCATGAAGACCCGGTCGAAGCCGCGCTACGGGAGTTCGACGAGGAGATCGGTGCCGTGCCGTCGGGCTGGCGGCTGGCTGGCATCCACGAGGTCGTCGTCCAGCCCGGGCTGTGGAGCTACCACACGTGCTGTGCCTATGTCGACGAGCGACCGCACTACGACGCGACGCTGTCACCGGAGAATGACGAAGCTGCGTGGTGGTCACTGGACGAACTGAATGATCTGCCGCTGTTCAACCCGTTTGCCGAGGCTCTCCCGTCGCTGCTGGAGATCCTGCGACGTCCCGCCTAGCGGGTGCCCAGTTCGGCAAGAGGAATCTGCTCGATGATGGGTGCATACTCGCCCATCGTGGTGGTCGCAAATTGATTGATGCGCACCTTGGCGGCAGAGTATTTGAACGACTTTCGGGGCAGGATGTTTCGGAAGATCAGCAGGGCCGGGTCGTAATCACCGGCGTCGTTCACCTCACCCCAGTCGATGAAAGTCACGCCTTTGTATGCCGACCGCTCGTCGACCGACAACTGCTCGGGGGTGACGACGGCGATAGTGAAGCGGCCCTTGGTGAGGGTGATATCAGCATCGCTCGCACAATCGACGACAGGGAGTGGGGACTCATTGATGTTCTGGCAGAGCGACCAGTACCGCATATCCCTCGGCACCCGGGGAGCACGCCCCGTAACGACGAGGACACGCTCCGGATCGTAGTCACGCTCGGCCACGAGATAGGACGTGTCATAACTGGGATAGAAGCGGCCTCCGTCGGCCCGGATGAACTGGTCGGGAATGCCTGGCTGCTCATCGAGGACGAACGGGTTCGCTGGAGGCCCCACCTGCGCATTCGTGCAGGTCTTCAGGCGTTCAACCCGCCCATCGGCGTGCTTGAGGGTGACGCCCGGCAGCGGACCGCCCGCCGTCGTGGATGACGCCGAACGGTAGACCCGGTAGATGACCACGGTGAGCTTGGTCGCATCGCTCTCAATCGCGAAGGGTGTCCCGACGACATAGGGATCTCCTCCCTGGAGTCGTGAATCGCCAGGCTTGCTCTTCGCCGTGCTCACGGTGACGGTCCAGGTCCGCTTTGATCCCTTACCCACACGTGTGACCTGTCGGTCATTCACGCTGTCGATGACCTCACGGTCTCCGTAGTTGTAGGTCTGGATGGACCAGTAGCGAGCCTTGGGATCACGCCCGGTGATGATGATTTCGTCACCCTCGCTCAGCAGCGCTGACTGCACGAAGTAGGCGGCATCCGTGTCCGGCCACGAGTAGTTCGCATCGGCCGGATAGTTGATGGGCCAGGCACATGTCCGCTTCGGCCCTCCGGGCTCCAAGGGGTCCTGCGGCACGAGCACCACTGCTGTCGCCGGGGCAAGACCGACCGTGAGGGCAATGCCCGCGACCATCGCGACGAGTCGGACGGCCAGGCGCATTCCGAGAGATTAGTCATTTGGCTTAGCCGTGGCCAGCCGTTCGAGATCAGATGCGCCGACTGGCTGCCAGCAGCCCGACGTAGGCCAGGATGAACACCGCCCCGGCACCCAGGAGCGCCCAACGCAATGGAGTCCAGGTCCCGGGCAAGGTGATGGTGAGGACGGTCATGGCGCCACCGGCCACGATCATCACCGCCCCTGCACCCAGCACGGGGTGGTCACCCGCCCGGCGAACAAGCCACATCTGCCCGGCCAGTCCGAGCAGGGCCGCCCCCAGCATGCGCAGGGCCCAACCAAGGGCATCGGAGGGGTCCAAGCCGATCCACTCGGCGAAGGCATCGGGCACGAGGAGGAGCAGGATCGCCGCGAGAAAGAAGAATGCCGCTCCCGCACCGAGGACGACGCGGATAAGTCGCGCCGAGGCACCGACGCCGCCGATTTCCCGGAGTTCCGCCTCCGTCATGTCCTGACAGTAATCCCGCCGAGGTCGTAATCGACGCTACGCCGTGGGCGCGTCGCCGGCGAGTAGCTCCTGAGGAAGCACACGGAGGGAGTAACCCGCGTCGCTCGGGATGAGCACCCAGAACAGATCGAAGCGGTCATCGGGCCACGCCTCAGGCACATCGACACCATCGGCAAGCGCAAAGGCCCTGGCCAACGTGGGGATGTGGCCGTGATCCCAGACGACCAGCGTCGCCTCGCCCGCTGACGCGACCTCAGCAGCGAGTTTCTCCTCGTCCCCGCGGCCGAAGTGGTCGCGCATGTCGAGGTCGAGGCGCTTGGCGATGCCGTGGGCCGTCAACCTCGGACGATCACTGGCGTGGTGGGGATCTGTCGCGGTGGCGTACACCCGGTTCGGTCGCACGATGGGGTCTCCCGAATCGCCCGCATGGGCCATGCGTACGGCGAGCGCCCCCGATCTCGACCAGCCTCGGGGGGTGAGACCGTGCTCGGAGGGACGACCGTGGTGATCGACTCCGTGGGGACCATTCGGCTCGGGCTTCTCGGCATGACGCACGATGACGACGATCGGATCCGACTGCGTCACGCGGACCCCCGGGTGAGTTCGAGCTCGGCGAAGAGCGAGCGGGTGAGGTGATCGACGAGCGCGTCACGCGTCACCGTGCACGGATCCCACGCGAGCACTGTCTCCTCCATCCCGACGAGCCAGCCTCGGACCACCAAGCGGGCGAGGGGGTCGACGTCGGCCCATTCGGCGGCAGCCAACCACTTGGGGACTAGCGAGTCACGGATTTCGCCGATCAGGTCGACGACGCGCTGGTCGCCGCCACCGGCCGCGCGCACCAGTGCGGTGTACGACGCGCGATTGCGCTCCACTAGGCGCACGAAGCCGTCGACCAGGGTGCGTACGCGCTGGTCGGGGGAGGCGGAGTCCGAGGTGACGACGGGTCGCAGCAGGTGCTCCCCCGCCGACTGGACGACGGCGGCGTAGAAGTCACCCTTGGTCGGGAAGTAGTGGAAGAGCAGGGTGCGGGAGATCCCCGCCTCCGCCGCGACCTCGTCCAGGGCCATCTCATGGATGGGCCGGGACTGCAGCAGTCTCCAGCCGATCTCGACGAGTTGACGGCGCCGCTCGTCCGCGGGAAGGCGAGCGGGTGCAGCGACCGAGCCCGCGGGCTCGGGCGCCGGCACCAGCTCAGGAGTAGCGCCCACCCGACTCGGCCAGGGCGACCAGCGACGCCGGCGGCGTGAATCGATCGCCGTAGCGGTCGGCGAGTTCGCGCGCACGAGCGACGAAACCAGCGGGACCGCCGGGGTACCCGTTGATGTACTGCAGGACACCCCCGGTCCACGGCGGGAAGCCGATACCGAAGATCGAGCCGATGTTGGCTTCGGGCACCGAGCGCAGCACGCCCTCGTCGTAGCACTTCACCGACTCGATCGCCTCGGCGAAGAGCATGCGCTCCTTCATATCGTCGAAGGGCATATCGAGGTTGGTGCCACCAAAGTGCTCGACCAGGCCATCCCATAGGCCAAGGCGCTTGCCATCCGCGTACTCGTAGAAGCCCGCACCGGCCGCGCGACCGCCTCGCTCGAACTCCACGACCATGCGATCGATCGCGGGGTACGACGGGTGCTCGGGGAACGGCGTGCCCGATGCCTCGGCAGCGACGCGGCCCTCCTCCCGGATGCGCCGGCCGAGCGTGAGGCTCACCTCGTCGAAGAGTGCGAGCGGACCGGTGGGATACCCGGACTGCAGAGCCGCCTGCTCGATCGACGGGGCGGGCACGCCCTCAGCGAGCATGGCCACGGCCTCGCCCATGAAGGTGCCGATGACGCGGCTGGTGAAGAATCCACGGCTGTCGTTGACGACGATCGGGGTCTTCTTGATAACCGCGGCAAAATCCAGCGCTCGAGCGATTGCTGCATCGGATGTCTGCTCACCGACGACGATCTCGAGCAGCGGCATCTTGTCGACCGGCGAGAAGAAGTGCAGGCCGATGAAGTCGTCCGGGCGGGAAACTGCCTTCGCGAGCCCGGTGATGGGCAACGTGGACGTGTTGGAGCCCAGCAGCGCGTCATCAGCCACGACCTGCTCGATGCGGCCGAAGACCTCGGTCTTGAGTTCCTGGTTCTCGAATACCGCCTCGATGACGAAGTCAGCGCCCTTGGCCAGGTCCATCGAGTCCGTCGGCGTGATGCGGGCGAGCACCTCATCGCGCTGGGCCTCGCTCATCTTGCCGCGCGAGACCGCCTTGTCGAGGATGCCCTGCGAGTAGGCCTTGCCCTTCTCGGCGGCCTCCAGCGACGTGTCGACGAGGACAACCTCGATGCCGTTGCGCGCACAGACGTAGGCAATGCCCGCGCCCATCATCCCGGCGCCCATGACCAGAGCCTTCGTAGGCCTGGTCTGCGGGTAGCCCTCGGGACGGGCGCCGCCCTTGGTGATGTGCTGCAGGTCAAAGAAGAACGCCTGCGTCATGTTCTTGGCGACCTGCCCGGTCGCGAGGCTGGCGAAGTAGCGGGCCTCGATCTTCTCCGCCGTGGCGAAGTCGACCTGTGCGCCTTCGACCGACGCCGCCATGATCGCGAGCGGCGCCGGCATCGGCGCGCCCTTGACCTGCTTGCGCAGATTGGCGGGGAAGGCCGGGAGCATCATCGCGAGCTTGGGATTGCTCGGCGTACCACCGGGCATCTTGTAGCCCGGCGCATCCCACGGCTGCACGGCTTCAGGATTCGCGAGCACCCAGGCCTTGGCCATCGCGAGCATCTCCTCGGGAGAGGTCGCGATCTCGTCGACCAGGCCGACCTCCTTGGCCGCTGCGGGCTTGCGACGCTGGCCCTGGAGGAGCACCTCCATGAGCGCCTTCTGCAGGCCGAACATACGCGTGGTGCGCACGACGCCTCCGGCTCCCGGAAGCAGGCCGAGGGTCACCTCGGGCAGGCCGATCTCGCTGCCCTTGGCATCGAGGGCGACGCGATGATGGCAGGACAGCGCGATCTCCAGGCCACCGCCGAGCGCAGCGCCGTTGATGGCGGCCGCGACGGGCACGCCCATCGTCTCCAGGCGACGGAAGGCCGCCTTGACGCGCGCGATCTCCGCCTCGAGGCGCTCGGCATCAGCCGGGGTCGCCTGGATGATCTGGTTGAGGTCAGCACCGGCGAAGAAGGTCTTCTTCGCGCTGGTGACGATGACACCGGCGATGTCGTCCTTCTCGGCCTCGAGTCGGTCCAGCGTCGCCTCGAGCGAGGTGATGAAGGTGTCGTTGAGGGTGTTGGCGCTGCCACCCGGATCATCCATCGTCAAGGTGACGACGTTGTCTGCGTCCTTGTCCCAGCGGAACATGTTGTCGCTCATGCCTCTCCTCAGACCCGCTCGATGATGGTCGCGATGCCCATACCGCCGCCGATGCACAGCGTGATGAGGCCGTAGCGGCCACCGGTGCGCTCGAGTTCGTCCATGACGGTGCCCGTGATCATCGCGCCCGTGGCGCCGATGGGGTGGCCCATGGCGATCGCGCCGCCGTTGACGTTGACCTGCTCGATGTCGAGGTTGAAGTCCTTCATCCACTTCAGCACGACGGACGCGAAGGCCTCGTTGAGTTCCCAGACGTCGATGTCCTCCGGCTTCAGGCCCGCGGCGGCGAGCACCTTGAGCGTGGCCGGCGTCGGGCCCGTGAGCATGATGGTCGGATCGGCACCGGTGACGGCCGTGGCGACGACGCGTGCACGCGGGGTGAGACCGGCGGCCTTGCCCGCCGCCTCACTACCGACGAGGGTCAACGCAGCGCCGTCCACGATGCCCGAGGAATTGCCCGGGGTGTGCACGTGATTGATGCGCTCGATCCAGTGGAACTTCTGCAGAGCCACCGCGTCGAAGCCGCCCATGTCACCCATCGCAGCGAACGACGGATTGAGCTTGGAGAGCGACTCGACGGTGGTCTCAGGCCGCATGAACTCGTCGTGATCGAGGATGGTCACGCCGTTGATGTCCTTCACGGGCACGATCGACTTGGTGAATCGGCCCGAGCTCCACGCCGCGGCGGCCTTCTCCTGCGAGCGCGCGGCGTACGCGTCGACGTCATCGCGCGAGAATCCCTCGGTCGTGGCGATGAGGTCGGCGCTGATGCCCTGCGGGACGAAGTAGGTCGTGTACGCCGTCTCCGGATCCATGGCCCAGGGACCACCGTCGCTGCCCATGGGCACGCGACTCATCGACTCGACGCCGCCTGCGAAGAGCATCTGGTCCCAGCCCGAGCGGACCTTGGCCGCAGCGATGTTGATCGCCTCGAGACCGGAGGAGCAGTAGCGGTTGATCTGCATGCCTGCCACGGTGTCGGGCAGGCCGGCCGCGATGGCGGCAGTCTTGGCGATGTTGGCACCCTGGTCGCCCAGCGGCGTGAGGCAGCCGAGGATGAGGTCGTCGACCTGGTTGGTGTCGAGGTCGGGATGGCGGGTGCGCATCTCGTCGATCAGGCCGGTCACGAGGGACACGGGCTTGACCCCGTGCAGCGAGCCATTGGCCTTGCCGCGCCCGCGCGGGGTGCGGATCGCCTCGTAGATGAATGCCTCGGTCATGATGCCTCCTCGGGGCGCCGGGACGTCAGTTGAGCAACTGTCAACAAACGCTACTCGCCGGTAACCCGGCTTGCAAGGGG
>JBMTDJ010000019.1:0-30364 GCA_049431945.1 Candidatus Nanopelagicales bacterium | reverse complement strand
CGGAGTACAAGGACTCCACGCGCCACTACTACGAGATCGCCCACCAGGAGTACCTCCGCGCGATCGAGCGCGACCTGCAGCGCCTGGAGTCGATGACGCCCGTGGGTGCTCGATGACCAAGCTGCGCCGCTCGTCCAAGGTGATGCGGCTGTGGGACTGGTCGGTGCCTCCCACGAGCGCGCATCGCGAGGTGCTGTCGATCGTTCCTGACGGCTGGGCCGAGGAGCCGCGCGCGACGCGCAAGCCGCCGATCCTCTTCGTCCACGGTCTGGCCCACGGTGCGTGGTGCTGGCGCGAGCACTGGATGACCGCCGCCGCGGAGCGCGGCTTCCCTGTGTACGCCGTCTCCCTGCGCGGTCATGGGGACTCCGGTGGACGCAAGCGTCTCGGTCGCACGCTGTTGCGCCACTACGTCCATGACGTGATGCAGACGATCACCGAGCTGCCGCAGCAGCCGGTGCTCGTGGGCCACTCCATGGGTGCGCTCATCTCCCAGTTGGTTGCCGATCGCTACCAGCCGCGCGGTCTCGCGCTGCTTACTCCCGCACCGATCCAGGGTGCGGCGTACACGCTGCCCAAGCTCATGCGCAGACGCCCGGCGGCGGCGCTCAAGGTGGTCGCCGGTGGCACGCTCCCGCTCGGTGCGGAGCAGCTCTTCACCGGCCTCGACGAGGCCACCGCCGCGCGCTACGTCGATCGGCTCGGACGCGAGTCGCCCTGGGCGCAGTACGAGTTGCTCATCCCGCATCGCATCGGACCAGTTCGCTGTCCGGTGCTGGTCGTCGGCACGCCCGATGATCGCGTCGTCGATGAGAAGGCAGTCGAGGTCACCGCGGCGGCCTACGGCGTCGAGCCCGTCTGGCTTCCCGGTATCGGGCACGACCTCATGCTCGATGCGGGCTGGGAGAAGCCGCTGTCGGTCCTCCTGGACTGGATCGACGAGCGCTGCTGAGTCATGTCCGACCCCGCACTCGCCGAGCAGTTGCAGGCCTGCCTGACGGCGTACTCGATGAACCGCACGCCCGACCCCGACACGGAGCGGGCCGCGGTGAAAGCGACGCTCGCCCTGCTCACGGCTGCAGCCCCGGGCAAGGCTGTCGAAGTGCGCGTCCCTCCGTATGCCGCCGTGCAGGCGGTGGATGGCGTGCGCCATCGACGGGGTACGCCGGCAGCGGTGGTCGAGTGCGACGCCGCGACCTGGGTCAAGCTCGCGACCGGATCCCTCGCGTGGGCGGATGCCATCGCCAGCGGCAAGCTGCACGCCAGCGGGGAGCGCAGTGACCTCTCGAGCTACCTCCCGCTTGCCTAGCCGCGCAGCGGATAGCGCCAGACGAAGGGCAGGCTGAGCGCCACGAGCGCGACCGGCAGGACCGAGAAGGCAAGCGTGACCCCGGTGATGGCCAGCGCTGGCTGCGTCACGGTCTCGCCGGCCGTCGTCGACACATAGCCGGTCACGGCGAGCAGGAGCAGGACAAGCGCGGGACCGATGGCGAATGCCGCAGTCTCGCCGGCCGTCCAGACTCCGGTGAAGGCGCCGGCACGCTGCTGGCCAGTCCGTGCCGCGTCGTCGGAGATGGTGTCCGGCAGCATCGCGAGCGGGAACATCTGCATGCCGGCGTATCCCACGGAGGTTACGGCGATCAGCGCGAGAGCGGCGGCCAGCGGCACCAGGGGCGCTGCGAGGGAAGCCAGCAGGCCCGCCATGAAGAGGAACGACGCGATGATGAAGCCTCGACGCTTGCCGATGCGATGCCCGACGACGGCCCACATCGGCATGAAGATCACCGCGGGCACGAGCAGGACTCCGAAGACGATGCCGAAGTCGTCGACGCCGAGGATGTAGCGCGAGAAGTACGGCGCAGCGGCGAGGACGGCACCCGCTCCGAGCGCCTGGAAGATGAAGGCCGCGACGAGGACCCGGAACGGCCTCGCGGCCCAGGCGACACGGAACTGCTCGCGTAGTGAGTGGTCACCCGACGTGGACTCGGTGACGTAGCGATGCAGTCGGCGTACGAAAGTCCAGCAGATGAGCATCCCGAGCGCGATGAGCGCACCGACGGCGACACCCATGAGCAGGTAGCCGACGTACTCGTCCGACACAAGGCCGACGACGACAGGCGCCCCCACTCCGAAGAGCAGGATGCCCACGACCTGGAAGCCGACGCGCCAGGACATGAGCGTCGTGCGTTCGCGCGGCGAGTCGGTAATCTCGGCCGCGAGTGCGATGTAGGGCACCTGAAAGAAGCCGAACGCCGACGCGGCGATGAGGAAGGCGATCAGCACCCATGCCGCGGCGATGCCTGCGCCCACTCCCGCTGGGACGGCGAACATCAGCGGGAAGCAGATGAGCATCCCGATCGCGCCGAAGACGAGGAAGCGGGCCCTGTTGCCGGTGCGCGCGACGGACCGGTCGCTGAGATTGCCCACGTACGGCAGGAAGAACACGTCCCAGAGCTTGGGCACCAGCACGACCAGCGACGCGATGCCGGCAGCGACACCGAGGGTGTTGGTGAGGTAGATCGCCAGGAGCAGCCCCGGCACCGTGCCGAATCCTGCTGTGCCGGCAGCCCCGACCGCGTAGCCCAGAGTGGCGCCGCGGGTGAGACGGCTCGGCTCGGTGGCCGCGGAGGACATGGGCGGAGGTTAGTGGGGGATTTGACAGGCGAACCCCGTCTGCCTCAAAGTTAGGCACACCTAAGTTAGCCTTACCTAAGGAGTTCTCGGTGATCCGATCCACCCGCGCCCTCATGGCCCTGGCCGCAGCGGCCCTCGCGCTGCCGGCCCTCGCCGCCTGCGGAGGCGGCTCCGATGCGGGCGATGGCCCGCTCACCATCTATTCAGGGCGCTCCGAGGAGCTCGTGGGCCCGCTCTTCGCACAGTTCACTGCCGAGACCGGCGTCGAGGTGTCGGCGAGGTACGGCGACACCGCGGAGCTCGCCGCGCAACTCATCGAGGAAGGCGACGCCAGTCCCGCGCAGGTCTACTTCGCGCAGGATGCCGGTGCGCTCGGTGCCGTGGACGCTGCCGGGCTGCTCGCACCGCTGCCGGCATCGGTGGCCACCACCGTGCCCGAGGCCTACCGCGCGCCCAGCGGTGATTGGACCGGGGTCAGCGGTCGAGCCCGCGTCATCGCGTACGACCCCGAGCAGGTGCCCGCCGCCGACGTACCGCAGTCGATCTTCGACCTCACCGATCCGAAGTGGAAGGGGCAGGTCGCCATCGCCCCGACCAATGCGTCGTTCCAGGCGTTCGTCACAGCCATGCGCGTGTCGCAGGGCGATGAGGTGACCAAGGCATGGCTCGAGGGGCTCGTCGCCAACGACGTGCAGACGTACGAGAAGAACAGCCTCATCCTCGACGCGGTGGACACCGGCCAGGCGCAACTCGGCCTCATCAACCACTACTACTGGTACGAGAAGGCCGCCGAGGTTGGCGCGGACGCGATGCGCGCCCAGATCGCCTTCACCAAACCCGAGGATCCGGGCAGCCTGGTCAACGTCGCCGGCGTCGGCATCCTCAAGGGCGCCGCAGGCAACCCCAAGGCAGCGCAGTTCGTCGAGTGGCTGCTCTCGCCGTCGACTCAGGAGTGGTTCGTCACGAACACGTTCGAATACCCCCTCGTGCCGGCCGTCGCCGCGGCCGAGGGACTGCCGCCGCTCGACACGCTGCGCGGGCCCAATGTGCCGCTCGCCGAGCTCGCCGACCTGCCCGGCACGTTGACGATGCTGGAGGACGTCGGACTGCTGTGACCCTCACCGAGGCCGTGACGAAGTCGCGTCCCCAGCGCATCACCGGGCGTCCCCCGCGCCTGCTGATCGCTGCGGGCGCGATCACGGCTGCGGTCTCGCTCATCCCGCTCCTCTATCTCGTCGTGCGGGTGAGCGAGGCGGGTCTGCAGCGCATCATCGAGGTACTCGTCCGACCGCGCACGCTCGAGACCATCGTCACGTCAGTCGGTCTCGTTGCGGTCGTCGTTGCCGGATGCCTGCTCATCGGCATACCGGTGGCATGGCTCATCGCACGCACGAACCTGCCCCTGCGCAGCATGTGGATGGTCCTGGTCTCCCTGCCGCTCGCCATCCCGTCCTACGTCGCGGCCTACGCGTGGCTCTCGCAATTCCCCGCGATGCACGGATTCTGGGCGGCGGCGCTCATCCTCACGCTGGTGTCCTCGCCCTACGTCGTGTTGCCGGTCACGGCGTCGTTCCGGTCGAGTGACCCTGCGCTGGAAGAGGTCGCTCGATCCCTCGGTCGGGGACCCTTCCGGGCCTTCGCCACCACGACGCTGCCGCAGGCGTGGCCCGCGGCGGCGGGAGGCGCTCTGCTCGTCGCGCTCTACGTCCTGTCGGACTTCGGTGCCGTCGCCCTCCTGCGCGTCGATGCGTTCACGCGTGTCATCTACGCCTCCTACCGAGCCAGTTTCGACCGTGTCTCCGCCGCCGTGCTCGCACTCGTGCTCGTCGGTCTCGCGGCACTCCTCGTCCTAGCCGAGCGCCGGATCCGCGGTCGCACCCGGCGCTGGCGCGTGGCGAGCGGCACCCAGCGGACCGCGGTCCCGGTGCAACTCGGTGCCGGTGCTCGCGTGAGCGCCGTCATCGGACTCACCGCGCTCACGGCGCTTGCTCTCGGCGTACCGCTCGTCTCGCTCATCCTGCGCATGATGCAGGGCAGTCGCACGCCCCTAGACCTACTCGAACTCGGCACGGCGGCGCTGACCTCTCTCGGCGTGTCCCTGGCCGGTGCCGTGCTCGCGGTCCTCCTGGCACTGCCCGTCGGCATCATGGCGGCGCGCTATCGCACTCGCTCGGTGCGCACGATCGAGACCGTGTCCTACACCGGCCATGCCCTGCCCGCCGTCGTTGTGGGCCTGTCCCTCGTCTTCCTCACGCTCGCCGTCCTGCCCTTCGCCTACCAAACGGTGGTCATCCTCGCTTTCGCCTATGCCGTGCTCTTCCTGCCGAAGGCGATAGGAGCGACGCGCAGCGCAACCGCCTCGATCTCCCCCGTGCTGGAGCAGACCGCACGCACGCTCGGCCGAGGGCCGCTTCGCGCGTGGTCACAGACGACCCTGCGCCTCACCCTGCCGGGTATCGCCGCCGGTGGCCTGCTCGTGCTGCTCACGGCGATGAAGGAACTCCCCGCGACCCTCATGCTGCGTCCCACCGGCCTCGACACCCTCGCGACCGAACTGTGGAGTCGCACGGAGATCGCGGCATACGGGTCCGCCGCGCCCTACGCCATCGCGCTCGTGCTGCTCGCAGCGATCCCCGCGTGGCTGCTCGGCCGGACGATGACGCGCAGCGCCGGGGATACGGTGGAGCCGTGACCAGCGTCGACGTGCGCAGCCTCACCGCGGGCTACGGCGCACTCACCGTGCTCGAGGACCTCGACCTGCACGTCCCGTCAGGTGCCGTCGCTGCCGTCCTCGGTCCCAGCGGATCGGGCAAGACGACGCTGCTACGCGTGCTCGCCGGCTTCCTCAAGCCGACGTCGGGCACCGTCACCTTCGGCGATCGACTCGTCGCGGGCGCGGGCCAAGGCTTCCCGCACGCCTTCGTCCCGCCGGAGAAGCGCCGCATCGGCATCGTGCCCCAAGAAGGTGCGCTCTTCCCCCATCTCGACGTGAGCGCCAACGTTGGCTTCGGCCTGCCGACGTCGCCGGCCCAACGCGCGGAGTCCGCCGCTCGTGTCCGCGAGGTGCTGGAGATGGTCGGCATGCTCGACTACGCCCACACCAGGCCTCACGAACTCTCCGGCGGTCAGCAGCAGCGCGTGGCGCTGGCCCGTGCCCTCGCACCCAAGCCCGATGTCATCCTGCTCGATGAGCCGTTCACTGCGCTTGACGCTGCACTGCGCGTGCGCCTGCGCGCGGAGGTGCGCGAGCTCCTGCTCGGACTGGGCACGACCGCCATCCTCATCACCCATGATCAAGAGGAGGCGCTCTCCACCGCCGATCTGGTCGCGGTGATGCGCGACGGACGCATTGTCCAGGTGGGATCTCCGCTCGACGTCTACGACGTGCCCGCCGATCTCGGCGTCGCACGCTTCGTGGGCGACGCGGTCGAACTCCCCGCGGTGGTGTCCACCGGTCAGGCGCAGTGCGCCCTCGGTGAGATCTCCACGCACCCGTCCACCACGGCCCCGGATGGGCACGCGGTTGTCGTCCTGCGTCCCGAACAACTCGTGCTGTCGTGTCCGGTCGAGCCCTCCGGCGTCCCGGGCCAGGGGATCGTGCGCGAGACGTCGTACCACGGGCATGACTCGCTGCTGCGGGTCGAGCTCGCCGACGGCACGCTCATCCCCGTGCGCGTGCCCGGGGGCACCCCGCCCCCGCGTCCCGGCGACGACGTCGTCGTGAGCGTCACGGGCCCCGGCCGCGTGTATCCCGCCTAGGTCACGATTGGGCGACATGTCCGAGTTTGCTGGGCGTTTGCCCGGATGTTCGCGACGATTCGCTCTAGGCTCTGCCGCGTCCATCCGCGTCCTCGAGGGGTCTTGTGAGCACTGCGATCCGGTTGACGAACCTGCGCAAGGAATTCGGCGATGTCGTCGCGGTGGACGGAGTGGACCTGGAGGTGGCTGACGGGGAGTTCCTCACCCTCCTGGGCCCGTCGGGCTCGGGCAAGACCACGGTCCTGCGCATGATCGCCGGCTTCGAGGCGCCGACCGCCGGCACGATCGAACTCGCCGGTGTCGACGTCACGCAGACCCCGCCGTTCGGGCGGGACGTCAACACGGTCTTCCAGGACTACGCCCTCTTCCCGCACATGAACGTCCTCGCCAACGTCGAGTACGGCCTCAAGGTCAAGAAGGTCCCCAAGGCCGAGCGCATGCAGCGCGCTGAGGAAGCCCTCGCGGCGGTGCGGCTCGAGGGCTACGGCGAGCGCAAGCCGAGCCAGCTCTCCGGCGGCCAGCGCCAGCGCGTCGCACTGGCCCGCGCGCTCGTCAACCGTCCGCAGGTGCTCCTCCTCGACGAGCCGCTGGGGGCCCTCGACCTGAAGCTGCGAGAGCAAATGCAGGTGGAGCTCAAGGAGCTCCAGCGCGCTGTGGGAATCACCTTCGTCTTCGTCACGCACGATCAGGAGGAAGCGCTGACGATGTCGGATCGCATCGCGGTCTTCGACGCCGGGCGCATCGCCCAGGTCGGCACGCCCGTGGAGATCTACGAGCACCCCAAGACCCCATTCGTGGCCGGATTCGTCGGGGTGTCCAACCTCCTCGAGGCCGGGGCGGCAGCGACCATCCTCGGACGCGACGGCACGTGGTCAGTGCGCCCGGAGAAGATCCGGGTGATGCTGGGCTCACCCGCTCCAGAGGCCCATGAGCGCGCTGCAGCGGGCGTCATTCACGAGGTCGTCTACGTCGGCATGGCGACGCGCTTCATCGTCGATCTCGACGCTGGCGGCTCGCTCATCGCCGTGCAGCAGAACTCTCACGCCACGTCCTCCGAGGTCAACTCGATGCGGGGACAGCGCGTGACATTGATGTGGAACACCGAGCACGAAGTAGCCGTAGGCGACTAGCGGTGTTCACAGGGTCGCTACCAACCGGGGCGTCCCACACGAGAGAAGGAGGAGCAGGTGCACACTTCGCGTCTGCTGAAGATGCTGGCCGTCGGCGGTGCCGCGGCCCTGGTCCTCGCCGCCTGCGGTGGCGGGAGTGGAAGTGACGCGGGCAGCGTGCCCGACGTCCCGACATACGAAGGACCCGTGGGAGACGGCGAGGGCGCACTCAACATCCTCGCGTGGCCCGGCTACGCCGAGAACGGCAGCACGGATCCGTCTGCCAACTGGGTGGGTCCCTTTGAGGAGGCGACCGGCTGCAAGGTGAACGTCAAGGTGTTCGGTACCTCCGACGAGGCCGTGAAGCTCATGCAGGGTGGCGGCTGGGATGTCGTCTCGGCATCGGGCGATGCGTCACTGCGCCTCATCTACGGCGCCAACGTCCAGCCGATCAACACTGAGCTGACGCCGAACTACGCCGACATCTTCCCCGATCTGAAGATGCAGTCGCACAACAGCGTCAACGGTGTGGCCTACGGCATGCCCCATGGGCGCGGAGCGAACCTGCTCGTGTGGAACAAGGATGTCGTGGGTGAGACCGCCGACTCCTGGTCGATCATGTTCGAGACGGACTCCCCCGCCGCCGGTGGTGTGGGCCCGTATGACTCGCCCATTTACATCGCGGATGCCGCGGTCTACCTCATGGCGACCCAGCCCGACCTCGGCATCACCGACCCCTACTCACTCGATCAGACTCAGTTCGATGCTGCGATCGCACTTCTCAAGCAGCAGAAGGCTCTCGTCAGCGAGTACTGGAGCGACTACAACAAGCAGATCGAGGCGATCACCAACGGCTCGATGACGGGCGCCACCTCATGGCAGGTGCTGGTCAACTACTACCCCGAGAACATCGGGTCCACCAAGGCCAAGGAAGGCGCGACCGGCTGGTCCGACACATGGATGATCGCTAAGGACACGCCCAACATCAACTGCGCCTACAAGTGGCTCGACTGGATCGCCTCCCCGGAGATCAATCAGCAGGCGACGGCATGGTTCGGCGAGGCGCCGAGCAACGTCCTCGCGTGTGACATCGATCCCGAGCAGTGCAAGACCTACCACGCCAATGAGCCGGCGTACTGGGAGGACGTGTACTACTGGAACACCCCGACCGAGGCGTGCCTCGACGGGCGCACGGACGTCAAGTGCGTGCCCTACTCGGAGTGGTCCAAGGCCTGGTCGGAGCTCCGCTCCTAACGGCTGATTGAGGCAGCGAGGGAACCCATGGCAACGACGACGGCCGCACCCCCTAAGGGGAGCTTCGGCTATCGGCATCCGCGCGCACGGCTCACGGGCCTGCTCGCCGCGCCGATGGCGTGGCTGGTCGTCGTCTACCTGGGTTCCCTCGCTGCACTCTTCCTCACCGCCTTCTGGACGGTCGACGGCTTCACCGGCGCTCTCGTCCGCACCTTCACGCTCGACAACTTCATTGAGGTCTTCACCACGACGGCGTACCTGCAGACGATGCTGCGCACGCTGGCGATTGCCATCTCTGTCACGCTGCTCTGCTTGCTCATCGGCATACCCGTGGCGTATTTCATGGCGCGCATCGCGCGGCCGCGGTGGCAGCCGCTGCTGGTCGCGCTGATCCTCACGCCGCTGTGGGCGAGCTACCTGGTCAAGGTGTACGCCTGGCGCGCGATGCTGAGCCCTGAGCAGGGGGTCATCGCATGGTTCCTGTCGCCCTTCGGGCTCGACAGCCCCGGCTTCGGCGAGTTCAGCATCATCCTCACCCTCACCTACCTGTGGCTGCCCTACATGATCCTGCCGGTCTACGCCGGATTCACGCGGCTGCCCAACTCCATGCTTGACGCGTCTGCGGACCTCGGCGCCAAGGGGTGGCGCACCTTCCGCAGCGTGATCGTGCCGATCATCTTCCCGACGATGGTCGCCGGATCGATCTTCACCTTCTCGCTGAGCCTGGGCGACTACATCACCGCGCAGATCGTCGGAGGCAAGGTCATCATGCTCGGCAACGTCGTGCAGCAGAACTACGTGACCAACCTTCCCTTCGCGGCCGCCTTCGCCACGATCCCTGTCGTCATCGTCCTGCTCTACCTCGCCGCGGTCCGCCGCACCGGCGCGCTGGAGAAACTGTGAGCACCGGACGCGGCACCAAGGTCGTGCTCTCGATCTTCGCGGGCATTGCGTTCCTCTTCGTGTACATCCCGCTGGCCGTCGTCCTCATCAACTCATTCAATGCGGAAGCGACGCTGGCGTGGCCACCGCAGGGCTTCTCCGTGAGGTGGTGGGAGGCCGCGGCCTCCAATGAGGGGGTGCGCGAGGCCCTCGTCACCAGCGTCGTCCTCGGCCTGTGCGCGACCGCCGTCGCTCTGGTGCTCGGGACGCTCGCTGCTCTAGCGCTCGGGCGATTCAACTTCTTCGGCAAGGACACGGTGAGCCTGCTCATCATCCTGCCCATCGCGCTGCCGGGCATCGTGACAGGCATCGCGCTCAACAATGTCTTCACGTCGTTCCTCGGGGGCCTGACCTTCCTCACCCTCGTCGTGGCGCACTCCACCTTCTGCATCGTCGTCGTCTATAACAACGCGATCGCGCGCGTCCGACGTCTCGGTGGCAATGTCGAGGAGGCGTCCGCCGATCTGGGCGCGCGCGGATGGCAGACCTTCGTGCACGTGACCTTCCCGCTCATGCGCTCAGCCCTCGCTGCGGGTGCGCTGCTCGCCTTCGGTCTGTCCTTCGACGAGATCATCGTCACGACCTTCACTGCGGGGCCGGGCATCACCACCTTGCCGATCTGGATCTACCAGAACCTCTTCCGCCCCAACCAGGCACCGATCGTCAACGTCGTCGCGGCCTTCCTCGTCATCGTCTCGGTGCTGCCGATCTACATCGTTCAGCGCTTCTCGAGCGCTGACGAGCGCGGTGGCGGAGTGATGTAGTACGTCGCGCCCGCGGCGATCAGTGACACCAGCAGCACCGCACCCCACGACGTGATGAGCGCCCCTAGTGGATGCGACACCACAAAGGCAACGCCGGCGACGGCCACGGAGATGATGGCGCGCAGTGGCCCTGCGAGCCGCCACCACATCCAGGCACATACCGCGCCGCCGGTGACGAGGACGAGCCCGCCCAGTGTGCGATTGCCGGTCACCGATGCGACAGCGAAGCCGACGATGAGGGTGAGCGCCGCGAGGAGTGCGGCGCCAAGACGCGCATCCACTACGCGCAGTAGTCCTTGATCTTGGCGACTTGGCCGCCGAGCGCCTCGGCGACCTGCGCCGCGCTCACGCCGACGGTGGACAGCGTGACGGCCAGCCATGTCTCTCCCGCCGCGACCTCGAGATTGCCCTGCTCGTCGGGGATCTGCGCGCAGAGCTCGGCCTTGGCCTTGGTGATTTCGTCGGCCGACTCAGCCACGATGACGACGACGCCACCGGCATCTCCGAGGGCACAGGTCACCGCGGTCGCGGCAATGCCCTCCTCAACCGGCTCCTCGGCCGTCTCGGTGCAGTCGATCCCGGCTGCCTCGAGCTTGGGGAGCACCTCATCCGCGGTGAGCGGAGATGCTGATCCTCCGCAGGCGGTGAGGAGCAGGGCGGTCGCGGCAGCCGTGGCGAGGTGTCGGATGAGCATGCGTCGAGGCTAGCGGACGCCTATGCACCTGCTCCGCCCGTTATCGACGCTAAGAGGCGAGTTAGCGTCGATGACGGGCGGACATGGTGCAGCGCGACTCAGGATGCGCGTACGCCGGTGGGATCGCCGACGCCCGAGATGCACATCCCGAAGTGGCGGACCTTGCCGCCGGCGGGGATCGTCCCGCCCCAGCTCGGTGCGGTCACGACGACGACCGGGCCCACCTTGGCGACTGCGCCACTCCACGACTGCGTGATGGCCGTCCCCGGTGCGAGCGTGAATCCCGCGGACCAGGTGGATGCGGCGCGTGCTGTGGGATTGGCGATCTCCAGTGTGTAGCAGGCGCCGCTCTGCCAGCGCGAGTCCACGGTGAAGCGTGCCGTCAGGTCCCCTGGGGTGGGAGTCGGCGTCGGTGTGGGCGTCGGCGTGGGCGTGGGTGTCGGTGTCGGCGTCGGCGTTGGCGCCGGAACAGTGACATTGCGGGTCGCGCAGTAGCCGAAACTGGTCGGGCTGCCCTTCCTCACCATGTGGTTCCACGCGGCTCCCCCCACGCTGATCGTGCCGTCGGGCTGCGTCGTGCGTACCCCATTCCACAGGTCGGTGATCGTGATGCCAGTGGGCAGATCGACGCGCCAGTGCTTGTCGCTCGTGGATGTCGTCGCGACGACGACGTCGGTGCACAATCCCGTGCCCCAGTCGCTGGTGCCAATCGTGGTCGCGGTGATGCCCTCGGTCATTCCGGGCATCGTCGGTGTCGGAGTCGGCGTCGGCGTCGGTGTCGGCGTGGGCGTGGGTGTGGGTGTGGGTGTCGGAGTCGGTGTCGGCGTGGGCGTTGTCGACGCTCCCATGAGGTCGCGCATCAGCGCCATCTTGTCCTCGTGCACCGTCCGCCAGTCGTCGGTGAGGATGCCGCCGGTGTCGCCGGAGTTGGGATTCCAGGACCAGAAGGTCCAGCTCATCCCCTTGGCCTTGAGGTACGCCGTGAATTGCGTGATCCACCGACCCTCCAGAGTGGTGGGCGAGACGCTCTTGGCGCCGAACTCGCCGATGAAGATCGGCGCGATGCCCTGCTCGTGGATGTAGCCGAAGCCCTTCTGCCAGCGGTCCGCGAGCGCGGCCGCCATGTCGGGAGCGGAGAACCACGGCTGGTTGAAGACCCCGGGGCCGTACTCATGCGGGGAGTAGACGAGGCGGTTCGCGACGGACAGCCGCACGGGGTTGGTGCGCACTCCTTCGAGGTTGCCTCCCCACCAATGGGTGCTCAGTTGCTGGCCGCCGGCGACCGGCCCCTCGATCCCTTCGACGACGATGAGGACGTCGGGATTGCGCGCGAGCACGGCGTTGCCGGCGCGCTCGGCAGCGCGGCGCCAGTCGGTGGCTGCCCCGGTGCCCCAGGTGGCAGGGCCGTGCGGCTCGTTCTTGAGATCGAAGGCCACGACGTGGTCGGTGTCGGCGTAGCGAGCGGCGAGCATCTGCCAGGTCGACACCCAGTCGTCCTCGGTGAAGCCCGCCTGTCCGTACCAGAGGCCGTCCATGAAGCCGTCGTTTGCCTGCGAGTGGTTGTCGAGGATGACCATGAGTCCTAGGCGCCCGGCCTCGGCGATGACGGCATCGAGCACCTGCAGCGGGGTCTTGCCCTGCAGGTCGGCGTTGCGGCCGCCGCTGTAATCAATCCCGGTGGTCGTCGTGCCGCGGATGGCCTGGAGCGAGAAGGGCACGCGGATCGTGTTGAAGCCCAGATCGTCGATCTGCTTGAGCATGTCCTTGTAGTCGCGGGTCCACAGGCCGTGTGGCGCCTGGTTGGAGGTCTCCAGGCCGAACCAGTTCACGCCCTGCCAGATGACGGTGTCGCCGTCCGCATCGACGATGCGATTGCCCTGCGTGCTGAGCGGGTACGCCACGTCGGTCGCCGGCGTCGGCGTCGGAGTGGGTGTGGGCGTGGGAGTCGGTGTCGGCGCGACCGTGCCGTCGGAGTCGAGGATCACGTCGGAGCATGAGTAGAACGCCTCGGGGGAGTCACTTCGCTGCCAGACGGTGTAGAGGATGTGCCGGCCCTGACGCGCCGGCATGTCGACGCGCATCGTGGTGGTCGCCTCGAGTGGGCGGGCACCGGTGTCGTGCACGAGCTCGAGATCGGACCACGTCAGCGGCTTGGTGACATCGAAGCCGGCCTTCGTGACGTAGACGCGGAAATACCGCGTCGCGTGGGGTGCGGTGGACTCCCAGGTCAGGGTGTACTTGCCGTCTGCGTCAGGACGCAAGGTCGTCGCCTTCCACTGCGTGGAGGGCGTATCGAAGGCCGCGTACTTCGAACGGCCTGCGCTGCAGAGCTGACCGTCGGGGATGAGCGCCTTGTGGTTGCCGTTGGCCGCCGGCTGGTTGACCTCGGTCCAGTCGTAGAGCGCCTGCGGGTTGGCCTGCCAGGCGGCCGCGCACATCGGTGAGTTGCGGTCGCCGAAGAAGCATTCCCAGACGCGGGAGGAGGGCTGGGAGAGGGAGCCGTGGGCCGATGCGGGCGCAGCGATCACCACTCCCGTGAGGGCAGCCGCCGAGATGGCGAGCGAGCTGACGATGGCTGTGGCGCGACGCATGATGCCTCCGTGACGCTAATCAAGCGGTGGGTGGATCCCGCTGCTCCACCATTCGGGGGAGCAGCGTGGTGATGCGCGACAGCCGGAGACAACACGCATCGGTCGTGATCGTTTTGCAGTTGCGTCACCCAGGCTGTCGAGAAGGACCGGGGGGTTGCCATTCGAGCGGGGTGTTCCCAGGGAACTCAGATCCACAGGTGCCGACCTAGGCGATCAGCACTTCTCTAGGCGAGGGGCACTGCCTGGTCGTGCCGGGCGTGTCATGCCGCGCCGCTCGTCGAGTCCATCTCGGACCTGCATAGACTCACCTCGTGGCGCGCGGCGACGGCAAGCTCACGCACGACTTCGCGGTGGGGGGCGAGCTCGGCGACGATCGTGCACCCCAGGACGCCTGCGGAGTCTTCGGCGTCTGGGCGCCCGGTGAGGATGTCGCCAAGCTCACCTACTTCGGCCTGTATGCCCTGCAGCATCGCGGCCAGGAGTCAGCAGGCATCGCCGTGAGCGACGGCCACCGCATCGTCGTCTACAAGGACATGGGCCTGGTCTCGCAGGTCTTCACCGAGGCGAGCCTGGAGTCACTCCAGGGCCACCTCGCGATCGGCCACACGCGCTACTCCACGACCGGCTCGAGTTGCTGGGACAACGCCCAGCCCACCTTCCGTGCTACCGCGACGGGGCACCTGGCGATCGCGCACAACGGCAATCTCACCAACACCCCCGAGCTCGCGGAGCGCGTCGCGGCGCTGGAGGTCGATCGCGGTGAGCTGCCGCTGGGCACTCCCAAGCCCACACGCGCGACCTCCGACACCGAGCTCGTCACGGCACTCATCGCCGCGCACCCCGACGTCTCCCTCGAGGTCGCCGCGATGAAGGAGCTGCCCAAGCTGCAGGGCGCCTACTCCCTGGTGTTCATGGACGACACCACCCTCTACGCCGCGCGTGATCCGCAGGGCATTCGCCCGCTCGTGCTCGGCCGGCTCGAGCGCGGTTGGGTCGTCGCCAGCGAGACGGCGGCCCTCGACATCGTCGGCGCGTCCTATGTCCGCGAGGTCGAGCCGGGCGAGCTCGTCGCCATCGACGAGCACGGCCTGCGCGCGCACTGCTTCGCCAAGCCCGAGCCCAAGGGCTGCCTCTTCGAGTTCGTCTACCTGGCACGCCCCGACACGACCATCTCGGATCGCAGTGTGCAGGCGACGCGCGTCGACATCGGCAAGCGCCTCGCGCGAGAGCACCCGGTCGAGGCAGACCTCGTCATCCCCGTACCGGAGTCGGGTCGCTATGC
The DNA here is from genome assembly GCA_049431945.1 of Candidatus Nanopelagicales bacterium. GTDB lineage: Bacteria > Actinomycetota > Actinomycetes > S36-B12 > S36-B12 > Mxb001. Next base: position 15,335 of record JBMTDJ010000019.1, on the reverse strand, counting down.
CGCGATCGGCTACGCGCAAGAGTCCGGCATCCCCTTCGCCGAGGGCCTGGTCAAGAACTCCTACGTCGGGCGCACCTTCATCCAGCCGTCGCAGACGATCCGTCAACTCGGTATCCGGCTCAAGCTCAACCCGCTGCGCGAGGTCATCGCCGATCAGCGCCTGGTGGTCGTCGACGACTCGATCGTGCGCGGCAATACCCAGCGGGCCCTGGTCCGCATGCTGCGTGAGGCCGGCGCCCGAGAGGTGCACGTGCGCATCTCCTCGCCGCCCGTGAAGTGGCCCTGCTTCTACGGCATCGACTTCGCCTCCCGTGCCGAGCTCATCGCCAACGGCCTGTCGGTCGAGGAGATCTGCCGCTCGATCGGCGCCGACTCCCTCGGCTATGTCTCCCTCGACCAACTCGTCGATGCCACCACGCTGCCCAAACAGGACTTCTGCTGCGCGTGCTTCGATGGCGTCTACCCCGTGCCGATCCCCGAGCCCGAGGTCATGGGCAAGCACCTGCTCGAGGGCCTGGAGAAGCGGGTCTCCGCCACCACGCACATCGACGCCCTGCAGCGCCCCTGATGGTCAGCTACTCCGACGCGGGCGTGGATGTCGAGGCCGGTGAACGCGCCGTCGCCCTCATGCGCGATGCCATCGCGCGCGCGACGCGCCCGGAGGTCGTCGGGGGCTTCGGCGGCTTCGCCGGGCTCTTCGACGCCAGCGCCCTGAAGGGATACGAACGCCCGCTGCTGGCGACATCCACGGACGGGGTTGGCACCAAGGTCGCCGTCGCCCAGGCCATGGACGTCCACGACACCATCGGCCAGGACCTCGTCGCCATGGTCATCGACGACATCGTCGTGTGCGGCGCCGAGCCGCTCTTCATGACCGACTACATCGCCACCGGCAAGGTCGTGCCCGAGCGCATCGCCGCGATCGTCGCCGGCATCGCACGCGGGTGCGAGATCGCTGGATGCGCGCTCGTGGGTGGCGAGACGGCCGAGCATCCTGGCCTGCTCGAGCCCGACGAGTACGACGTTGCCGGCGCCGGCACGGGCGTGGTGGAGGCCGATCGCCTCCTCGGTCCAGATCGCGTGCGCTCCGGAGATGTGGCCATCGCGATGGCATCGTCGGGGCTGCACTCCAATGGCTACTCGCTCGCGCGGCGCGTGCTGCTCGGCGATGGTGGACCGGGCCTCACGGCGTACGTCGACGAACTCGGCCGCACTGTAGGGGAGGAGCTGCTGGAGCCGACCCGGATCTATGCGCAGGACTGCCTGGATCTCATCGACAACGTCGATGTGCACGCGCTGAGCCACATCACGGGCGGCGGCATCGCCGCCAACCTCGCGCGCGTGCTGCCTGTCCACCTCGCGATCGACGTCGACCGGTCGACCTGGACGCCACCACCGGTCTTCAGCGTCATCGCCGGCCACGGTGTCGAGCGCCCCGAGATGGAGCGCACCTTCAACATGGGCATGGGCATGGTCGCGATTGTGGATGCGACGGCAGCCGGTGATGCGATGGCGCGCCTGCGCGATCGCGGTGTGCCGTCATGGCCGTGCGGTGTCGTCCGTGATCGCCGCGATGGCGAGGCGGGTGACGCGGAGGCCAAGGGTGGCGGGGGTGGTGCCGCTCTCGTCCTCGGCGAGTACCCCTAGGTATCACCACTGATACCATTCCTGCGTGGCCATGACGCTGAGACTGTCCGATGAGCAGACGCAATTGCTTCGTGCCCGGGCGGAGTTCGAGGGTCGCTCGATGCAGGAGGTCGTCAAGTCGGCGGTCGAGGAGTACCTCGAGGCGCACATTCGGGCGGACCTCATCACCCGGATCCTGGATGAGGAGCTCCCCCGCTACGCCGAGGCGATGCGCCGCCTCGCTGAGTGATCGTGCTCTTCCTCACGGCTCAGGAGGTCCTCGGTATCGCCGAGCGCGTGATCCCTGGATGCGCGCTGCGGGATGTCGGCCTCATCGAAGCGGCGGTCGCGAGGCCGCAGGCGAGCGTCGAAGGCCAGTGGGCGTACGCCGATGCCGTGCACATGGCCGCCGCCTTGGTCGAGTCACTCGTGTGCAATCACGCCTTCGTGGACGGCAACAAGCGCTTGGGGCTCGCCTGCCTCATCGTCTTCCTCCGGATGAACGGACATCGACTCACGATGACGAACGATCAGGCATACGACCTGATCTACGCCGTGGCATCGGGCACGCTGCGGTCCGTTGACGACATCGCGCAAGCCCTGCGACCGATGGTTGCCTAGGACTTGCCCATCTTGCACACCCTCGGCGTCCATGCCCCGCGGTCGCCTGCCGCGTTGACCGACGCCACCTGCACGCAGAGCTTCTGCCCTGGTCGCACGGTGAGCCGCTTCTTGAAGGTATTGCCGACATCCGTGCTGCGCCACGAGCCCTTGCCCTTCTTGGTGCGCAGGACGTAGCTCGTCACGGTGGCCCCGGCGGATGCGCCCCACTTGGCGATCATCCGGCCGTTCTTCTTGGCCCGGATCTTGACCGACGAAGCGGACGGGGCCTCGGGCCCCGGGATCGTGGCAGCGCTGGGGGCGGAAGCAGGGCCGGGACCTCCGGCGACCGTCGATGCGACGACGGTGAAGGTGTAGGACCGGCCATTGGTCAGGCCGGTCACCTCACAGGCGCGCGTGAACGCTTGGCACGTGGCGCCCCCCGGGTTGGCTGTGACCCGGTAGCTGATCTGCCCGGTGCTCAGATCCGTGGGCGCATTCCATCGCACTTCGACCGCCTGATCCCGCGGGACGGCGAAGACGCCTAAAGGCTCGCTCGGCGGCCGGGCGGCCACGAATTGCAGCGCGGTCTGGAGCGACGTTGCGTTGCCGGAGGCCTGCGCCCACAGGAGCCGTGGCAGGTCCGCACTGCTCGGGGGCACGAGCAGGCCGACGACCCCGCGCGGGGCGATGCCCGTTGCGATGACCGTCCCCTGGGTCTGCCCGCCCCAGAACGTGAGGGGGGTGCCCGGGCCGGCGGTGAAGGCCTTGATCGTCGACGTCGCCGCGCCGGTGCGGGCTGTCACTGCGAGCGAGTAGCGCCCGCTGTCGTTCATCCCCGCGTCCAGGCTGATCGGGCCGGAGGCCTGTTCGCCGAAAAGGAGTGGGTAGAAGTAGCGGCCATCTTGACCAAGGGGGTCGCTGCGGTCGATGACGAGCGAAGTCACACCAAATGCCGTCGCTGTCGTTGACGGGGCCGAGGGCTGCTCGCTCCACGACACGATGACGTTGTCACCTCCGGTGTCGGTGGCAACGACCCTGCCGATGTACCGACTGCTGGCGAACGCGCCTTGATCCACGCTCCACTCGCTCGCTCCGCTGCTCAGTCTGCGCTGATCCACGGTGACGCTACGTCCGCTCTCGGCCCAGGCGACGAGTGCGCTCGTCGGTGCACTCTCCGGCATGTCGAGGTCCCAGGCACCTGAGGTTGTGGTGCCCACGGACTTGAGCCCCGACCACTCGCCGGCCGCAGCGCGGAAGTTCACGAAGACGCGTCCCACTCCCGCGGCCGTGGAGGTGTAGCCGATCACGGCTGAGCGGTTGTTCGCGTAGGCGACCTTGAGGTTGCCCCCCGTTGCGGTGTCAGGCACGGTGCCCACGGTGACCGGTCGTTCCCATGAAAGTGAGCTCGAATACATTTCGCTGACCTCGGCCACTGCCGTACTCGTCGAAATCCGCTTCCCGAGCCACGCCGCGAGGTACCTCGGGCCGGTGACAAGGTTGGTGTTGGGAGCGGCGTCGAGAGCGAGCGAGATCAGTTGCGCGTACCCGCCGGTGACGGTGGTGATCACGCTGATGGCCGGGTCGGTATTTCCCATGGTGGCCTGTGCCGCGACCACCTCCCAGCGACCTGGGCTCACCTCACGCTGCCAGATCAGTGCCCATCCGAGGCCGTCCGTCGCGATGCGCGGTAGCCCCGCGACCGTGCCGACCGTGGCGGCCGGGATGGTGTAGCGCATGACCCACTGGCCAGATCCCGATGCCCTGTAGATATCGAACTCGGTCCCGTCGTTCGCGTCGCGAGAACCGATGCTCCCTACGCCGATGCCTTCGCCCACAATGCGGGTCACGACAGCCACGGCGACGTCGTCCTCAGCGTCCGTGTCAGCGAGAGTGAGACCGTCATCGCTGGATGTCACGAGTAGCGGATCGCTCCACTCAAGTGGGTCGGTGACGCTCAACCCCGCGGAAGCGGAGTGCAGGGTCAGCACTGACGCGGAGAGGGCCAGGGTGGTGGCGATGGCAGCGATGGCGGTGGATCGGCGCATGAAGCGATTGTGGCCAACGTCGCGCGAGGTGTCTCGCGGTGTGGGGAATTCGGGGCACTAGCTCCCCTCGGACTCCTCGTCCTCGTCCTCGTCGTAGTACTTCGCGTAAGGGTCGACGGCGTACGGGTCCTCGATGGGCTCGTCGATCTCGACTTCGTCAGCCCCATCGATCTCGTGGTGCTCCCCCGTGGCGAGCTCGGCCTGGAGACGGTCGAAATCCGTCTGCGGACCGCCGTACTTCAATGCACGCGCGACCTTCGTCTGCTTCGCCTTGGCGCGACCGCGTCCCATGTCCGGACTCCTTGAGGTGCCCTCGTGTTCATGTTCCTCGAGCGGCTGCCCGGGGGCGCCACATCGACCGCTGGAAGCGTACCCCGGCGCGGGGGGTCGCCGCACGGGGAGGGGGGGGCGATTCTCAGCGGCGTACGTCGAACCTTTCGAAGGCCGGGCCCCCCGTGGCTACGCGCTCCTCAGCCTCCCGGGCAGCGGCCTCCACGGGGAGGATCCCCTCCTGGGCGGCCCGGTCCAGCACCCTCAGGGTCGTGTCGTAGACCCCGGCGACCCGGGAGCGTGCCCGGTCTAGGTCGAACCAGCCCGCCAAGCGGGGCGGCTCCCCCGTCCCGACGGCGGGCACGAGTTCTTCGGCCGCCTGGACGACTCCGCCGCAGTTCACCAGGTAGTCGGGGGCGTAGAGGATTCCGCGCTCGGCCAGCATCTCGCCGACCTCGGGGGTGGCCAACTGGTTGTTGGCCGCCCCACAGACGATGCTCGCTCTCAGGGACCGAGTGACCTCCGGCGTGAGGGCATGGCCGAGGGCATTGGGAGAGTAGATGTCCATCTCCCGTGCGATGAGCGCCTCGGTCGAGTCGACCACGTCAACATCCACCGTGACGGACGCGATGGCCTCGGGGGAGGGATCGGTGATGATGACGCGCGCGCCCTCCTCCTCGACCAGGTGGGCGGCCAGCCGACGCCCGACCTTGCCGGCGCCGGAGATGCCCACGACCTTGCCCTCGAGAGAATCGCTGCCCCACCGATGCTTCGCGACGGCGCGCATCGCCTGCTGCATGCCGTACGCCGTGAGGATGCCCGTGTCGCCGGACCCGCCATGCTCGGGCGAGCGTCCGGTCGTCCACGGGTTCGTTTCGTAGATCACGTCGAGGTCTGTGACGGTCGTGCCGACATCTCCCGCGGTGATGTAGCGGCCTTCGAGGGTGGCGATGAAGCGGCCCATCGCGCGGAAGAGTTCGGGCGACTTGTCCGTCGCCGGATCGCCCCAGATCACCGCCTTGCCACCGCCGTGGTCGAGGCCCGCGAGGGCGTTCTTGTAGGTCATCGCCTCCGACAGCAGCAGCGCATCGGAGATCATCGCCTGCTCGTCGGCGTAGGGCCTCATCCGGCATCCACCGAGGGCCGGGCCGAGGGCACTCGAGTGGATGGCCACCATGGCGCGCAGGCCGGTCGCGGGGTCGTGGCCGAAGACGACCTGCTCGTGGGTATCGGTGATCACGCGTTTACGGTAGCGGCCTTGCCCTCTGCCGTCCCTCACCACTACGTTCGCGAGATGCGACCTTCCCTGCGCAGTGTGTCCGTCGTTGTTATCGCCGGAGCGATTGCCGCATCAGTCCTCGTAGCGCCAGCCACCGCGGCCACGCCCACCGCTGATGCGGCGCGCGGCACGATCACCTGGTCCGACTGCCCGGAGAAGGGCTTCGGCGGATTCGAGTGCGGCACCCTCACCGTGCCACTCGACTGGGACGACCTGAGCAATCCCGCCAACGCTGAGATCGCGCTTGCGGTCAAGCGCGCGACCGGCAAGCGCAAGGGATATCTGAGCTTCAACCCCGGGGGTCCGGGTGAGTCGGGCCTGGGCAGCGCCGCAGGCGTCTGGAGCGCCCTGCCGCGCAACGTCCGACGGGGCTTCGACTTCGTCGCCTGGGACCCCCGCGGTATCGGCGACTCCATGCCGCAGCTCCAGGGCTGCAATGCCGCCCCGGAGCCTTCGTACGAACCACCCGTCGTCGGTCCGGTGGACTGGGAAGCCCTTGCCCAGGCGATGTACGACGTGCAGGCGGCCAGGAACACCCAGTGCCTGGACGCCAACCCCGACGTCGCGCCCTACCTCGGCACCTACTACGTCATCCGCGACCTCGAGGCGATGCGCACCGCGCTCGGCGCGCGACAGTGGAACTTCTGGGGAATGAGCTACGGCACGCGCATCGGCTACCGCTACGCACGGGAGTACCCCGACCGAGTGCGGACGCTGATCCTCGACGGGGCGTGGTCACCCAATCTCAGCATCACTTCCTGGATGAACGGTGCGACCTGGAACTACGCCACCGCCCAGGCGATCTGGAGCCGCCTGTTCGGCAAGAAGATGGCCTACCGCCTCCAGCGTGTCATCGATGGCCTCGAAGTGCGCACCATCCCCGTTCCCGGGGGTGAGTTCACCCGCTGGAGCATGGTCGGACGCTTCTGGGGCAATATCTCCGTGCAGGCCGCCTATCCGGATCTCACCGCCTTCGTCAACAACGCCTATAAGGCGCTCTACGGCAAGAGCGCAAAGAAGCGGCGTGCGGCGGCGAAAACTGCTTCGGAGGTGCTGGAGTTGCTGCCGCGTGACGACCAGAGCGCGGCGTTGAACATCCACTTCATCCAGTGCCGCGATATCGGCGAGTACCCGACTGTTGAAGCCATCGCGCGGACAGCCTCCGTCGCGGCGCGGATCGAATCCGTTGCGTCAGCCCAGGTGGCCTTGACCAAGGGGACCTTCTGCGCGGGACTTCCGCAGGACTTCACCTACGGGTACGAGCCGCTCACTGAGGCGCTCGAGTTGCCCACACCGCCGGTCGTCATCAACTCCCTCGGTGACACCCGCACCGAGTATGTCTTCGGGCGGACCATGGCCAACTTCATTGCCGGCTCGTCGCTGATCACGTACGACGGCACCCAGCACGTCACGTACCTGCAGACACCGTCGAGGTGCATCAATCACCCGGTAACGCGCTACCTGCTGAAACGCACTCAGCCCGGGCAACTGCTGTGCCACTACGCACCGCTGCTGGACTAGCGCGCCATCCCCACGAGTGTCGCGCGCACGAGCGAGCCGAGCGTGGGCAGGTGATAGCCGCCTTCCTGCAGCGCGACCGTCGGCAGCCCGAGCTCGCCCAGCGCCTGCCCCGCAGCGTGATAGCCGTCGAGGGTGATCTCCAGCGGGCTCTCCGGATCGTCAGCGGCTGCGTCGACGCCGAGTGAGACGACCAGCGCCGTCGCGCCGAAATCGCTCACGCCGTCGGCGAGTGCGCGCAGGGCGTCGAGCCAGGTCGCATCACCGGTCCCTGGCGCGAGCGGGATGTTGAGGTTGGCACCTTCGCCCTCGCCGACGCCCGTCTCCTCAGCGAATCCGGCGTAATGCGGGAACCACCCCGCACCCGGATCGACGTGCAGTGAGGCATAAAGCACGTCGCCACGCGAGTAGAAGACATCCTGCGTGCCATTGCCGTGATGGGCGTCGACATCGACGATGGCTACGCGCTCGTGTCCGGCCCGCCGTAGCGCCTCGGCGGCGACGGCCGCGTTGTTGAGATAGCAGGATCCGCCGTACGCCGCGCGCGTGACGTGATGCCCCGGCGGTCGCGTGAGGCCGTAGATCACGCCGTCGCCGACCTCGTCGACGCAGGTCAGCGCCACGTCGACAGCGCCTCGCGCCGCTGCCCAGGTCCCGGGGCCGATGAGCGTCATCGTGTCGTAGCCGTATCTGCCCGCGGCGCCGTGCACGGCGGTCGGTTCGCGCATCGGCAGGTCACCGAGCATCCCGGCGGTGGGGAAGAGGTACGGCGTTACTCGATCGATGCCGTACTCGCCCCAGCGGTCCCACACGGTGCGCACGTGCTCGATCAGAGCAGCGTCGTGGACGCCAAGGAGGACGGCGTCGTCATGCGGCGCTGCGTCGAGCATGGGCCAGTCGGCGAGCGCGGACTCGATCGCGTCCACGCGCTCGGGCACCTCGGTGCCGGGCGTCGTCGTACCCAGCCAGATCTCCGCGCCGGGCACGTGGTCGCGCGCATGCGCGGACCTGACGACGCGAATCACCGGCACAGCCTGACACGACCTGACAGGATCACGGGGTGCGAGTCGCAGATCTCGGCATCACCATCGGTCTCCTTCCCAGCGGTCCCACCGCGAGCGTCATCGACGTCCCCGGTGTCGGTGTCGGTCACGCGACGGTCGTCTACGACGAGCCCGCTCCCCCCGAGGGCCGCGGCATCGCCCGCACGGGCGTCACCGTCGTCGACCCCGGCGGCGACTGCCTCGCAGATCCGGTGCCGTCCGGCGTCGCGGTGCTCAATGGTGCGGGCGAGCTCACCGGTCGCTCCCAGATCGAGGAGTGGGGCTACGCGGAGACGCCGGTCTTCCTCACCTCCACGATGCAGGTCGGCCGCGTCTACGACGCCGCGTGCCAGTTGCTCATGGGCGGGCGATCGACGTTCGGCGAAGTGATCATCCCTGTCGTCGGAGAGTGCGACGACTCGTGGCTGTCGGACCCGCGCGCGATGCACGTGACCTTCGACGACGTGAGCGCCGCTCTCGATGCGGCCCGGGCCGGCGGTGACTTCGCGCAGGGTGCCGTCGGTGCGGGCACGGGTATGAGCTGCCTGGGCTGGAAGGGTGGGATCGGCTCCGCCTCGCGCGTGCTGCCTGACGGACACGTCGTCGGCGTACTCCTGCTCACCAACTTCGGCAGCGCCGATCGGCTCACCATCGACGGTGTCCATGTCGGCAAGCGCCTAGCCCGCGGGGGCATCGTCGAGCCCCCTCCGGCAGGCTCGTGCATCGGCATCGCGATCACCGATGCGCCGATCGATGCTGCCGGGTGCGAGCGCCTTGCTCGTCGCATCGGCCTCGGCCTGGCTCGCACTGGATCGGTGGCCCACCACGGGTCAGGCGAGATCTTCCTCGCGATGGCGAACGGCTTGCGCAGGAGCGGGTGCGGCGGCCCCGCTATCACCGGTCGCGGGCTTGACGACTACTTCGCGGCCGTCGTCGACGCCAGCGAGGAGGCGGTCATCGCCTCGCTCATCAACGCCGAGACGACCGCGGGCTACCAGGGGCGTGAGATCCACGCCCTCCCGATCGACGAGGTGAAGGGGATGCTCGCGTGATCCGGTCAACGATTCCGCTGTCCGATGGCGAGCACCTGAGCGTCACACTCTTCATCCCCGATGCCACGCCGGCGCCGTGCATTCTCGAGGCGCTGCCCTACCGCAAGGACGACATGACGTCGGGCTGGCGGCCCGAGTACCAGCGTTTTTGCGACGAGTTCGGCTTCGCCGTCGCGCGCATCGATGTGCGCGGCACCGGCAGCAGCAGCGGCCGCGCGACCGATGAATATCCCGAGGCCGAGCAGCGCGATCTCACCGAGGCGATCGCGTGGCTTGCGACCCAGCCGTGGTGCACCGGTCAGGTCGGGATGTTCGGCACGTCGTACGGCGGTTTCAACTCCTTTCAACTCGCCTGCGAGCGACCCGCTCACCTCGGGGCGATCATCCCGATCTACGCGACTGACGACCGGTTCACCGACGACGTCCACTACATGGGCGGAGCATTCAAGTGGATCGATCAGGTCGACTACTGCGCCTATATGACCCCCATGAACGCTCTGCCACCCGTGCCCGGAATCTGGGAGGAGAGCCGCAGCGATGGCGACCTCGACTGGCGCGCCGAGTGGCTGCGCCGGATCGACGAGCACGAGCCGTGGCAACTCACCTGGATGAGCCATCCCTCGGATGACGCCTACTGGCGGCATGGGTCTGTGCGACTCGGTCCGGACGGCGAGGGCTACGACCGCATCGACATCCCGACGATGATCATCGCCGGCTGGGCCGACGGCTATCGCAACACCACCTTCCGCACGATCGAGCGCATGAGCGCGCCGACGCGGCTCCTCGCCGGTCCGTGGTCGCATGCGGCGCCGACCTCCAGCGCCCCGGGCCCGCGCATCGACCACGTGCCGCAGATGGCGGCGTTCTTCGCGGACCACCTCGGCACACCTCCGGGTGCACCTGCGGAGTTGCCGACCTGGTCGCTCCCGCACACCTGGTACGCGCGCTACTCCCACGCCCCCGATCCGGTGCTCGACACCGTGCCGGGAGAGTGGCGCACCGACGCGTGGCCGTCATCGCGTTCCGACACGCTCGATCTCCCGCTCGAGGACCGGCCGACGTACGCCGTGCGACCCGATGTCGGGATCGATGCGTGGATCTCGTGCGCCGGGCATCTGCCCTACGGCCAGTCCGGCGACCAGCGGGTCGACGATGCGAAGTCGATGACATGGGACTTCCCCGTCGATGAAGCGATCGAGATCGCCGGGCACGTGCACCTGCGCGCGCAGGTGCATGCCACGTGCCCGCATCCGATCCTCGCCGTGCGCCTGTGCGACGTCGCTCCCGACGGCACGTCGACCCTCGTCACCCGCGGCACGTTGCTCATCGGACCCGAGGGCGAGGTCGACGTCGAGTTGGAGGCGACCGCGTGGCGCTGGCTGCCTGGTCGCACCCTGCGGGTGAGCGTCGCCGGCGCGGACTGGCCCAATGTCGTCGCGCCCGGCGGTCCGGGCTTCCTCACCCTGCGCGATGCGGTGCTCACCCTGCCGACGTACGACCCCGATCCGGATGTGCCCGTCCCTGATTTCGCTCCCGGCAACCCTGAGTCGAGCGAGGACACCGAGGGCATCACGTGGCAGATCGAGCGTGACGTCGCGCGCCGCGTCACGCGCTGCGTCGTCGGCTCCCTGTCGGACTATGAGACTCCCTACGGCTCAGCGACGGAGCGCTATGACGGCTGGGTGAGCGTCGATGAGCGCACGTTCGCCCAGCACGCCCACTCCGATGTGGAGTTCACTCTGCGCTTCGACGCGACTGACACCACGGAGGCGGTCGTCGCCCGCGCGCGCTCAGTGATGGACCTCGCGACGCGGGAGGATTCCTACGACATTCGCATCCACCTGGTCGTCAAGGATGGCGATGACGTCATCCGCGAGCGCAGGTGGCAGGAGTCCTTCCCCAGGGTCTAGGCACCCGCCATACTTTCGCCATGGAAGCCGCTCTCCCCCGGGAGCACTACGTCGACCCCGATTCCTTCGCCCGCGAGCGCGAGATGCTGCGACACGAGTGGACCTGCATCGGCCGGCTCGACGACCTCGGCCTGACCGAGCCCGACCGCGTCGCCGTCGTTGACTTCTACGGCGAGTCCATCCTGGTGACGAACGACGGTGCTCTGCACGCCCACGCCAACGTCTGCCGCCATCGCGGCGCGCAGCTCATGCCCGCGGATGCACCCCCATGTGGAGCCAAGGCGCTGCGCTGCCCGTACCACTCGTGGACCTACGCGCTCGATGGCTCGCTCATGCACGCGCCACACGCCGATGACATCGATCCGGCCGACTTCCGCCTCACGTCACTCGCCGCCGACACCTGGGGCGGCTGGTTGTGGATTGCCGAGTCCCCCCGCACCACGCTGCTCGAGCAACTCGGCCCGATCCCCGATCGCGTCAAGCGCTACCCGCTTGCCGATCTCCAACTCGGCCTGCGCTTCGTCTACGACGTCGCCGCCAACTGGAAGGTGGTGGCGGAGAACTACAACGAGTGCTACCACTGCGGCCCGGTCCACCCCGAGCTCTCGCGCCTGGTCCCGGCCTTCGCTGGTGGCGGGAGGGACATCCCCTGGGAGGACGGCGTACCCCATCGCGAGGGAGCCTGGACATTCACCATGAGCGGTACGACGGACCGCGCCCCCTTCCCCGACCTCGACGAGCACGAGCGGGTCAAGCACAAGGGCGAGCTCGTCTACCCCAACCTCCTGCTCAGCCTGTCGGCCGAGCACGCGGCGGCCTTCGTGCTGACACCCATGGCCGTCGATCGCACGCGCATCGTCTGCGACCTGCTCTTCCATCCGAGTGAGACGGCCAAGGGCACCTTCGATCCGTCGGATGCGGGCGACCTGTGGGATCTGGTCAACCGCCAGGACTGGGCCATCTGCGAGTCGGTGCAGCGCGGCATGTCCTCGCGCTACTTCCAGGGTGGTTGGTACGCGCCCATGGAGGACGACTCTCTCGACATCCGCCGCTGGCTGCTGGATCGACTCGCATGACCAATATCGCCATCGTTGGACTGGGCGCTCTCGGCTCCGCCGCCGCGTGGGAGGCCACGCGGCGCGGCTACTCCGTCATCGGCCTGGAGCAGTTCGAGCTGGGCCACGATCGCGGCGCGTCACACGACACCTCACGGATCCTGCGGCATAGCTACCACACGCCGCACTACGTCGAGCTGACGTTCCGCGCGTACGACGCCTGGACCGAGCTCGAGTCCGACTCCGGCACCTCGCTCGTCACGCAGACCGGCGGCGTCGATCTCTTCCCGCCGGGCGCGTCCATCGATATGACGACGTACACGCAGAGCATGGACGCGGTCGGCATCGGCTACGACGTGCTTGACAACGACGATCTGCGCACACGCTGGCCGCAGTTCACGCCTCCCGAGGGCACGGTGAGCCTGTATCAGGAGCGATCGAGCATCGTGCCCGCCGCGCTCGGCACCGCGACGATGCAGCGCCTGGCCCGCGAGCGCGGCGCCGACCTGCGCGAGCGCACCCGAGTGGAGTCAATCGAGCCGATGGCCACGGGCGTGCGCCTGATCACCTCCGACGGGGTTGTCACCGCGGACCGATGCATCATCACGGCGGACGCGTGGACCTCCGCCCTCACCGCGCCGCTCGGCTGGCCGATCCCACTCACCGTCACCGAGGAGCAGGTCACCTACGTCACCGTCCCTGCGTCCTACGCCGACCTGCCGCTGTGGATCTGGATGGACGACCCCAGCTTCTACGGCTTCCCGACGTACACGATGCCGGGCACTGTGCCGGAGATGACGATGAAGGCGGCGGAGGACTGCGGCGGCCCGACCGTCACCGGCGATGAGCGCTCCGGCGAGGTCGACCCGGTGATGCTCGACAGGCTGACGACCTTCCTGCGCGCCAACTTCACCGACATCGGAGAGGTCGTGCGTTCGAAGCGCTGCCTGTACTCGCTCACCGCCGATCGCGACTTCGTCATCTCGCCGGTTCCGGGCTACGACAACGTCATCGTCGGGCTCGGCGCCGCGCACGGGTTCAAGTTCGCCCCGGCATTCGGGGGCATGCTCATGGATCTGGTCGACGGACGTCCGGTCGATCCGGTCTTCCAACTCGATCGCCCCGGCATCACGGACCCGGCGTACGAGGCGAACTGGCTGGTCTGAGGCAGCCCTAGCCCTCAACCCGGACGCAGGCGCAATGGTGGCCCGGATCGACGCCGAGGATCGGCAGGTTCACCGTGCGACACCGCTCCTCGACCACCGGGCAGCGCGGATGGAAGCGACATCCCGACGGGATGCGCGCAGGATCGGGTGGCTCTCCGGTGAGCACCGTCTGATCGCTGCGGCCGACATCGGGCACGACGGACAGCAGCGCCTGGGTGTACGGATGCTCCGGTGACTGCAGCACCTGTGCGGTCGGCCCCACCTCGACGATGCGCCCGAGGTACATCACCGCCACCCGATCGGCGATGTTCCACGCCAGACCGAGATCGTGGGTGACCACCAGGACCGTGAGGCCGAGTTCGGCACGCAGTCGCTGCAGCAGCGCGAGGATCTCCCCACGCACCGACGCGTCCAGGCTCGATACGGGTTCGTCGGCGATGAGCACCCGAGGCTCGAGTGCGAGCGCGCCTGCGATGACGACGCGCTGGCGCTGTCCGCCTGACAGTTCATGCGGATAGCGCAGGAAGAACTTCTCCGGCGGGCGCAACCCTGCCTTCGACAGCGCCTCGGCGACGAGCGCCTCCTCGTCGCCGGGCACCTTGTGCACGCGCAGGCCCTCGGCGACGGCGTCGTAGACGGTGTGGCGCGGGTTGAGTGCGCCCAGTGGATCCTGCAGCACCAACTGCACCTGACGGCGGTAGTCCTTCAGCTTCCGATAGTCCAGCGGCTTGCCCTCGAAGAGCACCTCGCCTGCGGAGGGTCTCTCCAGCCCGAGCAACGTGCGGGCGAGCGTGGTCTTGCCGCATCCGGATTCCCCGACGAGCGCGACGATCTCGCCCGCGGCAACGTCAAGGTCGACGCCATCGACCGCGCGCACGCGATCGTTGAAGACCACGCGCAGATCGCGCGCCCCGAGCAGCGCCGACGTCGACACCGCCTCGTCCTCGACATGCCGGGCATCCGGGTCGCCGATGCGCGGGAACGCCGCTGCGAGTGCGCGCGTGTGCTCATGCTGGGGATTGTCGAAGACTTCGAGGGCCGGACCCTCCTCGACCACTTCGCCGCCGTACATCACCGCGACGCGATCGCAGGTCGTGCCGAGCACGCCGAGGTCGTGGGAGATGAGCACCATGCCCATGCCGAGATCACGGACGAGCGCGGTGAGCAGATCGAGCACCTGCGCCTGCACCATGACATCGAGTGCGGTCGTCGGCTCGTCGGCGATGATGAGATCGGGCGCGCACGCGAGGGCCATCGCGATCATCACGCGCTGGCGCTGGCCACCGGAGAGCTGGTGCGGGTACGCCGAGGCGCGTGACGTGGGCAGCCCCACCTGCTGCAGCAGCTCCTTGACCCGCGCGTCCACCTCGGAGTCCGGCACGGAGCGATGCAGGCGGATTGGCTCAGCGAGTTGCTTGCCAATGGTCTGGACCGGGTTGAGCGAATGCAGCGCACCCTGGAAGACGATGGCCGCCTCGCTCCAGCGCACCGCGCGCAGACGGCCCCACTTCATGCCGAGGACATCCTCGTCGTCGAGTAGCACCTCGCCGCCGATACGCGCGCTGTCAGGCAGCAGGCGCAGCACGGTCGCGGCAAGGGTCGACTTGCCGCAGCCTGACTCACCGGCGATGCCGAGCACTTCTCCGCGCTCGACCGACAGCGTCACTCCGCGCACGGCAGGCATCGGCTCGGATCCGACGATGTAGTCAACGGTGACGTCACGCCACTGAAGGAGAGTCATGCCGCCACCGCATTGCTCCGCGGATCG
>JBMTDJ010000018.1:0-33788 GCA_049431945.1 Candidatus Nanopelagicales bacterium | reverse complement strand
GCAGCAGCGACGCCATGATGATGACGTCGAGTTGGCTCTGGTGGTTGAAGATGAAAACCGCCGGACGGGCCGCCCAAAGGTTCTCAGCTCCGACGACATCTATCGTCACGCCCGCGGCAGCGAGCGCGAGTTCGGATCCGACGGACGCGGTGATCTCGACCGCAGTACGCCGATCCCGGTTCACCAGGCCGAGCCCGAGACCCAGACCAAGGCCAGCCACGACCCCGGCGTACGCCGCGACGGACCTTACGACGAGTTCCGGCGTGAGGTGCTGCGGCCGCGAAAGGCGCGCGGTCGACCAGCCTCGCTCCTTCGCGGCTTCCGACAATCCGTCCGCAGGGTTGAGGGGCCGCGGGTTGCCCACCGTCGCGAGATAGGTCAGGTCCTCGGCGCCATTGCCGTAGGCGAAGGACTGGGCGAGGTCGATGTCGCGCTCCGCAGCGAACTCGCGCACCGCCTGCGCCTTGGCGTCGCCCCACAGCACCGGACCATCGATAAAGCCGGTGAGCAATCCGTCGCGCGACTCCATGCGGGTGCACAGGATGTCTTCGATCCCAAGATCGCGGGCGGCCGCCTCGACCTGGAAGGTGAGGGCTGACGAGGCAATAACGACCGTGTGACCGCGGCTGCGGTGCGCGGCGATGAGGGCTCGCGCTTCGGGATAGATCATCTGGGCGATGTGCTTGCGGAAGAGCCGCTCGCCCATCTTGTCGACATCTTCCGCGGACCGGCCACCGAGCGCCCCCACGCCGATCTCGACGAGGCGGTGGACGTCCTGGCCGCGGACTTCGACGTTGACGCTCTCGATGAGCGAGCGCAGCAGCTCGGTCGTGCCGACGTCGCGCGCCATGAGTCGATCGCGGAAGTAGGCGACGGCCGAGTAGCCGTCGATGAGGGTCCCGTCGAAGTCGAAGAACGCCCCGATGCGCGGGCCTTCAGGGGATGCCTCGACCTCGGCCACCAGTCCGTCGATGTCAGGCACGCTTAACGCCTCCGCATGATCCTCGAGATTGTCCGTCGGCCATCGCCCTCGATCTGCGCCATAGCCGCACGCCGCACGATACCGACGCGCTCCACGGCGGCCCTCAGCTCGTCTCGGAAGTCCTCGCGCTGCTTGCGAAGTTCCTCTCCGCCGACGCCCAGGAGCCCACGGTTGTCCGCGAGTTTGAGCGCTCCCTGCATGAGGTCGCGCGAGATGGACTCGGGGCTATGGAGGCGGTGCATGAGCCAGTCCTGCTTGGCGATGCCCAGGCACTCCTGGACCAGCGCATCACGGTCAACGGGCGCGGCCGGCTCGCGGTCTGCGAGGCGAGCGGCGACGACGTAGTAGGCCTCGAGGAACGGACCGATGATGCGGTGGGAGACATACAAATGAGTGTGGTCGAGGGCATTGAGCACGCCATCGCGGTCGAACCCCTCACCGGACCATCCGGGCCGTGCTAGGTCGACCTCGCGGCGGATGTCATCGGCGAATTCCCGCTTGCGCGGGAAGAAGAACTCGAACTTCAGCAGATCACGGAGTTCAAGCGCTGCCTGCCAGGTGATGTCGACGACATCGCCGCCGGTGTCGGCCGCGGCAAGGAGCGCGTTCTCGGCGATCGCACGGTAGACGAACCAGTGCCCGAGCGTGTTGCGATAGAACGCCGCCTCATGGAAGCGATTAGGTGCGACCGCAAAGACCGGCTCGAGTCCCCCTTCGTAGACCTCGATGACGCCCTCGCGCTGAAGGGTGCGCAGTGCCGTACGCAATCCATCCGGACGGGCTAGGTCGATGTCGGACGTCAGGGGAAGTCGACGCTCACGCACATAGGCGAGGAGAGGGTCGAGAACGTCGAGCAGCTCCCCCAGCGTGAGCGCCCGGCCTTCGTTGTCGAGCAGGGCGAAGGTGATGAGCGCCGACGGGGTGATGGGCGTGGCGGCATTGATCCGATCAGCGATCTCGAAGGCGACACGGGGCACCACGGTCTCGGGATCGGCCGACCCAGCGCGCTCGCGAGCATCGTCCAGCGTCTCGAGAAGGGACAAAGGCTCGCCGAATCTCACGTGCACCTGACCACGCCGTGTCGACTGGGCCCGGGCGAAGCCGTAGAGCCACTTCAGGCTCTCCGGGGTCTTGCTGCCCCCCGTGTCCTCGAAGGAGATTGCCTCGACCTCGTGCTGCTGGTCGTACACGATCGATACGGGGACGATGTAGACGTCCGCCTTCGATGCCGAACCAACCTCTGCCGCATTTTCGACAAAGGCATCGATCAAATAGCGCAGCACACCCATCCGCGGTGGCCGAAGCTTGCCAGTGCGAGTGCGCCCTCCCTCGAAGTACCACTCGAGATTGGCGTGGACCTTCAGCAGGCAACCCAGGTAGAGACGCATCATCGCGGGATAGACAGGATCGTCTCGCGAGCTCCGTCGAATGAAGATGAGTCCGGCGCGCTTCGCGAGGACGGAGGCTGGCCACTTCGCAAGGTTCATCCCGCCCAGGACGAAGTTCGGCGGGAAGCCGTAGCCCGCGAGGACACGCCTCAGGACAAGCGGGTCGAGATAGGACCGGTGGTTCGGCAGGAAGACGAGGGAGTGCTTCAGCCCGAGCTCGCGGATATGCCGGAGTCGATCGGTCGAGGCGTCGATTGAGTACGAGCGTGACAGCCACGAACCGAAACGATCCCACGCCTGGCTGCTCTTGGGCTCGACGGTGGCGACCATCTCGTCGAGGCATCGACGCGCGTCAGCGGCAATGTCCTCGGGCGTGCGGCCGGTCTGTTGTGACAGCGCAGCGACCCTCGCCGCGAACGCCGGCGAGGCGGCGATCTCGGCCGCGGTCAACTGCATGGTTCCTCCCTTGCCCAAGGGTAGAGCGGGAGGACGCTGCCCGCGCCCGATCCGTCAGGTCGCTACCTGACGTCGCTCACCCCCGGCACGCCGTCGGCGATGACAACGGTGCTGTGTGACTTCGGCTTGCCCTCCGCGGTACTGGCCTTGTAGTTCGCTTGGCAGACGCGGAAGAGGGCCTCATCGGCGTCCTGTGTGATGTCGTGGAGGACGTAGCCGTTGTTGAGAAGTTCTCCGTACCGCGCCCATGACGTTCCCTCGAGCGTTGCGGGGCCCACGATGTCAGGACGTGGAATCGGTCCTCCAGGCTCGAAGAAGGTCGGCGAGGAGATCGCACCCGTGGCGATCTCCGTACCTACCTTCGTGGCTTCCCAGTCCTTCGTGGCTGCGATCTGGTCGAGCATTCTCGGGAAGTCACGTGGATCAGGCCATGCGTCGATGAGGTCGAAAGCGAGATTGCAGTGGAAATCACCCGTGAGGACGACGGGATTGCGCACCTGACCCTCCTTGATCGCGGTGATGAGTCGATCACGCGCGGACCAGTAGCCGTCCCAGGAGTCGTAGTTGTAGAGCCCCTTGCTTAGCAGGGACAGTCCCACGCCTCCATTGATGTCGGACACGACCGTCTGCTGGGCGATGAAGTTCCACCGCGCCGTGGAGTCGCGAAGTCTGTCAGCCAGCCATGTCTCCTGCTCCGCACCGAGCATCGTTGCTTCCGGATCGAACATGCCATCGACCCAGCCGCCGAAATCGTTAGGCGTGTCGTCCCCAGGCTGGTCAGAGCGGTACTGCCGGCCATCGAGCAAGAGGAAGTTGGCGAGAGTTCCCCAGGTGACCTCCCGATAGATCCGCATCTGCCGAGGCTTGCGCCGCGGCGGATCGATGCGAATCGCGTGATTCTCGTAGAACGCCTGGAAGCCAGCCGCACGCCGGGCGATGAACTTGCCCTTGTCCTTCTGCCCGTCACCACCGCTCTTGGATGCGGTGAAGTTGTTGTCGACCTCGTGGTCGTCCCAGATCACCGAGTACGGCGCCGTCGCGTGAAGGCGCTGGAGGGACTTATCCGAGCGATAGAGACCGTACTGGCGGCGGTACTCCCCAATGCTGAAAGGCTCGGTGTCCCACGGGATCGCGCGCGTGGGCTTGGTCTGCGTGGGTCGCAGATAGCGATTGTCCTTTGAGCCGCTGTACTCGTAGATGTAGTCGCCGAGCGCCAGCCAGTAGTCAGGCTCCTGAGCGGCGAGATCCGCATAGAGCTGGTAGTAGCCGGACTGCCAGTTAGCGCAGGAGGTCTGCCCCACGCGCAGACGCGACATCGAGGATCCGAAATCGGGTGTCGTTCGTGTGCGACCGACCGGAGACAACTCGCTCCCGTGCTTGAAGCGGTAGTAGTACCACGTGTCGGGGGCGAGGCCCTTCACGTCGACATGAACGCTGTGGCCGAACGCAGCTGACGTCTCAACGGAGCCGCGCGAGACCACGTTGGCGAAGGCATCGTCGGACGCAACTTCCCACTTGACCGTCTCGGAGCGCTTGCCCATCCCGCCATTGAGTTCGAGGGGGCGAGGCGCAAGGCGCGTCCACAAGATCACCGAGTCAGGCAGTGGGTCTCCCGACGCCACACCAAGGCGGAAGACTCGCCCCGATGCCCGCTCAGTTCGACCGGCCAGGGCCGGCGACGCGGGAAGCAGCACGGCTCCGGTGGCGGCAGCTCCGAGCGCCATGAAGGAACGGCGGTCGAGGCCGCCCGTGGAAGTGTCATCGGTCATGGGGGCAGACTAGGGACTCGAGGTGGCTGATGCCCCTCCAATCACCGAACGCGACAACCAAGGAGGGCCCGTGGAGACCCTCCTTCCCACGACCAAGCACCGACGGGGTCGACGCACCGCGCGGCAGGAGCGGGCCCTCGCCGATCCCGGTGAGGCGCTGATCACGAGCGCCCAGCTCGCCAGCCACCCCTCTCTCATGGGGGATCGCCCTTTGATCCTCGACATCGGCTTCGGAGCAGGTGAGGCGGTCGTGACGATGGCGAGCGCGGATAAGTCGGCGGACATTCTCGCGGTCGACACGCACACCCCGGGCATCGGCGATCTCTTGGCGACAATCCGCGAGCAGGGACTGCGCAACATCCTCGTTGTAGAGGCCGACATTCGCCATGTCCTTCCCGCGATCCCCAAGGCACGACTCGCCGGAGCGCGCACGTTCTTTCCTGATCCGTGGCCCAAGAAGCGTCATCAACGGCGTCGCCTGATCACCACTGACTTCGCCAACGAGCTCGCGGTGCGCGTGTCAGCTGGCGGCTTCTGGCACCTCGCCACCGACTGGAGCGAGTACGCCGACGTCATGGAGGAGCAGATCGGCTCAAGCAGTGCGTGGCGGGGCGGCCGGACACTTAGGCCTGAGTGGCGGCCCGAGACCCGATACGAGCGGAGGGGGCGCGCGGCGGGCCGCTCCCCCATCGACCTGTGGTTCGAGCGGTCTCCGTGAACGTCGGCGAGCAATTCGAACTCGCGGTCACCTCGATGGCCCACGGAGGTGAAGCCATCGGACGACACGAGGGCCAGGTTGTCTTCGTGCGAGGGGCTATCCCTGGCGAGACGGTCCGCGCACGGGTCACCGACGTGCCCGGTCATGGCCGCTTCCTGCGCGCCGCAACACTGGATGTGCTGTCGCCGTCACCTGATCGGGTGTCTCCGCCCTGCCGGTACTTCGGTCAGTGCGGCGGCTGCGACTGGCAATTCATGTCGGTTGACGCCCAGCGAAGGTGGAAGGCCCGTGTCGTCACCGATCAACTCACTCGCATCGGACGCGAGACACAAGGCGCGTGGGACAGCCTCGTCGTCGAAGCCCTTCCAGGGGACACGACGGGGCTGCACTGGCGTTCACGAATGAGGTACGCGATTAGCCCAGCCGGTCACGCAGGTCTGCGGACACATCACTCGCACGATGTGGTGCCTCTTGACGAGTGTCTCATCGCCACTCCGGCCATTGGTGGCGCCGACGTCCTTGGAGTCGACTGGTCTGGAGCGGCCGAAGTGCTCGCCGTGCAGCCGCAAGGCGACGCCGTCGTGCTGCCCGATCCCCGTCCAGGAATGGTGCGCGTGCGGGAATCGGCCGCGGGTCGCGAGTGGACATTCGACGCTACCGCGTTCTGGCAGGTACACACCGGCGCGGCCCAGGCACTCGTCGACGCGGTCCGTGCGGCGCTCGCGCCGAGGACCGGCGAGCACGTGCTCGATCTGTACGCCGGAGTCGGACTCTTTGCGGGCGCCCTCGTCGAGTCCCTCGGTGCGGGTGGGCGAATCGACATGGTGGAGAGCGACGACGTCGCCGTCAAGGGCGCCCTGCGCTCCCTTCACGATGAGCCGATCGTCCACGTCCATCACGACCGCGTTGACCGGTGGCTTCGACGCGGACCACTGAAGACATGCGACGTGGTCGTGCTCGACCCGCCCCGCACCGGAGCGGGTCGCGAGGTGATGGAGCGGATCTGCGCGCTCACTCCACGGGCTGTCGCCTACGTCGCCTGTGATCCCGCGTCGTTTGCCCGCGACATCGCCATCGCGCGCGAATGTGGTTGGCACCTCACATCGCTGCGAGCATTCGACCTCTTCCCCATGACGCATCACGTCGAGTGCATCGGCCTGCTCGAGCGACCCGATAGCCTCAACGCATGAGCCCGGAAGAGCAGTTGCGCCGCCAACTGCGGTTTGCGTTCTTCCTCCAGGTCGCCGGCGCAACGATGTTCGCCGTAGCGGTGGGCATCAGGACCGTGGCCATCGGATTCGATGCCGTCACGGCCGTTCTCGTGCTGGTGACGATTCTCATTGTGGCGGCCGCGGTCTTCACCCGAAAGAAGATGCAGCAACTGGCGCCCTAGCAATGAGGGAGGTCCTTTGCCGCACGCCTCTCAAGGCTCCGGTTTGTCACACGTCACCGCACTACGCTCTCCACCGGAGGTGGCCATGGTGTTTCCACGGCGCGGCATGACGGCCGAGGAGGTTGCGCAGCAGCTTCACAGCATGCGCGCCGACGACCCTCCCATCCACGGGGGTCGTGTCCTGGCATACGTCTACGACGCCGGGGATGCCGCGGCCACCAGGGCGGGACTTGATGCACTCGCCACGTTCGGTGAGGTGAACGCGCTCGATCCCACAACCTTTCCGAGTGTCGCGAGGATCGAGAACGACCTCGTGGGCTGGGGACTCGATCTGATGCGCGCGCCCGCTGAGGCTGCCGGGGTCGTGAGCAGCGGAGGCACCGAGTCGTGCATCCTCGCCGTGCTCGCCGCGCGCGAGAAATGGCGCCGGCAGGGGGGCGACGGAACACCGTCGATCATCGTCGCCGACACGGTGCATCCGGCCTTTCACAAGGCCGCTCATCTCCTCGGCCTCACCGTGCGCACCATCCCTGTGGACAGGGGAACCCTCACACTCCGGGGTGCGGATGTCGCGGCCGCTCTGAAGGAGTCTGCCTCTGACGTCGCACTCGTGGTCGTGTCAGCGCCCTCCTACCCGCATGGTGTCGTTGACGACGTGGCCGGCGTGGCACGAGCCGCCGCTGAGCGGGGTGTCCCCTGCCACGTCGATGCCTGCATCGGCGGCTTCTCCCTTGCCTACGCCCGGATGGACGGCGCGGCTGTCCCGCCCATGGACTTCACCATCCCGGGCGTCACGTCAGTGGCCTTCGACCTGCACAAGTACGGCTTCTCTCCCAAGGGCGCGTCCCTGCTCCTCTTCCGCGACGCGGACTATCGAGCCGGCATCTACTACGCCTTTTCTGCCTGGCCGGGCTACCCCGTCGTCAACACGACATTGCAGAGCACGAAGTCAGCCGGACCGATGGCGGCTGGTTGGGCTGTAGCTCATGCCCTCGGACATGAGGGCTACACCGAGGCCCTACGTCGTGCCCGCGAAGCCACCGAGCGCATTGTCGACTCCATCGACTCGATCCCGGGCCTCCGCGTGCTCGGCACTCCGGAAACCAGTCTCATCGCACTCACCGGCGCCGGCGACGCACCCGTCGATCCCTTCCGGCTCGCCGACGCGATGCGCGCACGCGGCTGGACCCTGCAACCCCAACCGAGCATGGGCGACCTGCCGCGGACCCTGCATCTCACGGTCCAACCCGTGTCGCTCGACAGCCTCGATCACTTCATCGCCGACCTGCAGGCGAGTGCCGCCGAGGTACGCGGCCTGCCGTGGGTCGACGCCTCGGAGAACATCGAGGCAGCCTTCGCCAACCTGCCCGATCTCACGGCCGGTGAGGGGCTGCCCGAGGCGATGGCTTCCGTGCACGCTCTGATCGATGCCCTACCACCTGAGATCAGGGATCCGGCGCTCATCGCGATCTTCTCTGCTCTCTTCACCGCTCGCCGCGACTGACAGCACCCTCAACCAAGCCGTCGCTCTGCTGGTCCTATGCTTTCCTTCGCCCGTCAGGGCACGCCGCCTTAGCTCAGGGGTAGAGCAACGCACTCGTAATGCGTAGGTCCGGGGTTCAAATCCCCGAGGCGGCTCCACGGTTCTGGCAGTTCAACCATCGTGTTGCGTACATTCTGCGCACTTCTCGCCGCGGAGATGGCTGAGTCAAGGCGCCTTCCATGTTCATCTCGGTCGGTTTCGAACAGTCCTGCGTACGTGTGCTTTTCCGTGGTGGCGCGGAGGGGAAGATTCGCCAGTGTCTGATGGAGTAGGACCGACAGCAGGCTCCCACTCCCTGGGCTCCGGTGATGCCTTCCCGGAAGCACCGTCCGGGACCACGGTCACGACCTCGGCACTCCACCCGGGCCACTGCTGAGCGCACACCCACTCCCACGCGGTGCTGGCACCGGCGGAGTGATCATCGGCGAAGACAAGGAGGCGATCCATACCTCCACTAGAGCATCGCTTGCCGGCATTGGACGGCCGCGGCCGGTCAGCATTCGGGCCCGGGCACGCTTACATCTGGAGGAGTGACAGCAACTGCGGATCGCCGAAGGTGTCCTGGAGGACCTTCCCATTGACGAGGACGGTCGGGGTACCTGTCACGCCTCGAGCGAACGCAGCCTGAGTCGTCGCCGAGACGAAGGGAATATATGTCTCGTCCTGGATGCACCGGAGCGTCTCACCGCTGGCCCCTATCCCCTCAGCCAAGCCCATGAGCGACGCCGCATCGAACGTCGTCGCGGGGTCTTGCCCCCTGGGAACGCCGAAGATGGCGGCGTTGAACTCCACGAAGGCCTCAACTCCCGCACCATCCAGCACGCAGGCCGCAGCATTGGCTGCACGCGCCGACGCCCCGGGTGGGTCGAGCGATCTGTTGGCCTCGCCGAGGAAAGCCATGTTGTACTGGCGCACCGCAATACCCGACCCAGGCTGGAGTGCGCGCTCCATGAGGTCAGTCCCGATCTCGGTCTCCCAGCGCTGGCAGTACGGACACTGGTAGTCGACGTAGACCTCCACCACCTTCTTGGCTTCCGGGTCGCCCACGAGGATCGCCCCGCCGGTCACGGTCCCGACGGGGGACTCGACATCCGCGTCCACCTCCCCAGCACCCGCCACCTCAGACGGGCCCGCCTCGGGGCTCGGCGCGGCCTGCGGAGCAGGCGCGCCACCCGCAGACGCACTCGTTGCCGTGCGTGACTCGAGGACATCGATCTTGGACTCCAGGGATGCCACCTGCCCCGAGAGCATCGCCACCCCGACAACGGACCACACGGCGACGACGATGAGCAGGACGACCATCAGGCCCAGGAGGACTCGCTGGCGACCGAGTTGACGACGCAATCTGACCGTGCCCGGCGGCTCATGACCTGGCAGGCCAGGGTCGGGAAAACTCATCACTGGAGACTAGCGGCGCCCGACATGCCGGGGGGGGGGGCCCCGGGGGCCCCCCCCCCTCAACAGTGCTGTGTTAGGCGCCCGAGCAGGGTGCGCTGTAGTCGTACGCTGCGGCGGTCTTGCCGACGTAGCCGGTGAGCAGCGTCTCGATGCCGAGTGCGGCGTCCTCGGACGGGATGTTGATCGACACGGAGCGATCGACATCCGCCGGCGGGCCTCCGACGAGCGAGTTGGGAAGTGCACCTTCGTAGTCGACCTCGACACCACCTTGGACAGCAGCCACGAGACCTTCGCGCGTGAGATCACCGTTGGCAGCGGCCTTCTCCAAGGCTGCCTTCAGCGGGTACTGCCACACCCAGCCATAGGTGTAGCCATCGTTGGCTGGCAGGACGCCTTCACCGAGTTGGGCCTGCATCGCGTCCATCGCCGCCGAGGGCGTTCCGAAGGAACCCGTCGTTCCCACGTTCGTGTAGGCGGCGAGGAGGGCGGGGGCCGCCGCGGTCTGGAGCAACAGCGGATTCCAGGTGGGGGCAGCTCCGAGGAACTGGCCCTTGAATCCGGACGCCACGGCCTTGCCGATGATCTCAGCGACCTCGGCAGGACCAACGCCTACGGCAACGATCTCGGCGCCGGACTCGATGATGGCAGCGACAGCCGCATCCTGATTGCCGGCCACAGCATTGGGCGCAGTCTCGATGATGCCCGCGAAGTCAACGTTGTTGGCCGAGGCCCAGGCCTCGGCACCTGCCGCGTAGTCGCCGCCGTAGTCGCCGGGGTAGCCCACGGCGACGAGGCTGGTGATCGGAGCCTTGTTCTCCACCCACCAGTCCAGGCCGCTCATCGCAGCGATGCAGTAGGACGAGCCGGATTCGAGGATGACGCCGCCGTCGGTCTCGGGGAACTGCCAGCCCGACCACCACGACGCGGGGGCGCCGATGACGTTGTCGGCCTCCATGTCGCCGAGGATGGCCTGCGTCTGCGGGGTGCCGAGAGTCTGCGCGAGAGCAAGGATGTTGGGCTCGATGGCGCGGTACTCCTGGCTGTGGACTGCCGGGTCGTACTTGTTGTCGCGCGTGTTGGCGGCCATGTTGACGTCGAAGCCCGAGATGCCACCCTGCTCATTGACGTAGGTCCAGAAGTCCTGCTGGCCGGTGACGACCTGGGTCGCGAGCGGCGCGAAGGGTCCCTCGGTGAGGTCGGACAGGACGCCGAGGTAGATGCAGCCGTTGTCGGGGTTAATCGCCTCGGGGCAGGGCTCCTCGGTGACACCAATGTCGAAGACGATTCCGTCGCGAGGCGAGGCGCCTCCCTCGGACGAGGACTCCTGGGTCGGGGTCGCGTCGCCGCCCCCGCCACTGCATCCCGCGAGCACCAGGGCTGCCGCCCCCGCACCCGCGAGGACTCTTGCCACGCGCTTGGAAACCACGTCTCCTCCTCATGCCGTCGCCCGTTAGCGGCGCTTTTGCAGGACCCCCCGGCCCTGACGGAACACTCTGTCAAAGAATCCGGGCCTCCGCATCGCAAAGTTCGGCGCGCGGTGGACCAAATCCTTGGCAAGATGGCTGGGCATCAGGGCGGATACGTCCTATCGGGGCCGGCCCAGCCGTCTGCCGGACCGCCAGGGAAGGAGCGACGCCCGGTGCTCGCCGTAGAGAACCTCGAGGTCGTCTACGAGGACGTCATCCTCGTGCTCAAGGGGGTCAGCCTCCAGGTCCCCGAGGGCCAGATCGTGGCCCTCCTCGGCCCCAACGGGGCCGGCAAGACAACCGTCATCCGCGCCATGACCGGGCTGCTCGATGTCCATCGCGGCCGGATCTCCAAGGGCCGGGTCACCCTGGATGGGCAGGACCTCGGTGGCCTGACTGCCCCCAAGATCGTCCAGGCCGGCGTCGGCCAGGTCATGGAGGGGCGCCGCATCTTCCGCGAGTTCACCGTGGAGGAGAACCTCAAGGCCGGCGGTCACACCGCCTCGCGCGCCGACATCGCAGCGGGCCTTGACCGGGCCTACACGATGTTCCCGGTCCTCGCCGAGCGACGGAAGCAAACCGCGGGCTATCTCTCCGGCGGTGAGCAGCAGATGCTCGCTATCGGGCGCGCACTCATGGCGAAGCCGCGATACCTGCTGCTGGACGAACCATCCTTGGGCGTCGCTCCCAAGATCGTCCAACAACTGCGTGACCTCATCGTGCAGATCAAGGAGTCGGGCACCTCGGTGCTCCTTGTCGAGCAGAACGCATCGATGGCGCTCTCGATCGCCGACCACGGCTTTGTCCTCGAGACGGGACGGGTCGTGATGGACAAGCCCGCCGCCCAACTGCGCGAAGACGACGATATTCGCGAGTTCTACCTCGGCCTGAGAGGTGACGAGCGGGGGTCCCTGCGTGACGTCAAGCAGTACCGGAGAAGGAAGCGGTGGTTGAGTTGAGCGGGGAGTCCCTCCTGCGCGCCGAGGGGATCTCCCTCTCCTTCGGCGGCACTCAGGCGATCCGGGACGTCAGCTTTGACGTTCGGTCCGGCGAACTCTTCGCCATCATCGGCCCCAACGGAGCTGGCAAGACGTCGATCTTCAACTGCATCTCCGGCGTCTACCGACCCCAGCAGGGATCGATCCTGTTCCATGACACCAACCTCGTCGGCCAAGCACCGGAGCACATCGCCGGGCTCGGCATCGCGCGCATGTTCCAGAACATCGAGCTCTTCGACAACCTCACGGTGCTCGACAACCTCATGCTAGGACGAGCCCTCCACATGAACTACTCGATCGCATCAGCTTTCCTCTTCGGCCGTAAGGCCAAGCGCGAGGAGGTCGCCAACCGCGAGGTCGTCGAGGGGATCATTGACTTCCTCGATATCGAGAGCCACCGAAGCTTCCCCGTCGGCATGCTGCCCTACGGCGTCAAGAAGCGTGTCGAGCTCGGGCGTGCCCTGGCCATGGAGCCGACCCTGCTGCTCCTCGATGAACCGGTTGCCGGCATGAACGTCGAGGAGACCGAGGACATGGCGCGCTTCATCCTGGATGTCCGTGCCGAGATGGGCGTGACGATGATCCTTGTCGAGCACGACATGGGCCTGGTCATGGATCTCGCCGATCGAGTACTCGTGCTCGACTTCGGCGAGCGCATCGCCCTCGGCTCCCCCGCCGAGGTCCAGTCCGACGTCAATGTGATCCGCGCCTACCTCGGCGAGGAACTCAGCGAAGCGGGAAGGGAGACACGGTGACCGCCGTAGCCGAGCCCATCACGGGCACGTGGACCCTCGTAGGCACGGTGCAGCAGCGTGCGCGCTCGGCGCCCGAGGGTGTTGCGATGCGCGCCAAGCGGCTGGGCATCTGGCGTGACATCACCTGGGCCGACTACGCCGATCAGGTGAGCCTGGTGGGCCACGCCCTGCTGTCCTTAGGTATCGATCCGGCCGATCGCATCGCGATCCACTCCGAGAACCGGCCCGAGTGGCTGTTCGCTGACCTCGGAATCAACTCGGTTCGGGGCATCACCGTCGGCCTGTATCCCACGAACCCAGCTCAGGAGGTCGCCTACCTGCTGGCGGACTCCGGAGCACGCGTCCTCATCGCCGAGGACCAAGAGCAGGTCGACAAGGCGCTGTTGATCGAGGCGGAGTGCCCGATGCTCCAGCACATCGTCTACCTCGATCCGCGCGGGGTGGCGACGATCGAGCATCCCAAGCTGATGAGCTGGGAGGAATTCCTCGCACGCGGACACGCGCATCGCGAGGCGGACCCACAGGCCCTGGATCGCATCGCCGATCAGGCCGAGCCCGGTGACATCGTCACCCTCGTCTACACCTCGGGCACGACGGGACCGCCCAAGGGCGCGATGCTCAGCAACGCGAACGTCGAGTTCGCGAGCACCGTGATCGTCGATGGTGGCGGCTTGTACGACCCACCTCCCAATCCGAGCGACGTCATCTTGTCCTACCTCCCGCTCTGCCACGTCGCCGAGCGTGCCGTCACCACCTGGACAAACGCGGTATCCGGTGCAGTCGTGCACTTCGCAGAGTCGATCGACACGGTCACGGTGAACATTCGCGAGGTCCAGCCGACGCTGTTCTTTGCGGTCCCACGTATCTGGGAGAAGCTCAAGGCGGCCGTTGAAGTCCGAATGTCGGCTGCTTCTCGGATCAAGAAACTCAATTACGGCATCTGGATGCGGGTGGGCAACGGCATCGCCAAGTCGATGCTCGCCAACGGCGGACAGCACACCCTGTGGAGCCGAATCCGCTACGCCGTGGGCTACGTCTTCCTCTACCGCGCGCTTCGAGAGCGCATCGGCCTGCGTCGCGTGCGCGCGGCGGCGTCCGCCGCGGCTCCGATCTCCCCCGAGGTGCTCTTCTTCTTCTTCACCATGGGCGTCGCCATCAATGAGCTCTACGGCATGACCGAGAACAGCGCTGTCGCCACCAGCAACCGTCGGGGCCGCATCAAGTTGGGCACGGTCGGCGAGCCGCATCCCGGTGTCGAGGTCATCCTCGCCGAAGGCTCGGGCGAGATTCTCACCCGACATCCGGGCACCTTCGCGGGGTACTGGGGCAAGCCAGATGCCACCGCGGACTCGGTTGATGCCGACGGCTGGCTCCACACTGGCGATGTCGGCGAGTGGGTGGACGGCACTCACCTGAAGATCGTCGACCGCATCAAGGACATCATCATCACCGCGGGTGGCAAGAACATCTCTCCATCCGAACTGGAGAATGCCCTTAAGGCGTCGCCGTTCATTCGCGAGGCGATCGTGATCGGTGACCAGCGCCCGTACCTCACGGCCCTGATCGGCATCGAAGAGGACACTGTCGGGGCTTGGGCTCGCGCCAAACGCATTCCCTACACGACCTATCGCGATCTCTCGGAGCGCGAAGAGGTCCTCAAGCTGGTCCAGGGGATCATCGCGAAAGTCAATGAGGGCACCGCCCGCGTCGAGAACATCCGCAAGTACCGGATGCTCACCAAGGCACTGGATCATGAGGACGGCGAGTTGACGGCGACCCAGAAGGTCAAGCGATCAGCCCTGACCACGACGTTCGCACCCCTGATCGAGGACATGTACTCCGGCGCCGATCGCCTCCCGGGCGGCGATCAGAGCGAGGTCATCGTCGTCGAGAGCGTGGAGGCCTAGCTCATGGAGGAATTGCTCGCGTCGCTCATCCGCGGACTCGGCCTCGGCGGTCTGTACGCCGTCCTCGGTGTTTCCTTTGTCATCGTCTACCGCGCGACCGGGGTGATCAACTTTGCCACCCCCGCGCTCATGGTCCTCGGCGCCTTCTTCACCGGATCCTTCGGCAACGCGATCGGGCTGCCCTTCTGGCTCTCAGTCCTGCTGGGAATGGCCGTCATGGCCATCATTGGCATGATCATCGAGCGCATTGCGCTACGGCCGATGGTCGGCAGACCGGCGTTCTCCGCAGCCACCGTGACAGTGGGCGTCTTCATCATCCTGCTGATCGTGGCCGGACGCCTTATCGGCTCAGAGTTGCTCACGGTCAACGACCCGTTCGGCCTCAACACGATCAGCATCGGCGCCGCGACGGTCTTCACGATCGACATCGCCCGCTTGATCATCGCCCTCGCGGCCATCGGCATCGTCGGTCTCTTCCTCACGCGCTCGCGCACGGGACTGGCCATGCGGGCAACGGCCTTCGACCAGGAGACGAGCCTGGCCCAGGGCATCAACGTCGGCCGGATGTTCGGTCTCTCCTGGGGCATCGCGGCCGCCATGGCCGCACTCGCCGGGGCGCTACTCACCGCCGGAAGCTCCGGAGTCGAGACCACCATTGCCCTGGTGGCCCTCAAGGCGCTCCCGGTGATCATTCTCGGCGGACTGGACTCGATCAAGGGCTCGGTCATCGCTGGCCTCATCATCGGTATCGCAGAGTCGCTGACCCGCACCTACCAGCCGGTGTACGCACCGTGGCTGGGCGCCAACTTCGATGTGATCGTGCCGTATCTCATCATGATCATCGTGCTGATGGTTCGACCATACGGCCTCTTCGGCACGAAGGAGGTGGTGCGGGTATGACGAGCGCGACCAAAGCATCTGCGCGCACCGTCCGCGGGCGCCCCCAGCTCTTCACGAGCTACGCCCGCGAGATGGGCATCTTCAACACGCGGGTGAAGCGCAACTGGGTGATCATCGGAATCATCGCGATGGCCGTGATCCCGTTCTTCCTCCAGCGGGACTGGGTAGCACTCCTTACGACCGTGCTCATCTTCGCCATCGGCGGTATCGGGCTGAACATCCTCACCGGATACGCCGGACAGGTCTCCCTCGGCCAGGCGTTCTTCATGGGAGTAGGCGCCTACACCGCAGCCGTACTCGGTGGCGAGGCCAAGGGAGACGTGATCGGGCTGGGCCTTGACATGGTCATCTGGCTCCCCCTCGCGGGACTGGTCCCGGCCCTGGTCGCCTTCGTGCTCGCACCCCTAGCCGCGCGCGTCCGCGGGCTCTACCTGGCGATCTTGACCCTGGGCCTGGTCTTCATCGGAGAGCACATCTTCAAGGAGGCCAAGCCCATCACTGGCGGCGCCGGGGTCGGTCGCGCACCTGCCGAGCCTGTGTTCCTGGGCTTCGACCTGTTCTCCAATCAGACGATCCTCGGATACCGCATCGATCGATTCACCGTCTTCTACGTCGCCTGCCTGATCATCTTCCTGGTCATGGCGTTCGGGGCCCGCAACTTCGTGCGTTCGCGCTTTGGCCGTAACTTCGCGGCTGTCCGCGACCGTGACATTGCCGCCGAGGTCATGGGCGTGTCACTCCTGCGTACCAAGACTCTCGCATTCACGGTGTCGTCGTTCTACGCCGGGATTTCGGGAGCGCTGCTGTCGATTGTGATCGGGCGGATCTCACCCGAGACCTGGAACATCTTCCTGTCGATCGACTTTCTCGCAGTGGTCTTCATCGGTGGCCTCGCCACGATCTCGGGCTCGATCATGGGTGCCGTCTTTGTCGTGCTGCTACCGAAGTTTGTCAACTCCGTCACCGGGTTCATCCCCGGGTTCGGAGGCATCGGCGAGGGTGGACTGCTCAACGTCTTCGAATTGCAGACCATCATCTTTGGCCTGCTGATCATCCTCTTCCTCATCCTCGAACCACGCGGCCTCTACGGCCTATGGCTTCGATTGCGCAACTACTTCAAGGCGTGGCCGTTCAGCTATTGACGCGTTCACCAGTGCATGAGTCGGACCCGCAGACGAGTCTGCCGCCGACGTACGTCTGCTCGACTCGTGGTGCTGCGATCACTTCGGCAGGGGCCGCAAAGATGTCGCCGTCCAGCAGAGCGAGATCCGCGAGCATGCCGACAGTGAAGAGCGATCCGCCTACGACGATCGCGTCCGCGATCACGACGATGTCCCGCTGGATGCAACACCCTCGGCAGCATCCTGATCCGCGTATTCCTGGAGGAGGACGTTCTCACCCTGCTTGCCGGGATAGGCGACGCGCACGAGCACCATGGCGGCGACGCCGGCGACGATGGCCGCGAGGTACGCCCAATTGGAGCCGGTGAGGAATGACTGGCGGGCTGCGTCCGTGATGGCGGACGCATACTGCGGGTATTGCTCGCCGAGTGTCACCGCGCTGGAGAACGACTTCTGGAGAGTTGCCTCGGTCGCCTCCGTGACCGAGGCGGTCTCCGAGCTCGCCTGCACCTGCGTGAGCATGGCCGCGGCATATCCCGCCGTGAGCAGCGATCCCAGGAGCGCCTGCATGATCGACCCACCCAAATCCCGCTGCAGGTCAGACGTTGCCGATGCCATGCCCACATGATCGACGGGCACTGAGCTCGTGAGCGCCCTCGATGCCGGCGCCAGGGCGATGCCAACCCCCGCGCCGACGAGGGCATAGGCGATGCCTACCTGCCAATAGGGCGTGCCCTCGCGCCAGAGGACAAGCATGATGACGAAGGCTGCGACGACAAGGCCTGAGCCCACGAGCAGCGTGTCACGTGATCCGAGGGCATTGATCATCCGCGCCGATATCGGCGACACGGCCATCATCATGAGGGCCGCCGGGAGGATCGCGAGCCCCGCGGAGAGAGTTGAATAGGCAAGAACGTTCTGCAGGAACTGCTGGCCGACGAAGAGTGAGCCCATCAGGGAGCCGAAGACGATCATGCCGCTGACAGCGGCAACCCAGAAAAGCCGCCGAGACGCGTACTTCAGGTCATAGAGGGGATTTCGCGCGCGACGCTGCCGGATGACGAAGAACGCCCCCACGACTAGCGAAGCGCCCATCATGGCCAGAGCAGGGAGGAACTGTCCCGGAGCAGCGATGGTGCTCAGGCCGAGGACGAGCGAAGCGATCATAAAGACCGACAGGACTCCACCGAGGTTGTCGACGGGCTCGGTGGACTCGTTGACATGTGCAGGGACGAACTTCCACACGAGGACACAAGCGATCACCGCGGGAGGCACAGCGATGAGGAAGACCGACCCCCACCAGAAAGCCTCCAGCAGTGCGCCCGCGATGACCGGGCCGAGGACGGCGCCGCCGCTACCAATACCCGACCACAGGGCAATCGCCTTGACGCGCGCCTTGCCTGGCCCCCACAGGGCGGTGATGAGTGCCAGGGTGGTGGGGTAGGCGAGGCCCGCGGCCACGCCCGTGAAGATTCGGCCGCCGATGAGCACGATCCCGTCCGGAGCCCAGGCGGAGATGGCACTCGCCGGCAGCGTGAGGGCCATACCCAACAACAGCATGAGCTTGCGCCCGTAGCGGTCGCCCAGCGCACCGAGGTAGAGCACCGACATCGCGAGACCGAGGGTGCATCCGATGGCAATGAGATTGATCTCAGTCTGCCCGGCATCAAGCGCCTTGCCGATGTCGGGAAGGGCGACGTTGGCAACGCTGAGGTTGAGGTTGGCCACGACAGCAGCGAGGATCAGCGCGGTGAGGACGATGCCCGCCCTCTTGGGCACAACCTCGCTCGTGGGTCTCGCTCCCGTGGTCATTCACCCTCCCGATCAGCGGACATCCTGCCAGAGCGCAGTGCCGCTCTTCCGGGATCAGGACAGGATGTCCTTGCGGTCGAAGCGAAGCACCGCGATTCCTGCGAGAACCGCGAATGTCACCACGGCATATGACGCACCGATAGCCATGTCGTCCCAGACGATCTGCTGCCCAAGGGCATCGGCCCACGAGCCTCCGTAGTCCGTCGGGAGGAATCGACGCAGGTCGCCGAGGGCATCGATGGCGTCGATGATGTTGAGGACGATGACGATCACCACGGCCGC
This sequence comes from Candidatus Nanopelagicales bacterium, assembly GCA_049431945.1. Taxonomy (GTDB): domain Bacteria; phylum Actinomycetota; class Actinomycetes; order S36-B12; family S36-B12; genus Mxb001. The sequence continues at coordinate 14,900 of JBMTDJ010000018.1, read as the reverse complement.
CCCCACAGCGCCAAGCGGCACGTCGGTGAGCACGCTCATGAGGAACGCGATTCCAGCCGGGATGAGCAACTGAATTGCGATGTAGGCACACACGATGCCCAGCCGCTGCCACGACGTCGAGACTTCGAAGGAACCCCCGAGCGGACTCGTGAGTGGCGCCGACCCGAAGACGACGAGCGCGATGGCGAAGGACACAAGGACCAAGAGGATCAAGGTGAATGCCGTGAGTATGAGGCCCACGATCATCTTGGCGCGCAGGAACCGTCGTCGGGGCACTGGAGCAGCCAGCAGATAGCGCATGGTCGACCACGACGCCTCGCTCGCCACCGTGTCGCCGAGGAACATGGCCGCGATGATCGTGAGCAGGAAGCCAGAAGCGAAAAGCAGCATCGTCAGCGTGAAGTTCCACGGCCCCGCCGTGGCCAGCCCGACGAGATCGAGATCACCGTCTCCGAACCCGCGCGACTGCGGACCCAGCTTGACCGCGGCGACGACGATGAGCGGCAGCGCGACGGCGAGTCCGAACGCGACCAGGGTGCGGCGTCGGCGCAGTTGGCGCACGAGTTCGACGCGCACCGTCAGGGTGTCCCGGGCGACGTATGTCGAGGCTTCCACCGACGTTGGCATGCTCACTGGTCCACCCTGTGCCCTTCGCCCACGAGCTCGAGGAAGACGTCCTCAAGCCGGAGCCCGCTGCGGCCTTCGAGGAGGTCGGCCACGGTGCCGGAGTAGATGAGTTGCCCGTGATTCATCACCACGGCATGCGAACAGGTCTGCTCGACCTCGCTCAGAAGGTGCGATGACACGATGACTGTCTTGCCGGCGGCTGCGTAGTCGTGCATGACCTGACGCATCTCGCGGATCTGCGGAGGATCAAGGCCGTTGGTGGGCTCGTCCAGGACAAGCAGGTCGGGCAGCCCGAGCATGGCCTGGGCAATACCCAGGCGCTGACGCATCCCCTGGCTGTAGGTGCGCACGCGTCGGTCGATCGCACTGCCGAGCCCAGCGATCTCAAGGACCACATCGAGATGCGGATCGCTGTCCTCACGGCCACTGGCACGCCAGAAGAGATCGAGGTTCTGCCGGCCGGTGAGGTGCGGCAGGAAGCCGGGTCCCTCGATGAAGCTACCCACGCGCGAGAGGACGGGGGCACCCGGCCGCACGTGCTCGCCGAAGATCCAGGTGTCGCCGGCAGTCGGGCGGACCAGTCCCATCGCCATGCGCATCGTCGTTGTCTTGCCAGCGCCGTTGGGCCCCAGCAATCCGAGGACCACACCGGGGGGCACTTCGAAGGTCACCCCGTCGACCGCGCGCAGGCCACCCTTGAACTCCTTCGCCAGGTCACGGGTAGCGAGGGGAACGCGAGCCAGCTCGGGCCGCGCCTCGCGGGCCGGATCACGTGGGCGCAGGAGGGCGACGATGAGCCAGATCAGCAGCGTGACGATGATGGCCCCGATGGGCCAGGCCCATGGCGGGATGCCGGAAACGGCCGTAGTGCCGTTCACCGTCGGGAGCAGGATCGGGCCGTCAGCAGCCACCGTGTAGACCGCCGGCCCCGGGGGCATGCGATAGCCCTGGTCCGTCGTGGCGATGACGACAGCCAGCCGATCCCCGACGGCCACCTCGGTCACGATCGTCGGCAGGATGACGTCGACCGTCACAGGGCGCGTCCCCAGATTCGGAATGCGAATAGGAGAGACCAGACCCTGGGGTAGGGCCTGTCGGCCATTCGCACTCACCACGCGAAGCGACGCGAATAGCACAGCGTTGTCCACATCGCGGTCACTGCTCACCGTGATGCGTGCCCGTGTCGACCCCACGATGCGCATCGACTGGTCAAGGGGTTCGGTGAAGAAGCCAGCAGTCTGCCCGGGCAGCGGCACCGCGAGGAGATCCCCCGCGAGGCTTGCCAGACCTCCAGCGCCGGGAAGCGAGGTGATTGCGGCAGGCGATCCGCCTGCAGGTGCCAGGACCTGCTGGGGGGGCGCAGCGATGCCCATCTGCGTCGTGGCGTCGCCGAAGAGGCCCGGATACGCCGGAGCCGAGAGGACTTCGACCGTGCCGGGATCGCGATCGCTCAGCGCAGAAGCCTCCACGAGTGAGACCTCGAAGTCGTCGTTCACCGACGGCCCACCGCGCAGGTGCTGGTCGAACCAAGCCAGGCTCAGCGACCTCAGTCGGTCCGTCTCCGAGATCCCGCCGTCGTGACCACCGGCATGCCAGACGACCTTGACCGGGGCATTGACGATCTGCTCGGCATTGGCGTTGGCCTGAGACAGTGGGAAGAGCGAGTCGGACTGGCCGGAGGTCAGCAGGACCGGTGCCGTAATGCGATCGGTGACGCTTCGTGGAGACGATGCAGCCATCAGGGCTCTCGACTGCGAGGTGACTTCGCCCCTGGTCACTGCCTCGACATAGGCCGCACACCACTGCGGAGTGAAGCGACCGCACTCCGTGACCGGCTGACCAGGCTCAAGACCCAGCCCGGAAGAGAAGAACAGCGAAGTCCACAGGCTCTTGAGGACTCCGGGCTGCGCGCCATCGACCGCTGCCTGGGCGAAGAGCGACGTTTCCAGGTCATTCCACGTGATGTCGGCGACGACGGCATCGATGCGATCGTCATAGCCGGCGAGCAGCAGGGCAAGGGCACCCCCGTATGAACCACCTCCGACGCCCACGACCGGGTCACCCGGCGAATCGGACGTTACGCTGGCAAGGCTCGCGAGGTAGTCGACGAGCGCTGATGCGTCGGCGACCTCGAATTCCGGGGAGTTCATCGAGATCTCGCCGGTTGATTCGCCGAATCCGCGCGCTGTGTAGGCGAGAACGACGTATCCGGCCTCGACGAGTTGCTGCGCCTCCTCGGCAGCACCGACTTTGCTCCCCCCGAATCCGTGAGCGAGCAGGACAGCCGGAGCGGGCGTGACCTCAGGGACGTAGACGTCCGTATCAAGTTGGACGGGAGCGGAGTCCGCCGCCGACGTGGCAGCCCCCGGGAGGATCATGGAGACGGGCGTCACCTCGGCACGAGCCGCTGATGGGACGCCGACGATCATGGAACCTGCGAAGCAGCAAGCGAGCGCTACTGCACCAAGCGGCCCGAGTCGACTTCGCATCACTTGACTATAGGTCGGCTACCCAGGAGGCGCACTCTCGCTGACCGGTCGGGGTCGCGTGCTGCGCGAGGCCACGATGAGGACGGCGAGCATCGCCGTAAAGCAAGCGACACCCCAAACAATGGAGTAGTACCAGGCGATGCCGCAGGCGACAGCCTGCCATCAGCGCAGGCGGGCACCTGTGTAGACGCTATCTACGGCATCGACCAGAGTGTCGAACCAACCCGCTTCCAGCAATTGGCTTCGCACTCGCTCATTGAGGCCACCTCTCGTCTGATGCTCCTCGGGGAGGTCGAGACGTTGCGCGTCGGGCGTCGCGAGGCCGACGGACGCGAGTCCATCGAGCTCCGCGCGGATATATCGCGAGGCCGTCTCCTCATCGACCCCTTGGCTCGCAATCCACGAGATGAGCGAGTTCTGAATCTCGTAATACGTCGACATGAAGGCTGAGGCGCAGCTCAAAGTGCGGATAAGCGACTCATCGTCAAGCGTGATGATCTCGCCCAATCCATACAGCGAGGCCACCACCTCGGGGATCGGCGGACTGATCACCAGTGGCCCGCGGCGCAACGCGATGGCCGGCAGCGGGATGAGTTGGCAGACACGATGAGCAGGGGCCACCAACGGTGCGATTCCGCTGGGAGGCGTACCCGCGATGAGACTCGCGATGATCTGATCGTCACGAAAGGTCAGGTCCGCTATTGCCTCGTCGAGTTGCTGCGGCCTCATCCCGAGGACGACGATGTCACTGCCGTCAATGACCTCCTGATTGGAGCCGAGGCGCTCGCACTGCACGAACTCGCGGGCGAGCGCAAGGGAGCGGCCCTCCGAGCGGGGTGACAGCAGAATCCTGTCCGTGTGGTCATCGCGTCCTGCCATGGCGCGAACCATGGCCTCGCTGATCGTGCCGACTCCGAGGAACCCGATCGTGGTCATCGCCGCATCATGCCCACTAGGCTCGACGTACTCGAAGGGGAGGTGCGCGATGCCCGGATTCCTGTCGGATCTCACCGGATCTTTCGCCACGTCGGCCGCGCAGAATCCGACCGTGGCGGTTATGGAGGCGGCATACGCGCATGCGGGCCTGGATATTCGCTACATCAACTGCGAAGTGCCCCCCGATCGCCTGGCCGACGCCGTGCGAGGTGCCATCGGGATGGGCTGGCTCGGCTTCAACTGCTCTATCCCGCACAAGGTTGCCATCCTCGACTACCTCGATGCGATGGCGCCCTCGGCGGGAATCATCGGAGCGGTCAATTGCGTGATCAACCGCGACGGTCACCTCACCGGCGAGAACACCGATGGGCAGGGCTTCGTCAAGTCCCTGCGCACCGTCATCGATCCGCGCGGGCGCGACATGGTCATCCTGGGGGCGGGCGGCGCTGCGCGCGCTATCGCCGTGGAGTCAGCTCTCGCTGGCGCACGCTCGATCACGATCGTCAATCGCACCCCCGACAGAGGGGAGGAACTCGCGGCACTGGTGAGTGATCGCACGGATGCGACAGGACGATTCGTGCACTGGCAGGGGCTTTACGACATCCCCGACGAGATCGACATCCTGGTCAATGCGACCTCGATCGGCTTCCATCCCAGCTCCGAGTCTCCCGCCGTCAATGACTCGACGATCCGCGCGGGAATGGTCGTCGCCGATGTCGTTGCCAACCCACCCGAGACCGAATTCCTCCAGCGTGCCGCGACCCGCGGAGCCACGACTCTCCAGGGACTGGGCATGCTCGTGAATCAGGCCCGCACCAACGCCACATTGTGGACGGGACACGAACTCGACGCCGACGTCATGCGTGCGGCACTCGAGGACAGCCTCAACGACTGATTGACCATCGAGCGCGCCGGCATCCTTCGTCGCCGCACTGAGCGGAGTGGGGAACGCATGAACGTCGAGGGGGATCCCGAGCCCGAGCGTGGCGGGGCCCACACCTACCGGGGTGACGTCACATGGGAGTACGCCCCCGAGATCGACGGGGATCCCGACCCCGGCGAAATCGTGTGGGCTTGGGTGTCATTCGAGGAGGACTCAAGTCGGGGCAAGGACAGACCCATCGCGATCCTCGGTCGTGCCGACGATCACCGGCTGATCGGCCTCATGCTGTCCAGCCGCGATCGCACCGGCGATCGCGACTGGCTGGCCATCGGATCGGGTCCCTGGGATTCAGAGGGGCGACCGAGCTGGCTCCGTCGGGACCGGCTCCTCGCTGTGCGCGCGGACGCGGTCCGACGCGAGGGGGCGGTCTTGCCGCGAGCGACGTACGACGCAGTGCTCGCAGCAGTGGGGACGCCCACCCCCGCCGTGGCCACGCCGCACGCCTGGACATTGCGCGACGGATTCCGGCGCATCCTCGGTCGGCCCTTGCCGTAGGCGGGCACGGCACTGGCAGACTGTTCGCATGAGCGAGGACACCCCTGACCAAGAGCCCGCCGATGACCCCAAGGAGCGCTTCCGCCAGGCACTTGAGCGCAAGAATGCCCAGGGTGGCCACCGCGGCCAGGGTCAGTCGTCATCGGGGACTAACGCCAAGGGTTCCTCAGCCAAGGCCGGGGGGAAGCGAGAGTTCCGCCGTAAGAGCGGCTAGTACCCCTCGCTCCCCACGCCCTTGTGCACGGTGAACATGTTGGTGGGGTCGTAGTCCTTCTTGATGCGCAGGAGCCGAGGGTAGTTCGCCCCCCAGAATTCGGTCTGCCAGTCCTTCTGGAAGTAGTTGCCCTCGTTGGAGTATGAGCCGCCGCCGGGCGTTGCCTGGTGAACGAATGCGGAAGCGGTCATCACGCCATCGAACTGGGACTGGGCCACAGCACGATCGGGCTCGTGACCCTCGATGCCCGGGTACTTCCCCTGCTTCCAGGCCCCGACGGTGATGAAGGCAACATTGTCAAACACTGCCGGGTTGATGGAGGTCTGCTCATCTCGCGCCTTGGCCTCGGGATGCTCTCCGTACAGGGCCTTGTTGGTCTGCCAGAGGATCAACGAGGTTCGCGATGCGTCGAACAGGCCCTGTGCCAGAGTCCGCGCGTTGGCCCCCTGAGTCATTGACCACGGCACCCCGCGCCCGTCGTAGGCGCCCCAATACGCGCCCACCTCGGCAGCGTTGCCCGTCCACCAGAAGTAGCCCGCGGGTGCATTGCGTCGATTGTCGAAGATCGCTTCGCGGGTCGTTGGATTCCATCGATTGCGGAACGGCTGGGAACTGAATTTCACGTCGACAGTGAAGTCCTCGGGACGAGCACGAAGCGGTGCCAGGAAGGGCTCCCAGGCTGTCTGGGCTGCGTCGGTGCTGATATCGAGGAATGTCGTGCCGACCTGCATGATGTTGAGACCCTGGTCGAACTCATCCGCCATCGCGTAGGGCTCGTTCAGGATCACGCCCTCACCCCAGATCGGGTCACTCAGCGTTGACCCTGCAAACTCGACATAGCGCTGCAGCAACTCGCGGTACGCGTCATCGGAGTTCGCGGTGATGGGGCCACCAATCCAGCCCGAGATCGTCGGCTCCGGGTGGGCAAGGTAGGTCATATGCGTCACGACCCCAAAGGTGCCTCCGCCACCTCCCCTGAGCGCCCAATAGAGGTCAGCATGCTGGTAGGCGTTGGCCGTGACGACCTTGCCATTCGCGAGGACGACCGTGAGTTCGAGAACACCTGCGGCTCCGCTGCCGAAGCGCTTGCTGAACGAACCGAACCCTCCACCCAGAGCGAACCCTCCACAGGCACCGACGCTCGTGCACCCCCCGCCTTGCACGTAAAGGCCGTTAGCGGAAGCCACCTTGTAGGCCTCGAGCCAGCGATTGCCTGCTGTCGTGGTGATCGCGGGGACGCCGGCCGTTCCCGCAGGAGCGCCCTTGGGGACGAACGCCTCATGCACGGTGATCTTGCGCATGTTGTGGGTCCAGATGAGCAGGGATTTGCGCGGTCCGCACGAGCGGCCGTAGTAGTCGTGCCCCGTGCCTTTGACGGCTACGCGCACCCGATGCTTGCGTGCGAAATTCACCGCGGCCTGGATGTCCTCGGCGCTCTCCGCGGCGACGGCGTATCCACTCGCCGTTGACCTCCATGCCTTGAACATGCCGGTGGACTGGGTCGCACCAGGTTGCTCCTCGAGGTACCAGGGATTGACCAACTTCTTCGGCACATCGGATCCGGGCTTGAGGCGGGCCCATGGCTGCTCGGGCCGGATCAAGCGCCGCCCCACCTCACGCCGCAGTTCGCCCCATGTCCTGGAGTCAGGCCATCGGTCGTAGGGACCGGAGGCGGCCGGCCCCACCTCCGCAGCCCTCGCCGGCAGGGCCGAGGATGCCACGGCGCCGGCGGTGGCTCCGGCAGCGAGCCCGAGGAAGGTACGGCGATGCACATCGGGTGCCTGGGTCATGCAACTTGCCTAGCAGACCCGCGCGCAAAGGTCGACACCTTCGCGCGGATCGCTGGCCCTCTGGCACAGTAGGCCGCCCGCACGGTCGAGGAGGTGTCATGGGCGCGCTGCTCGCGCTGATTTCCAGCGTGGCCTGGGGAAGCGCCGATGTCGCCGGCGGCTTGGGGGCCCGACGCGTAGGCAGTGTGCGGGTCATCGCGGTCAACTACCCCGCGGGTGCGCTGATCCTCACCGTCTTTGCCCTGTTCGTCGTCCCCGGGACGATCGATCAGACGGTCATCATGCTGTCCCTGGCCACTGCGGTCGTCGGGACTCTGGGCATGATCTTGCTGTACGCCGCACTCGCCCTCGGCCCGATGGGCATCGTCTCACCCCTCACCGCAATAGGCGGGGCCGCTATCCCTGTCATCGTCGGCGTCGTACGCGGCGAGCCTTTGACGCTGCTCTTCGCGCTGGGAGCGGGCCTGGCCCTCGTGTCGGTCGTCCTGGTCAGCCGCGAGTCAGGTCATCACGCGCGCATCACTCCCCGCGCCCTTCTGCTGTCAGCGGGCGCCGGTCTGGCCATCGGCCTCTTCCTCACCGCACTGGGAGTCGCTCCCGAAGGGTCCGGTGTGTGGGCGGCAACGCTCAGCAGGTGGTGGTCGACCATCGGAATGGTCGCGGTCACCATCGTCCTTCTCCGCCGCCATGGCCTCGGCCCGTGGAAGCCGTACCCCTGGATCTTCGCCGTGGGGGCTGGAAGTCTCGACGCCCTGGCCAACGGCTTCTTCCAGCTGGCCGCGCAGGATGGTGCGCTCGCCGTCGTCGCCGTCATCGGATCCCTCTACCCGGCGACCACCTTGCTCATCGCGCACTTCGTCCTCAAGGAACGCATGTCAGGGGTGCAGTGGAGCGGCGTGGCCCTGGCTCTAGGGGCGGTCGTGGCGTTGACCGTCTAACCGCCACTCATCTGCAGCGCCCGGGCGCTCGCCGCAATCGCCGCATCGATCTCGCTCTCGCCGATCCCCAGGTGCGTCACCGCGCGGATCTGGCCGTGCGGATAGGCGACCATTCCCACGTCCATGGCGCGCAAGGCTTCGAGGTAGGCGGTGCGCCGTTGCCGGCCGCCCTGGACCGCGAAGAGCACGAAATTCGTCGTCACGCGACCCGGGTCCAGTCGCTCACCCGACGGCTGGGCCAGGTGACCCGGGCTCACGATCCCGTTCTGGTCGGCGAGGCCCTCGGCAAGGCGCACGGCCATCGCGTGATCATCCGCCAACCGCGCGACCGTGCCGTCAGGACCGTCAGAGAGCGCCACGAGTCCCGCCGCTGCAAGCACCCCAGCCTGCCGCAAGCCCCCACCGAGCAGTTTGCGCGCCCGTCGAGCACGCCAGACGAAATCCGCTCCTCCGACAACCACGCTTCCCACCGGAGCACCCAGCCCCTTGCTCAGACAGAAGGTCGCCGAGTCAGCGTCACGGACGAGATCGGCGACAGGCACGTTGAGTCCGACGGCTGCGTTGAACAGGCGCGCCCCGTCTACGTGGATGGGCAGATCCGCAGGAAGAGCGGCACGCAATCTCGCCATGTAGTCGGGCGTGATGGGCCGGCTCATCGTGTGCGCGTGGCAGTTCTCGACGACGACCAGGCTCGTGATCGGGCAGTGCGGGTCCTCGGCATCCTGGATGGCGTCAGCCACAGACTCGACCGGCATCTCGCCGTCGGGAGTCTCGGCGATCGGTCGCAGCCCTGCACCGGCGACCACGGCATAGTTTGCCGCCTCGTCGTTGAAGATGTGCGACTCAGCCGGTGCAATGATCTCTCCGCCGCGCGGCACGTGCGCCATCACACTGACGAGATTGCCCATCGTGCCGGAGGGAACGAAGAGTGCGGCCTCCTTGCCGAGGAGTTCGGCGGCGCGGCTTTCGAGTTCATGGATCGTCGGGTCATCTCCGAAGACGTCGTCGCCAACAGGTGCGTGCGCCATTGCCTCGCGCATCGTCGGTGTGGGGTGGGTCACCGTGTCTGAGCGCAGGTCGATGGCAGGGGCGATCGACGCGGTCGACATGGACATGACCGTCACCCTAGTCGCAGATGATTCCAGCGACGGGAAGTACGCCGTCGAGGAAGAAGGCGTCGACGGCAGCATCGATGCACTCGGAACCTTCGCGATATCCCGTGTGCCCGTCGCCATCTCGGACGATGACCACTGCCTCGGCGAACTGGCCAGCGAATGGCTCGGCCCACGCGAGCGGCGTCGCCGGGTCGTGCGTCGTGGCCACCACGAGGACCGCGGGCGCGTCCGGGGCCGTCACCGGGCCACCCGTTGGGGAGATTCCCGCGCACGGCAGATTTCCCCAGGCGAGGTACTCACCGAGGAAGGGTGCCGCCGCGGATAGTCGGGCCACGGACGCATCGATGTCCGAGGGTGCGGCGCGGTCACGGCATGACACCGCATAGAACGCGTCCAGTGCGTTGTCCCTGTAGGCGCCGTCGGTTGTGCGTCCGATCCGCTCATCGAGCATCCGCATGAGCGGGGTGCCGTCGCCAACGGCAAGCGACGCCAGGGCGTCGCGCAGCAGTGGACGATCGCTGACTCGGTAGAGGGACATGAGGATGGCGTAGGTCGCGGTGGCCTCGGTCATCGGTCGATCGGCGTCACTCGTGGGAGCCGGAGCGGCATCGAGCGAGTTGAGCAGGGCGCGCAGGCGCTGCATGCCGGTGTCGATGTCGGGCCCGCCCAGGGGGCACTCGGCATCTCGCTGGCAGTAGTCGACGAATCGGCGCAGGGAATCCTCGAATCCCAGCGCCTGGCCGAGCGCGAGCTCCTCAGCATCGAGGTCGGCAGGGAGGGGACCGTCGAGCACGAAGCGACCGACGCGATCGGGGAAGATCGCGGCATACGTCGCGCCGAGGTGCGTGCCGTACGAGACGCCGAGGTAGTCAAGTCGGGATTCACCCAGCGCGGCCCGCAGTACATCAAGGTCGCGAGCGGAGTCGAGAGTGGAGAGATGCTCGATCAGACCCTCCGTCGGCGCCGAGCATCCAAGCACTGAGCCTGTGCTGAGGAGTTCGGTCACCTCGGCGGGTGTGTCAGGAGTGGCATCGATAGCGATGAGCCGGTCGAAGTCCGCATCGCTCGCACACTCCACCGGTGACGAACGACCCACTCCTCGCGGATCGAAGCCGACGATGTCGTAGGAGTCCCTGACGGCGTCGCTGGCGATGATCCTTGCGGCCCGCGCGTAATCCACGCCACTCGAACCCGGGCCACCTGGATTGACAACGAGCGCACCGCGGGATCCATCGCCGGCAGGGACCCTCAGCAGGGCGAGGTCCACGGTCGCACCATCGGGCTCGGAGTAATCGACAGGCACCTGGAGTGAGGCGCACTCGGCATCATCGCAGGGAACCCAATCCAGACGCTGCTCGTAGAAGCGCGCGAGATCGGCTACCGGAGGCGTCTGCGATATCGACGGCTCGGGCTCGCGATCGACGACGGCAGGAACGCAAGCGACCAGGGCGACAGCAGCCAGCGACGCCCAGAACATTCCCGACCGCAGACCTCGCACTCCCGGAGGCTACGTGCGACTCACCCGTGGATGCCACGTGGGGATGGCCGCGACCTGGGCCCAGCCAGCACCGTAGGGGCGGCTCCACCGAGCCGTCGGGCCCGGTCGCGGCGTAACGTGGGCGCATGGCCAGCGACCGCGACCAGTTCGCCCGGGTGGTGCAGAGCAGCATCGCCCGCGGCATGGATGTGGTCGATGCGTGGCGTCAGGCGCGAGCCCAGCGACCAAGCGCTCAAGCGAGGGCCTTGCAGATCGAGCAGGGCCGCCGTCTAGCCGAGCAGCAGCGAGCGCTGCGCCGCCACCAGCGCAAGGAGCGACGCCTCTCCAACGAAGCCACGGGTGGCGTGGTCGTCGCCGGCGTCGCGGGAACGCTCGGAGTCCTCGACATCGTGATCGAGAGCACGACGGCCTCGGCCGGTGTCTACGGTCCTGCGTGGATCTGGGTGGCGCTTGCCGCGGCCGGTGGGGTCGTGACGGGGGTGGCCCGACGCCAGCGTCGGGAGATGCCCCCACCACCGCGAGTCGATGTCGTGCCCCTGCCCACCATCGCCATCCCACCTGACGCGATCGGGGCGGAGCAGGCACAGCGCCTCACCGCGCTCCGAGTCCAACTCGCCCAGGTGATCCCTGCGATTGAGCGCCTCCACCCCGGGGCAGCTCAGGACCTGCGGGCGGCGGATCTCGAAGCGGCGCCCCAGCTTCACGCGCTCGTGGATCGGCTGGTCATCTTGCACAGCATTCGACGCGACATGGCGGGAACCGACGCCGAGGCTGCTGCGACGGCCGCCGCCGTGGAGGTGCGCGAACGTCTCACTACCGGCTGCACGACGTACGAGCGCATCATCGCCGCCTCCGCCACGATGCTCGCAGCACCTGATGTCGCGCGGGGCACCGATGACGTGCTCGCTCCCGCACTCGAGGGGCTCGCGGCGTACGCCCATGGCCTCGAGCGCGCCGCCGGCGGCTAGCGCACGCGAACGAGAGGGTCCTTCACTTCTACGAACATTCCCTCGAGCACCAGCGGCAGGCCACCGTTGGCCTGCACGGCCAGTCGACCCCTCTCGATCGCCTCCAGCCGCCGCGCCGTGTCCGTTGCCGTGGAGGCGCTTGCCTCCTGGCCGATCTGCGTTCGCATCTCGTCATTGACCAAGGGGACACCGGCATCGAGTTGCAGCACGAGTACGTCTCGGTAGTAGGTGGTGAGATCCACGAGCGCACGGTCAAGTTGGTCGCGCACAGCTCGTTTGCGACGACTGGCCTGCATCTTGCGAAGGTCCTTGAGGGCACGTTCCGACATCTTGTCGAAGCGCGCCTTGGTGAGGCCTTCAGCACCGGATCCGTAGGCGCGCAGCAGCGACTCCTCCTCCGTCGCGTCCAACTCATCCGTGATGCTTGCCGCGTCCTCGGTCGCCATGGCCAAGAGTTGCTCCGCGGCCGCGAAGCACGATGCGAGATCGCGCAGGCCTCCGGGGATACGCAGCACATCCTGGCGGCGCCGTCGTGCCTCATCGTCCGTCGCGAGAGCACGCGCACGTCCGATGTGCCCCTGCGAAGCACGCGCCGCGAAGGCCGCCATCGCTGGGTCCACGCCGTACCGATCGTGCAGCGCCTCGGCCACCTCGCCGGTGGACGGAGTGCGTAGGTGTACCCCACGCGTGCGGGACCGGATCGTCGGCAGCACGTCCTCAGGGCTCGGGGCGCACAGCAACCAGACGAGATGCGGCGGCGGCTCCTCGACCACCTTGAGCAGCATGTTGGCCGCCTCGGGCGTCAGACGATCCCCATCCTCGATGACGACGATGTGCCAGGGAGCATCAGCGGGTACGACAGATGCCCTCCTGATGAGTTCCTCGGCGTCATCCACCCCGTAGCTCAGGGTCTCGGACCGGACGAGGTCGACGTCGGGGTGCGAGCCTGCTCGAGCCGCCTGGCAGACCGAGCACACGCCGCACCCCCCATCGGGGCACTGCAGTGCTGCGGCGAAGGCCGCTGCCGCGGTCGACCGTCCGGATCCGGGCGGCCCTGTGATGAGCCACGCGTGTGTCATGGCGTCAGGGTCGCTCACGGCATGCGCCAGTTCGTCGACGATGGCGTCCTGGCCGATGAGCGAATCCCACACGGTCATCAGGGATCACCGACCAGGTCGCTCACGACGGTCGCGATCTCCACGGCGAGATCCTCGACGGGACGCGAACCATCGAGCACGAGGTAACGATCCGGCTGAGCCGCGGCGATGTCGAGGAACGCCTGGCGCACACGTTGGTGCCATTCGACCGGCTCGGCCTCCAGTCGGTCCGGGCCGATGAGACGGGCCAACCCCACGCTGGGGTCGACATCGAGCACGATCGTGAGGTCGGGCACGAGACCGCCGGTAGCCCACAGGCTCAGATCAGCGACGCGCTCGGCACCGAGGTCGCGGGCCACTCCCTGGTAGGCGACCGACGAATCAAGGTAGCGGTCGCTGATGACAATGTCGCCCGCGGCGAGTGCCGGTCTGATCACCCGAGCGGCATGATCACCCCGAGCCGCGGCGAAGAGCAACGCCTCGGCCCGATCGTCGAGCCCCGTGTTAGCCGGATCGAGCAGCACCGACCGGATCGCCTCGGCAGCCGGCGTGCCACCTGGCTCACGCGTACGGCGTACCCGATGACCACGGGCCTCGAGATAGTCGGCGAGAGCGCGGGACTGGGTCGACTTGCCCGCACCCTCACCGCCCTCGAAGACGATGAAGCGGGCAGCGGTCATGCCCCGGGAGCCTACGCGGGCCTGCGCGGGCCTACGCCTCGACCGGCTGCGCCATGAGGGCAGCGGTGGTGAGGTCCGGCTTCTTTGCCGCCTTTTTGGCTGTCGCCTTCTTGGCCGGGGCCTTCTTGGCCGCCTTCTTGGCCGTCGCCTTCTTCGCCGCCTTCTTGGCCGGGGCCTTCTTGGTCGCCCTCTTGGCCGTGCGCTTCACCGGACCGCGGGCCCGACGATCGGCGAGCAACTCGTAGGCCCGTGCCTGATCGATGGTCTCCGGGTCATCATCGCGACGCAAGGAGGCGTTGGTCTCGCCGTCGGTGACATACGGGCCGAAGCGACCCTCCTTGAGAACGACCGGCTTGCCCGACACAGGGTCGTTGCCGAGTTCCTTCAACGGAGGGGCAGACGCAGCCCCACGACGCTGCTTGGGCTGCGCATACAGCGCGAGTGCCTCCTCGAGAGTCACGGTGAAGATCGACTCCTCGGTGGGAAGCGAGCGTGAGTCCTTCGCCTTCATCAGGTAAGGGCCGTAGCGGCCGTTCTGCGCCGTGATCTCGACGCCATCGACAGGGTCCACCCCCACCACGCGCGGCAGCGAGATGAGACGCAGGGCGTCCTCCAGCGTGACGGTGTCGAGCGACATCGACTTCAGCAGCGATCCGGTGCGCGGCTTCGCCGACTTGGGTGAATCCTCGGGCAGGACCTCGGAGACATAGGGGCCGTAGCGACCGGCGCGGGCAATGATGGCCAGCCCCGTCTCAGGATCGACGCCCAGCTCGCGCTCGCCGGAGGGCTGCGCCAGCAATTCCTCAGCCTTCTCCGCGGTGAGCTCATCGGGAGCGAGATCTTCCGGGATCGAGGCACGCTCCTCGCCGCGCTCGACGAAGGCGCCGTAGCGACCGACACGCACGACAGCGTCCGTGCCCTCGATCGGGAAGGTCGACAGCATGCGCGCATCGATCGCGCCGAGGTCGGTGGTGAGGTCAAGCACCCCGCGGAAGGGGCCGGTGTCGGTGTCACCTCCACGCCAGAAGGTTTCCAACTGCGCGCCGCGCTCGGAATCGCCGTTGGCGATGGCATCGAGGTACTCCTCCATGCGCGCGGTGAAGCGGTAGT
>JBMTDJ010000017.1:0-33891 GCA_049431945.1 Candidatus Nanopelagicales bacterium | reverse complement strand
CGGCATCGCCCGGAGCGACCTGGTAGGCGGTCAGTGAGCGCATGATGGTCGCGCCCGCGAAGGCGAGATCCTCACCTGTGTAGATGACCTGCGGGTCGAGCGAAAGGATCTGCTCGGCCGGGGACAGGATTGTGAGGGTGCCGCCCGGCTGACCCTCACCCGCGGGAGCGGACGAGCCTCCCCCATCCGATGACCCGCCGCTACATGCGGCGAGAATCAGCGCACCCGCCGCGACACCAATCGCGAGAGTGGCCTTCGACTTCACCATGTTTCCTCCTTCACTGCACCGCCGGTCGCCAACGGCGACCTTCCTCCCACGGCTCGCGTGCGAGCCGCTCGGTGTCGGACGGGAGACTTGTGGGCGGCGTCACTTCGCCGCCTTCGGATCGAGCGCGTCGCGCACCGAGTCGCCAGCCAGATTGAAGGAGACGACCACGATGACGAGCAGTGTGCCCGGGATGAAGAGGTAGCTCGGAACGAGCTGGAAGAACTGCACGCTCTCCGAGAGCATGGCGCCGAAGGATGGCTCCGGCGGGAGAACGCCGACGCCGAGGAAGGACAGCACTGCCTCGGTGGCGATGTAGACCGGCAGGAGCAGCGTCGCGTAGACGAGGATCGGCGCCCAGAGGTTGGGCAGGATCTCTCGGAAGAGGATGCGCGGCGTGCTCGCCCCCATGGCGATCGCGGCCTCGACGAACTCTCGCTCGCGCAGGCTCAGGACCTCACCGCGCACGATGCGAGCGAGATAGGGCCAGCCGAAGATGCCGAGCACGAGGATGAGATACGTGATGCGCGACGCATTGCCCTCTGGTACGCCGAGGGCGGTGAGGCGCTGTGTCATGGCTCCCGACAGCGCCAGGATGATGAGGAGGAAGGGGAAGGCGAGGATCAGGTCCATGAATCGGCCGATCGCGGCATCGGTGAAGCCGCGCGCGTAGCCGGAGATGATGCCGAAGAGCGTCCCGAGGATGACGACGAGGATCGTGGCCGCGAAGGCGATGAGCAGCGAGATGCGCAGGCCGTAGAGCAAGCGCGCCAGGATGTCGCGCCCCGTGCCCCATTCGACTCCGAGCGGATGCTCGAGGCTCGCGCCTCCCCACGGTCCTACCGGCTTGCCGCCTGCGGGATCGATCGCGGTCTTGTCGAGCGAATAGGGATCGATGCCCATCCAGCCAGTAATGACCGGCGCGAAGATCGCGACGAGCACGATGATCGCGAGGATGATCGCCGAGGCGATGAAGGTCTTGTCACGACGCAGCCGCCCCCACGCGATCTGCGTGAGCGAACGCCCCTTGATCTCCTCCGGGGCGGTCGTCGCCTCAGCGACCGTCACCGTCACGTCCCTGCCTCCATGTCTTGGCCGTCCGGGCCACCGGGGGCGACAGTACGCCCGCAAGGGCCTCTGACAGGGCGGTTACCGCCTAAAGGCGCGAACGTGACCTGATCGAAATGTGCGAGCACGAGGCCGGCTCCCCCGAGCGGGACCAAGGTCCCTGTGTATAACGCCTACTTCGAGCGCGAGCGCGCCTTGGCCCGGTCGGTCGCGGCCAACTGGACCTTGCGGATTCGTACGGCGCTGGGGGTGACCTCGACGCATTCGTCCTCGCGGCAGAACTCCAGCGCCTGCTCGAGCGACAGCTGCTTGTGCGGGATCAGCGGGACGAGGACATCGCCCGACGACTGGCGCATGTTGGTGAGCTTCTTCTCCTTCGTCGGGTTGACGTCGAGGTCATCCGATCGGGAGTTCTCGCCCACGATCATGCCCTCGTAGACATCCGTGCCGGGCCCGACGAACATCGTGCCGCGCTCCTGGAGGTTGGCGAGGGCAAAACCTGTGGTAGGTCCGGTGCGGTCCGCGACGAGCGAACCGGACGGACGTGTGCGCAATTCGCCGTGCCAGGGCTCATAGCGGTCGAACACATGGTGGAGCAGTCCCGTGCCCCGCGTCTCGGTGAGGAACTCTGTGCGGAATCCGATGAGTCCTCGCGCGGGCACGAGATAGTCCATGCGCACCCATCCCGTGCCGTGATTGACCATCTGCTCCATGCGGCCCTTGCGAAGGGCCATCAGCTGAGTCACGACGCCGAGGTAGTCCTCGGGGATGTCCACGGACAGCCGCTCCATCGGCTCGTGGAGCTTGCCGTCGATCATGCGCGTCACCACCTGCGGCTTGCCGACGGTGAGTTCGAAGCCCTCCCGCTTCATCATCTCCACGAGGATTGCGAGCTGCAGCTCGCCGCGGCCCTGCACCTCCCAGGTGTCCGGTCGCTCGGTCGGCAGGACTCGGATCGAGACATTGCCGATGAGCTCCTGATCCAGACGAGACTTCACCATGCTGGCGGTGAGCTTGGTGCCGCCGCTGCGCCCGGCCAGGGGCGAGGTGTTGATGCCGATCGTCATCGAGATCGACGGCTCATCGACGGTGATGACGGGTAGCGCGATCGGATTCTCTGGGTCGGCGAGGGTGTCCCCGATCGTGATCTCGGGGATGCCGGCCACAGCGATGATGTCGCCGGGGCCCGCGCTGTCCACTGGCACACGATCGAGGGCCTCGGTCATGAGCAACTCGACGACCTTCGCCCGCTCAACAGATCCGTCAGCCTTCATCCATGCGACCTGCTGGCCCTTGCGGATCGTGCCCTGGTGCACGCGGCACAGCGCGAGACGGCCAAGGTAGGGCGAGGCGTCGAGGTTGGTGACATGCGCCTGCAGGGGCGCGTTCTCGTCGTACGACGGAGCCGGGATCGCCTCGATGAGAGTCGCGAAGAGCGGCTCCAGGCTGTCCTCCGCTGGCATTCCGCCGTCGTCGGGCCGCTCACGGGACGCGCGACCAGCCTTGGCGCTGGTGTAGACGATGGGGAAGTCAATCTGCTCGTCTGTCGCATCGAGGTCGAGGAAGAGCTCGTAGGCCTCGTCGACCACCTCAGCGATGCGCGCGTCTGTGCGGTCGACCTTGTTGATGACGAGGACGACGGGGAGCCTCTTCGCCAGCGCCTTCCGCAGGACGAAGCGAGTCTGCGGCAACGGACCCTCGGAGGCGTCGACGAGCAGGACAACGCCGTCCACCATCTCCAGTCCGCGCTCAACTTCGCCGCCGAAGTCCGCGTGTCCGGGGGTGTCGATGATGTTGAAGGTCACGCCACCCTCGGGAGCCGCCGGTCCGGCGTACCTCACCGAGGTGTTCTTGGCCAGGATCGTGATGCCCTTCTCGCGCTCGAGATCCATCGAGTCCATGACCCGGTCGTCGACATCCTGGTTGGCGCGGAAGGCACCGGACTGCCAGAGCATGGCGTCGACGAGGGTGGTCTTGCCATGGTCGACGTGAGCGACGATGGCGACATTGCGAAGGTCGGAGCGGGTTGCAGTCACCGGGTGACCCTACGTGGTCATCTCACGCAGCCTCGCGACGGCATCGAGATCGGACTCCAGCCAGTCGACTGCGTCGAAGTCCTTCGGTGCCAGCCACCGGAGTTCATCGTGATGGTCGAGGGGTTGCGGCTCACCGTCGGCAAGGGCGGCGACGTACAGGTGGAGTACGAGATCGTCGTGCAGCGGCCACTCCCCCGGCACGCGCTCTCCCACGACTATCGCGATGCCGAGCTCCTCGCGGATCTCGCGGATGAGTGCCTGGTCGTCACTCTCACCATGCTCGACCTTGCCACCAGGGAATTCCCATCGACCAGCAGCCCAGTCGGGTTTCGTGCGCCGAGCTGCGAGGTAGCGACCGTCGCGTTCGATGGCCGCCGCGACGACGACGGTCATGTCCTTGCCGAGGACTCGTCCACGCTGGGAGCCTACGGTGGGCGCAGTGCGAATGAGGGAGTTCACATGACCTGGTACTCGGAGATCCCCGCGCGGCGCGCGCGCCAACTCCTCGGCGATGCGTGGCTGGTGCTGTGGAGCGCCCTATGGATCTGGATCGCGCTGCGCCTATACGACCTGATGATGAATCTTGCGACCCCCGGGCTCGCGGTTGCCGACAGTGCGACCGACATGTCTGATCGATTCGCGAGTGCCGGAGAGGCGCTGGCCGGCGTACCCCTCATCGGAGGGACACTGCAATCACCCTTCGACGGGATGAGCAGCGCATCGGTGTCCATCGCCGAGGCGGGACAAGCGTCCGCGGATGCCGTGTCGATGCTCGCCCGCTTCCTCGCGATCGCGCTCGCCGTGCTCGGCATAGCCTCGTGGGCGATGCTCTGGGTGCCGATCCGCGTCGCCTTCATTCGCCGCGCCACCGCGGCTCGGCGATTCCTTGACTCGACCGATGACCTCGATCTCTTCGCGCTGCGGGCCATGGCGCGTCAGCCGCTGCACTTGCTGGCCCGCATCAGCGATGACCCCGCGGGAGCGTGGCGCCGCGGCGATCAGGCGGTCATCACCGAGCTGGCCTCGCTCGAACTCCGCGCGGAGGGCTTAGCACCGCGCGGCACGCTCTCCGCCGGTGAGCGACGTTAGCGGCGTCGTTAGCGTCGATAACGGGCGGAGGACGTGCACGATCAGGTGTGCAGATGTGCGCCGAGGGAGTCGAAGTAGCTCTCCATGCCGGCCTGGGCCATCGCGGCCTGATCCGCGGGCATATCGCCGTACTGCGCGAAGCGCACCCACGTGCCCCCGTCGCGCGGCTCCATGTCGACGACGATGTCGTGGTACGGCGCATCATCGTCGTGGGCGACGAAGTCGGCCTCATCCTGCGAGTAGCTGAGTGAGTGGATGAGGCGCGACTGCGGGGAGACGTCGTCATAGCGTCCCCAGAAGTACGCGATGTGCCCGTACGCCGTCGCATCGACCGCGACCGCCCAGCGACCCCCGATCACAGGATCGGAGACGACCGAGCCCGGGACAACGCTGAGATCGGTGGGCGCGTACCACTGCTCGAGTTCCGCGGCATCAGTCCACGCGCGCCACATGCGGTCGACGTCGACCGGATAGGTGCGCTCGACTGAGTAGGCGAGGGCCGAGTAGTCATCGCTCATGGTCGCGATCCTGCCATGACTGCCTACGGGCCCTCACGTGTCTACCTGCGTCACGTGCGGCAGGCGGCCGTCCCCGTACGAGGCCGTCAGCTCGCTCACCACGATCTGGTAGCCGTCGTACCAGCGCTGATACTGCCCTTTGGCCTCGAGGTGCTGCGGGAACTGCGCGAGCTGGCGTACCGACGCCATGTCGTCGAAGTAGTACGTCGCATTGACGACTGCGCCGTCGGCGGACTGCCAGGTCTCGGTCGCACGGAAGCCCGGCAGCGACCTCGCGAACGTGTCAATCTGACCGTCCAGGCGATGGAAGTCGTCGTCGTACTGCCCGGGCTGGAAGATGAACTGGCAGATGATCATCGGGCCCCTGGTTCAGAGTGAATTGTCCCGGCGGTAGACCGCCACGATCGCATTGGCGTGACCGTGACCCATGCCCATCTCCTTGAGGTAGGCCACCTGCTCCATGTGCTTGGCGTCCTTCACCGCGTCGAGCCGCTCCATCCACGAGGAAATCGGTTGGCCGTACTTCTTCTCGATCGACGGGAAGTACGACGCGGGACCCGTGACCTTGTCGGCCATAGCGCTCTCCCTGGCCTAGACGTTGAAGCGGAATTCGACGACGTCACCGTCCTGCATGACGTAGTCCTTGCCCTCCATGCGGACCTTGCCGCGGGACTTCGCCTCAACCATCGTGCCAGCATCGACAAGATCATCGAAGGACACGATCTCGGCCTTGATGAAGCCCTTCTGGAAGTCAGTGTGGATCACGCCCGCGGCCTCTGGAGCCGTGGAGCTCTTGCGGATCGTCCAGGCGCGCGCCTCCTTGGGCCCGGCCGTGAGATAGGTCTGCAGGCCGAGGGTGTCGAAGCCGACGCGAGCGAGCGCATCGAGCCCCGACTCGTCCTGTCCGATGGACTGCAGCAGCTCCAGCGCCTCGGCATGGTCGAGCCCGACGAGCTCGGACTCGATCTTGGCGTCGAGGAAGACCACCTCGGCGGGAGCGAGCAGGTCCCGCATCTTCTGGCGGAACGACGGGTCCGACAGCTGCGACTCGTCGGCGTTGACGACGTACAGGAAGGGCTTAGCCGTGAGCAGGAAGAGTTCGCGGATCGGCATAGCGTCGAGACCCGAAGCGAAGATCGTCGTGCCGGCGTTGAGAATCTCCTGCGCCTTCTCCGCCGTGGCGAGCGTCTCAGCCCGATCCTTGTTGAGGCGTGCCTCCTTCTGCAGGCGCGGGATCGCCTTCTCGAGCGTCTGCAGGTCAGCGAGGATGAGTTCGGTGTTAATGGTCGCCAGGTCCTCGGCAGGATCGACACGACCTTCGACGTGCACAACGTCGTCATCCTCGAAGGCGCGCAGGACCTGGCAGATGGCATCGGACTCGCGGATATTGGCCAGGAACTGATTGCCCAGGCCTGCGCCTTCGCTGGCCCCTTTGACGATGCCGGCGATGTCGACGAAGGTCACCGTCGCCGGGAGGATCCGCTCGGAGCCGAAGATCTGAGCGAGTACGCCGAGCCGCGGGTCGGGCACCTCGACGACGCCGGTGTTGGGCTCGATGGTGGCGAAGGGATAGTTCGCCGCGAGCACGTCGTTCTCCGTAAGGGCATTGAAGAGCGTGGACTTGCCGACATTGGGGAGTCCGACGATGCCAATGGTGAGTGCCATAGTGGCCCGATCCTAGGCGGGCCTGGCCCTGCGCCAGGGAGCGGTGTCGGACCCCCGTGTCACCGTGAGCGCATGGACTGGATGACCCTTCTCGTGGCCTGCCTCATCGTCGCCGTGTTCTCCGTCACCGCGGGCGTTCTCCTGGGCCGCCGACGCGCACGCATCGCCACGGCGCCCTCCCAGCTTGACGGCGTTGTCGACGCTCTCGACAAACTCGGCCGCCGCCTTGAGGAGGCCGAGGCGCTCCGACGCAGCGACCAAGCGGGCCTGCGCAGCGAGATCGGCGAGCAGTTGCGCTACGTCGAGTCCACGGCGCAGGGTCTGCGCCGTGAGACCAGCCAACTCGCAGCGGCGCTAGGACGCGCCGACGTGCGCGGACGATGGGGCGAGGCGCAGCTCCGGCGCCTCGTCGAGGCCTCAGGGCTCATCGATCGAGTGCACTTCATCGAGCAGGACGTGCGGACGAGCGACAGCGGGATCCAGCGTCCGGACATGGTCATCGATCTCGCGGCCGGTCGACGGATCATCGTCGATGCCAAGGTTCCCCTGGGTGCCCTTCTCGAGGCCGAGGCACAGGATGACCCTCACGCGCGAGCGACTCTCTTCACGCAGCATGCACGCGATGTGTCGGCTCATGCCGATCGACTCGGCGCCAAGGACTACTGGCGCCAGTACGACGACTCCGTCGATGCCGTCGTGATGTTCCTTCCAGCCGAGTCGATGCTCGGGGTCGCGCTTCGCGAGGATCCGGCGCTTCTCGACAGGGCGTTCGCCCGCAATGTCATCGTCGCCACGCCGACCACGCTGCTTGCCCTGCTGCGCACCGTGTCGCACGTGTGGCGTCAGGAGGCCATCGCTGACAACGCACGCGAGATCCACCGGCTCGGGCGCGAGCTCCACGAACGCCTCGGCACGTTCGCCGACCACATGCGCAAGATGGGCTCCTCGCTCGATGCCGCCGTGAGCCACTACAACCGCATGGTCGGATCCTTCGACGGTCGCGTCCTGGTCACCGCTCGTCGTCTCGGCGACCACGGCATCGGCGAGGGTGCCATCGCCGAGCCCACTCCCATCACGCAACGCACTCGCGACTCGGCCGCACCTTCGCGGCTCGGCTCCGAGCAGCAGGCGGTGGGCCTGCCGTAGCCTGGGGCCGTGAGCGAGTCTGCTGCCAGCACCGGGCGACTCTTCCGGTCCTTGCGGGCCGAGGGAGATGCGGCCGACGCGGCTGTGCCGGCGCTCACGCTGGATCAAGCCGTGGGGCTGCGCACCGTCACCCTGGGCGGATCGTCGAGCCCCGTGTCCCCGAGCACGTCAGGCCCGCCTGTCACGGTGACGCCTGCCGCCGCTGCTGCTGCGACGCCCTCGGCTCCCAGCCCTGTCCCGCTGGCGTCGGTCGACCACGACCCCTCGCTGGAGTACGCGGAGGTGGCCCCTCGTCCCGACCCCACCGACACACCCATCGAATCCGATGGTGCCCAGGGCCTGCCCGCTGGGCGCCGCGCGCACGCTGCTCCCGGGATGCGCGCCAGCGGAGTCTGGCTCGTCGTCATCGGCGTCACGGTGGTGATGGGTTTCGCCGACGCCCTCGTCGTCGGACGCACGCAACTCGGCTGGCTGACGGGTGTGTCGCTCCTGGCGGCGAGCATCTACGGCGCCCTCGTCGTCCGTCGTCAGGACGCCATCATCGCGGTCATCGCACCGCCGCTGGCCTTCTTCGTCGCGACGATCACCGCGGGGCAGCTGACCCTGCCAACGACAGGTGGCCTGCTCGTCCAGGAGGCGTTCATGATCGTCTCGACCCTCGGTGCCAACGCAGCATGGGTATTCGGATCCACCATCGTGGCTCTGGTGATCGTTCTCGTGCGGCGCCGACGCTCGGCCCCGTCGAGCGAGGGCTAGGCCTGACCCGCGGCCTTGAGGTCGCGGCGAAGTTCGGGCGGGAGCGCGAAGACGAGTGTCTCCTCTGCGCTGGCCACTTCCTCGACGTCGGCGAACCCGCGCTCCGCGAGCCACGCGAGCACTCCGTCGACCAGCACCTCGGGCACGGAGGCACCTGAGGTCACGCCCACGGTGGACGCATCGCGCAGCCAGTCCTCATCGAGTTCGTTGACACCGTCGACCCGATAGGCAGATCGCGCGCCCGCCTCGAGCCCGACTTCGACTAGACGAACGCTGTTGGAGGAGTTGCCCGAGCCCACGACGATGAGCAGATCACACTCCGGTGCGATCTGCTTGACGGCGAGTTGGCGATTCTGTGTCGCGTAGCAGATGTCGTCACTCGGCGGACTTTGGAGCAGGGGGAAGCGCGCCTTGAGCAGGTCGACGGTCTCGATGGTCTCGTCGACCGACAGCGTGGTCTGCGAGAGCCAGACCAGCGGACGCTCGGGATCGACCTCGACGCTGTCGACGTCGTCAGGGGACTCGACCAGGGTCATGGCGTCGGGCGCCTCGCCCATCGTCCCCACGACCTCTTCGTGACCCTCGTGCCCGATGAGCAGGATCTGCATGCCCTCGGATGCGAAGCG
Organism: Candidatus Nanopelagicales bacterium; assembly: GCA_049431945.1. Classification (GTDB taxonomy): domain Bacteria; phylum Actinomycetota; class Actinomycetes; order S36-B12; family S36-B12; genus Mxb001. Next base: position 24,722 of record JBMTDJ010000017.1, on the reverse strand, counting down.
CCTCGCCTCCGAGTGGACCTTGGTCACGAGGGGACAGGTCGCATCGATGGTCTTCAGGTCGCGGTCTGCCGCCTCGGCGTGAACAGACGGGGCGACGCCATGTGCGGAGAAGACCACCGTCGAGCCCTCGGGCACCTCGTCGAGTTCCTCGACGAAGACCGCCCCGCGCTCCTCGAGGCGATGGACGACGTACTTGTTGTGCACGATCTGCTTGCGCACGTAGACGGGCGGGCCGTACAGGTCCAGGGCCTTCTCCACGGTCACGACCGCACGATCGACTCCTGCACAGTAGCCGCGCGGAGCTGCGAGGAGGACCCTTCCGGACATAGATCCATCGTAAGGCGCCACGGCCGAAGCGGCACCCGAGGCCGTAGCCTGCCCCTATGGCCCTGGAGACGTCACCCGAGTCGCCGGCGCCGGTACGCACGGTCTCGAACCTCCTCGGCGAGTGGATCGCACGCCTCGGAGGCATCTGGATCGAAGGCCAGGTCGCGCAGATCTCCCGACGCCCCGGCCTGCGCACCGTCTTCGTGACCCTGCGCGACACCGATGCCGACATCTCTTTGAGCGTGGTTGCCGAGGTCAACGTCGTGGGCACGGTTGCCCCTCCCCTCGCCGAGGGCCAGCGGGTCATCGTCTACGGGCGGCCGGAGTTCTACGCGATGCGCGGCCAACTCCAGATCCGGGCTCACGAAATCCGTCCCGTCGGCAGGGGAGCCCTGCTCGAGGAGCTCGAACGACTGCGAGCCCTGTTCCAAGCGGAGGGCCTCTTCGCGGCCGAACGCAAGCGTCCTCTGCCATTCCTGCCCCGGCGGATCGGGCTCATCTCGGGGCGGGCCAGCGCAGCACTCCGCGACGTGACAGTCAATGCCAGTCTTCGCTGGCCCGCTGTCGACTTCGAGATTCGCGAGGTCGCGGTGCAGGGCGCCTCGGCCGTGGGGGCAGTCGTCGAGGCGCTCGACGACCTCAACGGCCAGCCCGGGATCGACGTCATCGTGATCGCGCGCGGCGGCGGCAGTGTCGAGGATCTCCTTCCCTTCAGCAATGAGCGACTTGTCCGGGCGGTGGTCGCGTCGCGGGCCCCCGTCGTCACGGCCATCGGTCACGAACAGGACGTGCCGCTCGTGGATCTCGTCGCGGATCTCCGCGCGTCCACGCCGACCGATGCGGCGAAGCGCATCGTCCCCGACGTCATTGAGGAGCGGGCGCGCATCGCGCAACTACAGGATCGGCTTCGCCATGTGATCTCTCGCGCCGTCCATTCACAAGCAGAGGAAGTGACACGGATGGCATCAGCATCGCGACGATCGATCCATCAACGACTCGATCGGGGCCGAATCGACGTGACGCACCTCAGCGCACGACTGCTCGCGCTATCCCCCGCCGCGACGCTTGATCGCGGCTACGCCGTCCTGCTGACAGAGGAAGGCCAGGCTGTGCGCGACGCGGCGCACGTGGCACCCGGCCAGTCCCTGCATGCCCGCGTCGCCCGCGGATCATTCGACGTCGCTGTGCAGGATCTACGCTGAGCCCATGACCACGCCGTCCGAACCCGCCATCGGATACGAGGAGGCCCGCGCCGCCCTCGCGGAGGTCGTGGCCGCACTGGAGTCGGGGCAGGCAACCCTCGAGGAAGCCCTGTCCCTGTGGGAGCGGGGCGAGGAGTACGCGCGCATCTGCGAGTCCTGGCTCGCCGGCGCGCAGGCGCGCCTCGATGCTGCCCAGTCGGACGAGGATTAGGTGCGCGGCCGCCGACTTCTCACGCTCTGGTGGTCAAGGTGCGCGGGCGGCCGCAACACTTGACAACCGGGAAGTTCAAGAAGATCAGTCCCCAGATTGAGGCGGCACCGCGTTGGCGCTCAGGCGCTGGGCTAGGAACTCCAGGGTCTGCCATGGAGCCGTCCCGGACACGATGATCGTCACCCCGTCGGTGACCTGCATCAGCGCTCGTTCGTCGGAGAACTCGTATCGCTGCCACCCGTCCCACTCACCCGTCGGAGCGGAACGCCCTACCTGTTCCATCACGTAGGCGGTGTTCCCCGAGGCCGTCTGCCCCACCTGTGCGTAGTCCTCATCGGGGGTGACCAGTCCGAGGTGCCAGGCCGGATCCGGTGTCGATGTCGGGGTGATCTCCCAGCGTGCACTGGTCGGCCTCCAGCCATCGTCGAGATCGGCGGGGTACAGGACGGGATAGGGCGCTTGCGCCCTGGCCAGGGCCAGCACGGGTCCTGGATCGATGACGCGGACGGGATCAGGCGCCGGACGCCAGGTGATGGCCAGGATGATCCCGATCGCACCCAGGACGACAACAAGTGACAGGACCATGTCGCGCACCGTCTGGCGCAGGCGCGCATTGGGTCGCCCTGTCGGACGAAGCTCGCCCGGGGGGAGATCGCCCGACTGGGAGGCGGAGGCTTCCTGAGGCACCTGACCATCGTCCCTGATGACCGACACGGCCACATCTCGGCCCGTGCGCGTGAGAGAGTCAGGCATGAGCGCCATGGAGACGCCCGACCGCAATCTGGCCCTCGAGCTCGTGCGGGTCACGGAGGCTGCGTCGATGGCGGCCGCCAGGTGGGTTGGCCGGGGCGACAAGAACGGCGCCGACGGCGCGGCCGTCAACGCCATGCGTCAACTCATCGGCAGTGTCTCGATGGACGGCATCGTTGTCATCGGCGAAGGCGAGAAGGATGACGCCCCCATGCTCTTCAACGGAGAGCGGGTCGGAGATGGCAGCGGCCCGCAGGTCGATGTCGCCGTGGATCCCATCGATGGCACGACCCTGTGCGCCAAGGGCATGTCCAACGCGATATCCGTCCTCGCCGTCTCGGAGCGCGGGTCGATGTACGACCCCAGCGCCGTCTTCTACATGCGCAAGCTCGTCACGGGCCCCGAGGCCGCGAATGTCGTCGACATCACGGCACCGTGCGGTGATAATCTTCGCCACGTAGCCAAGGCCAAGGGCATGTCGGTCGCCGACCTCACCGTCTGCATCCTCGACCGTCCGCGACATGACGATCTAGTCCGTGAAGTCCGCGAGGCCGGAGCGCGCATCAAGTTCATTGCCGACGGCGACGTCGCTGGCGCAATCATGGCCATGCGTCGAGGCACCGGCGTCGACCTGCTCATGGGCATCGGAGGCACGCCCGAGGGCATCATCACCGCCTGTGCCGTCAAGTGCCTGGGCGGAGTTATCCAGGGCCAGCTCTGGCCACGCGACGACGAGGAGCGCCAGCGAGCGATTGACGCGGGCCACGACCTCGACCGAGTCCTCACGACCGAAGACCTCGTCACCGGTGACAACGTCTTCTTCTGTGCCACGGGGATCACCGACGGGGAGCTCCTGCGGGGTGTCCACTACGCCTCCCACGGCGTTCAGACTCACTCGATCGTCATGCGCTCCAAGAGCGGGACCATCCGCGAGGTCGCCAGCGAGCATCGGCTCGACAAGCTGGGCAGGTATGCCGTCGTCGACTTCGGCAGCGCCGACTAGGACACGAGCACCGCGTCGACCTCCGTCCGCGTGGGCGGCTGCGCACCCTCCCGCGAGCACGTGATCGATGCGGCCGCGGCCGCTCTCTCGAGCATGCTGCGAACGTCAGCGTCCGACAGACCCCCGATGTCCCCGCCGGGGCCTAGCGCCCCAAGGTCGCCCAGGGCAACAAGGAGGGCGGCAGTCACCGTGTCCCCTGCGCCCACGGTGTCGGACACGTGCACGCGTCGCCCCGGCACGTCGACGACGTCCCTGTTCGGGCGCCACGCGGCAAGCCCATCGGCTCCACGAGTGAGGACCACTATCGACGGTCCCCCCGTCGCCCAGCGGGCGCACACCGTCGCGGCAGATTCACCGGGGTAGAGATATGCGATGTCCTCATCACTGACCTTGACCAGGTCGGAGAGCGCGACGAAGTCCTCAACCCGAGCGCGCATGGCCTCGCGCGGGACGGTGCCGGGGCGCGCGTTGGGGTCATAGCTCAGCGTGAGGTCACCGGCCTCGCGCGCCGATCGCCATGCGGCGAGGACCTCATCGACGCCGGGGCCGAGCCAGCTCACGAGCGATCCGGTGTGCCACGCGGTCGCGCCCGCGGCTCGGGCCGCGGCGAGGGCCTCGGACAGATCGTCTGCATCCCACATCAGGTCCGGGCTGCCCTGGAAATAGAAGTAGTAGGACACCGATCCGTCATCGTTTCGCGTGCACACCGCGAGCAGGCTGGGGCCCTGGCGTCGCAGGAGGGCCGCCGTCGAGAGGCCGTTGTCCGTGATCGCCTGGTCAAGCAGGACGGCGAGGCCGTCGTCCCCCGCGCGCCCCAGCAGGACGGGCTCACCTCCCAGGCGGCGGACGCCCAGGGCCACATTGGCGGGGGAACCACCGGCGACCGCTCGATAGGCCCTGGGATCATCGCCGGGGACGAAGTCCACGATGCGCTCGCCCAGCACCGCGATGACAGGGGGACTCACGGCGCCGAACCTACCGAAGGACGAGCGCCTAGGCTGGTGGCATGCCCGAGTTCGTCTACGCGGATCCGCTGCCCCTCGGTCCGGATGCAACGCCATATCGCCTCATCACGGGCGAAGGGATCGAGGTCGTCGACCTCGGCGGACGCCAATTCCTCCACGTCGACCCCGAAGTGTTGCGCCTGCTCACCTTCGAGGCGATCCACGACATCTCGCACCTGCTCCGCCCAGGGCACCTGGCGCAACTCCGCTCCATCCTCGACGATCCAGAAGCCAGCGCCAATGATCGGTTCGTCGCCCTTGATCTGCTCAAGAACGCCAACGTCGCCGCGGGCGGCGTCCTCCCCATGTGCCAGGACACGGGTACGGCGATCGTGGTGGGCAAACGGGGGCAGCACATCCTCACGCCCGGACCCGATGAAGCGGCGATCAGTCGCGGCGTGTTCGATGCCTATGCATCGCTGAATCTGCGCTACTCGCAGATGGCACCCCTGACGATGTGGGATGAGCGCAACACCGGGACCAACCTCCCGGCCCAGATCGAGATCTACGCCGACACCAAGCCAGGGCACGAGCTCTCCTACGAGTTCCTCTATATGGCCAAGGGCGGAGGATCAGCCAACAAGAGCTTCCTCTTCCAGGAGACCAAGGCCCTGCTCACTCCCGCGCGCTTCCGGGAGTTCCTCGACGCTGCACTGCGGTCTATCGGCACCGCTGCCTGCCCGCCGTACCACCTGGCGATCGTCGTCGGCGGGACGAGCGCCGAATACGCGCTCAAAGTCGCCAAGCTCGCGAGCGCCCGCTACCTCGACACCCTCCCCGTGCACGGCAGCATGGACGCGCACGGCTTCCGCGATCTCGAGATGGAGACCGAGGTCCTCGAACTCACCCGGGGCTTCGGGATCGGGGCTCAGTTCGGCGGCAAGTACTTCTGCCACGATGTTCGCGTCATCCGCCTTCCGCGCCACGGGGCATCCCTGCCGGTCGCGATCGCGGTGTCGTGCTCGGCCGATCGCCAGGCCCTGGCCCGGATCACCCCCGAGGGCGCGTTTCTCGAGCAACTCGAGACCGATCCCGCCCAGTACCTCCCCGATGTCGAGCATGGCGATGACAGCGAGGTGGTCCGCATCGACCTCCATCAGCCCATGGCGGACATTCGTGCCCAACTGTCCCGGTTGCCCGTCAAGACGCGCGTCGCCCTGACGGGTCCGCTCGTCGTGGCGCGCGACATTGCGCACGCCAAGATCAAGGACATGCTCGACCGCGGTGAGCCGATGCCGGACTACCTCCGCGACCACGCGGTCTACTACGCCGGGCCGGCCAAAACACCCCAGGGCCTGCCCTCCGGATCATTCGGTCCGACGACGGCCGGCCGCATGGACGCCTACGTCGACCAGTTCCAGAAGGCCGGCGGCTCCATGGTCATGCTCGCCAAGGGCAATCGCAGCCCCGCGGTCACCAAGGCGTGCGAGGAGAACGGCGGCTTTTACCTCGGCTCAATCGGAGGCCCCGCCGCGATCTTGGCCCAGGACAACATCAAGTCGGTCGAGGTCATCGACTTCCCCGAACTCGGCATGGAGGCGGTCTGGAAGATCGACGTCGTCGACTTCCCGGCCTTCGTCGTGGTCGACGACAAGGGCAACGACTTCTTCGCTGAGACCCTCAGGCCCGTGGTGCGCACGATCCAGATCGGACCGCCCGCCGACTCCGGCTAGTACCAGCCGTTGGACTGCCAGAAGGACCATGCCTTCACCGGCGAGCCATAGCGCTGCTTGATATAGGCCGCGCCGACATCGACCTGCGCTCGGGGCGAGGCCATGTAGTTCTTGATGGAGTAGCCGCGGCTGGCGATGAACCCGCCGTTGACCTGCCCGAGCCCGTACCACGGGCCATTCGGGTGGTTATTGATCACGTCGTGGCGCCAGTTGCTCTCTTTCCACCACATCGCCTTGAGTGCGCGGAACTGTCGCTTGCCCCAGCCGTACTCGGTGCGGATGAAACTGCGCGCGAGGCGCTGGTTAGCCTCGGGAGTCGACCGGGTCGTGGCCTGAGTCCTGTCGGCCTTGGATCTCTCGATCGGCGAGTAGTGGTAGTGATTGGGACTCGGCCAGCCACTCTCGGCATTGCGCGCCGGATTGCAGTACCAATTGCCGCCAGACCAATGGCTTGCCCCGGCTCCCATGTTGAATGTCGTCCAGAACGCCGCGTCCTGGAAGTAGCGGGGCCACGTGTGGATATACGTGCCCTCGAGCGAGTCGAGGGCCTGCCGACCGGCATTGCCGTAGACCTCGATGATCTCCGAGCGCATGGCGCGCAAGGCGCCGGCCGCGAGGCTGTCGCTGAATTGGTAGGCACCCCTCCACGGACCTGATGGCTCGTCGTAGTTGCCCCCGCTCTCGCGCTGGATCACACAGATGCGGTACTGCTCGCGGGCCGGGTCGTAGTACTTCCCCGTGTAGGTGCTCAGGCGGTAGCCCTTCATGTCGCGGCCGGCCTCGGTGTTCCACGGGGTATCGCCGAGATCCGGAGGGGTGGGCACGCGGGGGGCGCGCTCGTTCTCGGGCAGTTCCGGAGGGGCGGGCCGCGGGGCGCGCTCGTTGGGAGGCAGTTCGTCCGCGGTCGGCGACGCGGGGGATGCCGAAGCCGCGACAGCGACGGGGGCGATGAGGAGTGCCGCTGACATCGCTGACACGAGAACCCCGCGGGCCGCGCCGGACAGACCCAGGCGACGTGACTTTTGACCGATCAGCACCGGACTACCGTGCCTAAGGAATCGGCAAATGTCACGCCGAGGTAACGAAAAGTCTGTGGATAACACTGCCCTAAATCGGACTATTCAGACTTCTTGTCGCGATTTCATGGGGGAACGGGCGTGATCTAGTTCACACAGGGAGATCTTCGAGCATCTCCGTGACTAGGGCTGCGATGGGCGAGCGCTCCGATCGCGTCAGCGTGACGTGAGCGAAGAGGGGGTGGCCCTTGAGCTTCTCGACGACCGCGACGACCCCGTCGTGGCGCCCCACGCGCAGGTTGTCCCGCTGAGCGACGTCGTGGGTGAGGACCACCCGGGAGTCACGGCCGATCCGGGACAGCACGGTGAGCAGGACATTGCGCTCCAGCGACTGAGCCTCATCGACGATGACGAAGGCGTCATGGAGCGATCGCCCTCGGATGTGGGTCAGCGGCAGGACCTCGAGCATGCCCCGATCGAGCACCTCCTCGACCACCTCGGAGGTCGTGACCGCGCCGAGAGTGTCGAAGACGGCCTGAGCCCAGGGCGACATCTTCTCGTTCTCGGTGCCGGGCAGGTAGCCCAGGTCCTGGCCACCGACGGCGTACAGGGGCCGGAAGACCACCACCTTGCGATGCTGACGGCGCTCGAGGACAGCCTCGAGTCCGGCACACAGCGCCAGGGCGCTCTTGCCGGTGCCAGCGCGTCCGCCCAGGGACACGATGCCGATCTCGGGATCGAGCAGGAGGTCCAGGGCGATGCGCTGCTCGGCACTGCGACCGTGGAGCCCGAAGGCCTCACGGTCACCGCGCACCAGGCGCACCTGCTTCTCCGGGGTCACGCGCCCGAGGGCGCTGCCGCGGTCGGAGACAAGCACCAGGCCGGTGTGGCAGGGCAGATCACGGGCCGCGTCGAGGTCGATGATCGTCTCGTCGTACAGACCATCGAGGGTGCTGGCAGCCACGTCCATCTCGGCCATGCCGGTCCAGCCCGACTCGACGACGAGCTCGGCCCGATACTCCTCGGCAGCAAGCCCGACGGCCGAGGCCTTGACCCGCATGGGCAGGTCCTTGCTCACGAGGACGACGTCATGGCCATCGGCGGCGAGGTTGCGTGCGACGGCAAGGATGCGCGTGTCGTTATCGCCGAGTTGGAATCCGCTCGGCAGGATCGACGCGTCAGCGTGATTCAACTCCACGCGGACCGTGCCACCTGACTCCCCCACGGCCATCGGCTCATCAAGCCGACCGTGCTTCACCCGCAGATCGTCGAGCAGCCGCAGTGCCGTACGGGCGAAGTAGCCCAGCTCGGGGTGCGTGCGTTTGCCCTCGAGTTCGGTCACCACCACGACAGGAATGACCACCTCGTGCTCGTCAAACCGCAGCAGAGCGTGCGGGTCCGACAGCAGGACCGAGGTGTCGATGACGAAGGTGCGGGCGGCGGGCTTGCGGGAGCGGCTACGCGCAGCGGCCACGAGTTCTCCTCGTCGTGCGCCGGAGCCCGACGGTCGTGCCCGGGACGAGAACGGCGCACCGTGTCCGGCGGGCCGGCCGGGTGCCGACCCGTTTCTCGGACACTAGGACCGACGATCAGGTGGGGCGACGCAACACGCCGGAGACGCAGGTAACCAGATGTGAAATTCGATGCGAGTGAGACGGAGCGATCGTCCGGGCGGGGGGCGCTAGGCGCCGTAGCGGCGCTGGCGGGCGGCGTAGGCCCGCATGGCGCGGAGGAAGTCCACGTGCCGGAAGTCTGGCCAGTAGGCCTCGCAGAAGTAGAACTCCGAGTGCGCGCTCTGCCAGAGGAGGAAGCCTGACAGGCGCTGCTCCCCCGACGTGCGGATGACCAAGTCCGGGTCGGGCTGGCCGCGCGTGTAGAGGTGCTCGGCGATGTGCTCGACATCGATCATCTGGGCGATCTCCTCGACAGAGGTGCCCTCCTTGGCGTGCTCGGTGAGGAGCGATCGGACGGCGTCGACCACCTCGCGTCGACCGCCGTATCCCACGGCGACGTTGACGAGAATGCCGTCGATTTCCGCCGTCGACTCAGCCGCCTGCTTGAGCATGCGGGCTGTGCGGTCAGGCAGGAGGTCCAGCGCGCCGACCGGGTGAATGCGCCATCGCCCCGTCTCGGCCAGGCCGGTGACCGTCTCCTCGATGATCGCCTGGAGCGCTGCAAGCTCGGTCTCAGGGCGTGAGAGATTGTCGGTGGACAGGAGCCACAGGGTCACGACCTCGACGTCGGCCTCCTCGCACCAGCCGAGGAACTCCACGATCTTGGCCGCGCCGGCTCGGTGCCCGACGTCGCTCGCAGAGCCCTGGCTCGTCGCCCAACGACGGTTCCCGTCGAGGATGACCCCGACGTGGCGCGGACGACGATCTGGCGGGATCTGACGCAGCAACCGGCGCTCGTACGCGCCGTAGATCACGTCGGATAGGCCCACGCCGACAGGCTAGTCCGAGGCAGCCCCCGGGCGGGCCCCGACGCTTCGAGCGAGGTCGGTCAGTTCGGTCACGGGCGCCTCGCACGTGAACTGACGACACACGTATGCCGCAGGAGACCCCGCCACGAGCGCTCGATCGCGCAGGAGAGGGACATCGGACCCCGCGGGCCCCACGGCGACGACCAGGCCGGGGGTCGTGCCCAGCAGCGCCGTTCGGTGGAGATCACGCGTGCGGAGATCATCGCCCGGCCCCACGATCGCCACTTCACGGGGACCGTCGAGCAGGGCCTCCCCTGCCGCGAGTCCCCATCCCACGCCGCGCGGTGCGCGTGCGGCGAGTGACGACGCGATGCCCAGCGCGCGCTCGGCCGCGACGCGGTAATCAGCAACGCCGGTGTACGCCGCATACGTGAGCAGGGCCTGGGTTGCGGCGAGCCAGCCGGATGGGGCCGCGTTGTCAGACGGATCTCGCGGACGCAGCACAAGTTGCTCCGCATCATCAGCGGTGTCGTAGAAGCCACCCTCGCCGTCGGCAAAATGAGCCAGGACGACGTCGAGCAGGATGCCCGCGAAAGCGAGCCACTCGTCCTCGCCGGTCACGGCGTAGAGAGCCAGGAAGCCCTCGGCCACATCGGCGTAGTCCTCGAGAACGGCCTCAGTGCTGCCCGGTCGGCCGTCGCGCGAGGTGCGCACGAGCCGATCCCCTTCGTGGCCAGATCCCAGATGCACGGCGATGATCAGGTCCGCGGCGGCACGCGCCGCATCGACCCACTCGGGCTCGTCCAGCAGCGCCCCCGCTTCCGCGAGGGCGGCGATAGCCAGGCCGTTCCACGCGGCGACGACTTTGTCGTCGCGCCCCGGAGGCACACGCGATGCTCGCGCATCGAAGAGGTGTCGACGGATGCGCGCCCACCGCTCGGCGTCCTCGGGGTCGACCAACAGCTGAAGGGTCGACGTGCCGTGCTCGAAGGTGCCGGCCGGAGTCACCTCGAGGAGTGCGGCTGCCCAGCGACCGTCATCCTCACCGAGCACCTCGATGAGCTGCTCGGGAGTCCACGCATAGAACTTGCCTTCCACTCCCTCGCTATCGGCATCCCATGCCGCGGCGAAGCCGCCCTCCGGTGTGTGCATGTCGCGCAAGAGCCACTCGGCGGTCTCGCGCACGATCCGCTCGGCAAAAGCACTGCCGGTGAGCCGCCACCAGTGGAGGTAGACGCGCAGCAGGAGCGCGTTGTCGTAGAGCATCTTCTCGAAGTGCGGGACCACCCAGGAATCGTCGACGCTGTAGCGGGCGAAGCCGCCACCGAGCTGGTCGTACATACCGCCGCGTGCCATGGCCTCACAGGTGCCCTCCACCATCGCCAGCGCCTGTGCGTTCCCCGTTCTCGCGGTGTGGCGCAGCAGGAACTCGAGCACCATCGACGGCGGGAACTTGGGTGCACGCCCAAAGCCCCCGCGTACCACGTCGTAGGACTGGGCGAGTGACGAGACCGCTGCGGCCAGGTCGTCGGCGGTGGGCGGCGCGTCGCCCGAGGTCACCGCGCGCTCGCGCTGCTCGAGAGCGCGCGTGATCCGCTCCGCTGCCCCCGTCACCTCGTCCCGGCGTCCGGCCCAGGACTCGGCAATAGCGCCAAGGATCTGCGGGAAGGACGGCATGCCGTGGCGCGGCTCGGGAGGGAAGTAGGTGCCGGCGTAGAACGGCCGCCCGTCGTGGTCGACGAAGACACTCATCGGCCAGCCTCCGTGACCGGTCAGGGCGACGGTGGCATCCATGTAGACCGAGTCGACGTCGGGTCGCTCCTCACGGTCGACCTTGATGCTCACGAAGTGCTCGTTGAGCAATTCGGCAGTCGGCTCGTCTTCGAAGGACTCGTGGGCCATGACGTGGCACCAGTGGCATGCGGAGTAGCCGATGGAGATGAAGACAGGCACCCCGCGCCGGCGGGCCTCAGCGAAGGCCTCGTCGCCCCACTCCCACCAGTCGACCGGGTTGTCGGCGTGCTGCTGGAGGTACGGCGAGGTCGAGTCCGCGAGGCGATTGGCCATGAGGCCAGTGTGCCCGACGCGGGCCTTAGCGCTCCGCGATGTCGATGGAGACCCCGCACAGTTCGCGCACCATGCGATTGGCATAGATGCAGCGACCCACTCGATCCTGGCGGTAGACGGCGACGTCGAGCGTGTCGAGGCTAGCGCCGGGAGCATGTGGCTGTGGTCCGGATGCGGCAGACCTCTACGCTCTCCCCGTGCGCATCGCCTACCAGGGGGAGCCCGGCTCCAACTCCGACGCCGCCTGCCGGGAGGTCTACCGGGGGGCCGAGTCGGTGCCGTGCGCGACCTTCGAGGACGTCTTCGCGGCAGTCAAGGATGACCAGGCCGAGTTGGCCATGATCCCAGTGGAGAACTCGATCGCCGGCCGTGTGGCTGACATCCACCATCTACTCCCCGAGTCCGGGCTTCACATCGTCGGCGAGCACTTCATGCCGATCCACTTCGCCCTCCTCGCGGTCCCGGGCACGACCGAGTCCGACATCACCACGGTGCGCAGCCACTCGCATGCCCTCGGTCAGTGCCGGCAGTTCATCCGGGCGCACGGTTGGCGGTCCGTCGTCGCCGACGACACCGCCGGTGCCGCACGCGAGGTGGCGGAGGCCGGGGATCCGAGTGTCGCCGCTCTTGCCCCCGCACTCGCCGCTGAGCTCTACGGCCTGGACGTCCTCGCGCGTGATGTCGAGGATGAGCATCACAACACGACCCGCTTCCTCGTCCTCGCGCGCGAGCCAGTGACTCCTCCGGTCGACGCAGGTCCGGTCATCACCACCTTCGTCTTCCGCGTGCGTAATGTGCCGGCGGCGCTCTACAAGGCGATGGGCGGCTTCGCCACCAACGGGGTCAACATGACCAAGCTCGAGAGCTACCAGCTCGGCGGCACATTCTCCGCGACGCAGTTCTACGCCGATGTCGAAGGGCATCCGGAGCAACGCCCGCTCGCGCTGGCGCTAGAGGAACTCGCCTTCTACACGGCCTACCTGCGACTCCTGGGCACCTACCCTGCAAGTCCCTTCCGGGCAAGCGTGACGTCGATCGAATCGTCATGAGCTCCCCACACGTGCACCACGTCACGCTCACCGTAAGTGATATCGAGCGCTCGGCCACCTGGTACCAGGATGTGCTCGGCCCTGCAGACGCAGCGCGCCGGTCCGGCGATGGTTGGGAGCGCATCCGTCTTGCCTGGCCCCACGGACTGGTGATCGGCGTGACAGCCCACAATGCGACGACCGCGGCTGATTCCTTCGATCATGCACGAATCGGACTGGATCACATCGGCCTCGGCTGCGCGAGCGAGGACGAGGTCCGCGCGTGGGCCACGCGACTCGACGAACTCGGCATCGATCGCGGCCCGGTCGAGTCAGCTCCGTACGGATGGGCGGTCACCGCGCGCGACCCGGACGGGATCGCGATCGAGTTCTTCTGCCCCAAGGCGTGACTCTCACGCCTGCTGGTCGTCACAACGTGCGAACACCAGATCTCCCGGATCCCGCGACTGCAGATTCCGCGCATGCGGAGCGGACTGCATCACCATTCCCAGTCGCCGCATGATGCCTATGGATGCTGCATTGTCCGGATGGACACTCGCCCAGATTTCGTGGATGCCGCACTCGTCATCGAGGTAGCCGGCCAGCCACACACCTGCCTCGGTTCCCAATCCCCTACCCCACCAGGGCGCCCCGAGGATCCAGGCGACCTCGGCCCATCCGGGATTCAGCGTGGCCTCGAGCCGGCCGATGATCGATCCGGACCGCTCTCGCAGGGTGAAATTGACCCACGCCTGGGTGGGGTCGGCAGGGCCACGAAGGACCGTCTCGATGCGGCTGCGTACATCGGCGACATCCCCCGCATCAGAATCCCCCAAGTAGCGGCGGACCTCGGGGTCGGACAGCGCCTCATGGATTCCTGACGCATCCTCGATAGTCATCCGAGAGACGAGGAGGCGGTCGGTCCGGCCGACCACGGTCATGACGCGCGGGATTCGCCCAGCGTGATTGCGACGACCCCGATGATGACGATGGCAATCCCCGACACCGTGAGCAGGTTCATTCGCTCGCTGAAGACGAGCCAGCCGCCCACTGCTGCGCCGACGGTGCCGAGCCCAGCCCAGAGTGCGTAGGCTGGGCCGACATCGAGAGTCTTGAGTGCAAACGCGAGCAAGGTGAATGCGAGGCCATAGCCCAGGACGACCGTGACGGACGGCCACAACTTCGAGAATCCGTCGCTGGCCTTCAGGGAAAGGGTGCCGACAACTTCGGCGGCAATGGCGAGCACGAGCAGCACCCAGGCCATCGCACTACCTCCTCCAGTCAGCCCTCCCAGGCGACCGCGACCACGTCGTAGGGGAGCAGCCAAGCATCCGGATGCAGAACGCACAGCAGCAGGGTGCCTCCGCCCACGGCAAAGCCCAGGTGCGCCTCCGCGAGATTGAATTCGGGTTCGGTGGCATGAGCCTTTGCGATGAACGCCGCGTACTCGCGCACGACAGTCTCCATGCAGGCCTCGTTCGAGCGGAGCCCATGCGCCGCCCGTCGCTGGGACGCATCGAGATAGAGCGCGACCTTGGTCGGGTAACGCGCAATGACGACCCTATCCGCGGCGCGCTGACATCGCCTGAATCCTGGGGACTCGCTCCCCGGTCATGAGGATTTCGAGGTCTACCGATCCGCCCTCGGTGATCACCCTCCACCGAGCGTGGGCCGGGCTGTGCGATGTCACGCTGTCTGGCTCCCTGGCCGCCGACCCCACCTCGAGAGCCTGCCACTCGGCCCTGCGCTCATGCCGCGCCTGGTCCAGGTCGAGGTTCATGGCCGCGGCCTCGTCGAGGGACTCGTCATCCCATGCGATGAGGAGCGCTTCTACGAGGGCCATAGCGCGGGTGGTCTCCGGCCACAGTCGTGTCACGGAGCGACTTCGAGTCGCTTCGGCCGCCTCATCCGCGACGATGTCAGCCAGCACCGCGGCACACACGGATCGCATCGGAGCATAGGTGCGGTTGGCGAGCGCTATCGCTCCCCATCGCGTGTCCGGATGCCATCTCATATGCGACCCGAAGCCCGGGTAGCCGCCGCTGTGGTGCACGAAGCGACCGAGTTCGGCGTGATCGGTGATCCTCAGCCCCATGCCGTAGGAATCGATGGCCCCGTCAGGCTCATGCCCGACTACAATGTGGGGACGCTGCATCTCGCGCCGCGACCACCGCGACAGCACGTCACTGTCAGGTGCATCACTCCACGCCGACTCCATGAAGTCGGCCCAGCGCGCAATGTCGGCGACCGTGCTCCAGAGACCGCCCATCGGGCTGAAGGCTCCCGGCTGACCCTCCGTCTGGCCGACCAGGCCGTTTGCACTCGGATGCATTCCGGTCGTGCGACCCTCGGCTGCACGAGCATCGAAGGTCGTCGACCGCATGCCGAGGGGCTCAAGGATCTTCTCGCGCACGACGTCGGTGTACGGCGTGCCGGTGATCTGCGTGATCACACGGCCGAGAAGGGCGTAGCCGATGTTGGCGTACTCGAACTCGATACCCGGCGGACGGCACAGCGTCAGCCCACCCGCGACGATCGCATCGAAGTCCGCGATCGCCGTGGACTCATGGCGATCACCCCACGGATCATCGGTGGGAAAACCGGCCGTCATGGTGAGCAGATGCGAGATGCGCATGGCCGGTGCGGATGAAGGGAGCCCGATGCCCTCCGCCCAGGGCAGCACCTCCCGCAGCGGTGTATCCAGGGAGAGCAGCCCGGCATCGCGAAGTTGCAGCACGGACGCGGCGGTGAAGCTCTTGGTCATGGATGCGATGCGAAACGGCGTCGTCGCGGCCCGATCGGGGGGCAGTTCGCCGACGGACCCGACGTGCACAAGCTGGCCGCCGAGGATCAGGCCGTACGACACGGTCGGGATGTCGAGCTGGACGCAGGCCTCCGACATGCGCTCGTCGACGAGCGATGCGGCCTCAGTGACGTCCACGTCGCGACGCTAGCGGAGGAAATCCCCGCGTATGCGCTTGGACTGCCCTAGCCTCAGTCCAGGATCTCGGAATCTCAGCGAAAGGACCCCCATGACGATGACCTTCGGGCAGGCCGTCAAGCACGTCTTCAGCAACTACGCCACCTTCCAGGGCCGCGCCTCGCGCTCGGAATTCTGGTGGTTCTACCTCTTCAACGTGATCGTCACCTTCGTCCTCTCCATCCCCTACTACATCGGACTGGCCCAGTCAGCGGGAACTATGACGACGGATCCCGTGACGGGTGAGATGACCGGGGGCAGCCTGAGCGGTCTCGCGGTGTTCGGCATCATCCTGCTCGTTGTCTGGCTGCTCGTCACGATCATCCCGATCATCTCCGTGTCCGTGCGTCGCCTCCATGACGGCGACCGCACCGGATGGTGGTGGTGGCTCTACCTCCTGTGCTTCATCGGGCCGATCATCCTGCTGATCTTCTACATCCTCCCCGGAACACCCGGACCCAACCGCTACGGCGAGGGACCCGCCCAGCCGGCTTGATCCCCCGATGTGCGAGCGGGCATCCATCTAGGAGACTAGGGGGGTGCCCGCTCGCCTTGTCATCATCGGATCCGGCGAGACCTCGCCGACGATGGTCAAGGTGCATCGCGAGCTGATTGGTTCGCTTCCGGCGGGCGAGCGCACCATGCTCGACACCCCCTTCGGCTTCCAGGCCAATGCCGACGACCTGACCGAGAAGATCGGCGACTATTTCCGCGACTCGGTCGGCACCGACCTCGGGGTCGCCTCGTGGCGGCGCCGCGATGAGCCTGCTGCGGTGCGCGAGCGCGCCCTGGCGCGCGTGGGCAAGTCGAGTTGGGCCTTTGCCGGACCCGGCAGCCCGTCCTACGCCCTGCGCCAATGGATCGACACCCCGATGCCGCTTTCCCTGGCCGACATCGTCGAGCGTGGCGGCACGCTCGTCATGGGCAGTGCCGCCGCCGTGACCCTGGGTTCTCACTCGCTTCCCGTCTACGAGATCTACAAGGTCGGCGAGGAGTCCCGCTGGCTGACCGGCCTCGATCTCCTAGGCGCGCTCACCGGGCTCCAAGCCGCGGTGATCCCGCACTATGACAACCGCGAGGGCGGTCGCCACGACACACGCTTCTGCTACATGGGCGAGACGAGACTTCTCGAGCTCGAAGCGATGCTGCCCGAGGATGTCGGCGTGCTCGGCGTTGATGAGCACACCGCTGTCATCCTGGATGTCGATGCAGCCACGGCCGAGGTGCGAGGCAACGGCGCGATGACGCTGCGCTTCCGTGATCGCGAGACCGTGATTCCCGCAGGCGAGGACGTCACCTTTGACGGCATTGCCGCGGCGCTCCGAGGTAGCGGCACGGATGCATCCTCCGCTTTGGGCTCTGCGCCGCCAGCCGAGGCGGTCCGGCCGGCGGTCGCCACCACCGGGTTGCGTGCAGATGCCGAGGCGCGGCGACGCGCATTCGACGCCTCCCTCCAAGCAGGCGACGCCGAGGCGGCGCTCGAAGAGGCCTTGGGATTGGAGCAGGACATCCATGCCTGGAGCGCTGACACCCTCCAGAGCGACGACATCGACATCGCACGATCGATCCTCCGAGCCATGCTCGTCGACCTCGCGACCGCGGCCCGAACCGGCTTGCGTGACGAGCGCGAAGTCATCGGACCCTTCGTTGAGGTCGCGCTCGATGTGCGCAATCGAGCTCGGGCCGCCAAGGACTTCGCGACGAGCGACGCGGTTCGCGACGGCCTCACAGCCCTGGGTATCGAGGTGCGCGACACGCCCGAGGGCGCCACGTGGGAGCGGTCAGCCGGTTGAGATCAGCGCGACCACTCCGCTGATCGTCCCAACGTAGACCGATCCATCGGGGCCGACATAGCCGGCCGCGTAGTGGTTGTTGAGAAGCGGACCCACTCCCGCCAGCCTTCTCCATGCAACCTCCCCCGACGCTGCATCCACCGCGGTGAACCACCACGCATCCGTCCCCACCAGGCTCGACTCCTTGGTGTAGGTGAGCACGGTCCCGTCCGCCAGGAGTCCCTTGGAGACCAGCGAGGGGATGGTGACCGCATCCGTCTCCCACGCGAGCGAGCAGCCATCACCCGTGACGTCAATGCGCGCCAGGCCGGGGGTCGTCGTATGGCCACCGGCGACCGCCGTCACGCTGTAGCCATAGTTGCTCTCAACGACGAGAGAGTCGCCCAGCGCAATCAGGGAGTTCTCGGTCGCGCTCACACCATCACCGAAGACAGGTACGGCGCATCTCTCCAGCGGTGAAGGCCCGCTGACATCGAAGACCACCACATGCATCCGGGGATCCGCGTTGTCGGTGATGGCGACATAGCGCCCCCCGTCGCCGAAAACCGTGGGGGTTGTCCCCGATGCACGACTGGTCTGACCGGGCTTGAGGCGGTCGCCACGGTCGTAGGCGACGCGCCACTCAATCGCAGGAGCACCATCCACAGCGGCGACGAGCATGAGCTCCTCCCCCGTGACGACGTACACGCCCTGCTCGGTCACGGCGAAGGAGTTCTCGATGTCGATCGGCGAACCACCAGGACCCGCCAGAGTGGCCGTCGCCAGGCCCGTCGCGGGATCGAGCAGCCCGATGGTCCCCTCTCGGCCCACGAACCACAGCGATCCGCTCCAGTCCGGGACGACGGAGGTGATGCCCTCGTCGGGCAGCAGCGCATCGCTCACGTCGAACTGATCGACTGGGGCAAGGTCACGTGCATCGAAGCGCGCGATCACTCCGCCCGGCAGGGGCGTCACCAGACGCTGCTGCGCATCGAGCACGGCGTAGCCACCACCCGAGAAGTTGGTGAGCGCATCCGTTGCCAGCGGACGCTGCGAGATGCGACGCTCGATGCGCGGCGCCAGGCTGATCGGATCCAGGACGTATCCGCGAACCTCCGTCGGACTCACGCACACGGCCACGATGTCACCGACGTCGTTCCACAGCAGCGACGCACAGTCCCCGCCGGCGAAGAAGGACACGACCGACGCGGTGTCGGGGTCGGGAAGCAGGACATCGGCGTATGCGTCCGTCATCCATGCGTCGTTGTGGATGTTCGACCATTGGCCGCTCGCCAGGCCGGGGTTCTGGGGCGCCGGTGAGCCCTCGATGGGCCCACCAGGAGCGACCGGGCCGCCTTGCACCTGCGGCACCCAGGGCGGGCGCGGGAACGCCGGGATGCCCTGCCCGGGCAGTG
The DNA here is from genome assembly GCA_049431945.1 of Candidatus Nanopelagicales bacterium. Classification (GTDB taxonomy): domain Bacteria; phylum Actinomycetota; class Actinomycetes; order S36-B12; family S36-B12; genus Mxb001. Next base: position 5,852 of record JBMTDJ010000017.1, on the reverse strand, counting down.
CGCTGACGGCGGCGACGATGACATAGGCACCGACGACGCCGGCGATGGCGGGGGCGACCCCGACGACCGCGGGACCCGCGCCATGCCGTCGCACGAGGCCAGCGCTGACGGCGATCGCCGCGAGCACGAGAAAGCCCAACGCCACGAAACGCGGTGCGAAGGTGGCGACCACAACGGGCCACGCCCGCGAGAGAGCGAGCGCCATGAGGGCGAGCAGCGCGAGCAACGCGATGACCATGGGCCGTCGCCTGCCGCGCGCGACACCGGGGATGGTCGCCCACAGCGTGACCACGAGGGCCACGGTGGTGACGATGAGTCCCCCCGCCACGGCGTAGACCCAGGCGCCATCGCGCAACCCCACGGCCAGGGCTCCCCCGCCCACCCAGGCCGCTGAGAGGAGCGCGACCGGCGAGGTCACGACCACGGCAGCAATCCCGACGGCAAGGGCAATGAGATGGGGCGGCTGAGGGGCGCGCATCCGGACATTGTGGACCGCCGCCCGTGGACGTGCCCCTAGTGTGGGCGCATGACGTACGACGTGGACCGCCTACGTGCCCGCGTGCCCGCCCTGACCGAGGGTGCAGCGCACTTCGACGGACCCGGAGGCACCCAGGTCCCCGCTGATGTGGCCGACGCGATTGCTGCCACGCTGCGGGCAGCCGTCTCCAACCGCGGCCGCGGGACAGCGGCCGAGCGCCGGGCCGACGACATCGTCACGGGTGCGCGCCAGGCGATGGCCGACCTGCTGGGGGCGGATCCCCGCGGCATCGTCTTCGGCCGCAGCATGACCCAGCTCACGATGGACATCGCGCGCACGCTCGCACAGGACTGGGGTCCGGGGGACGAGGTCGTCGTGAGTCGACTCGACCATGACGCCGATGTGCGGCCGTGGGTGATCCATGCCGAGCGCGCAGGAGCGACCATTCGCTGGGCGGAGTTCGACCCGGCGACGGGTGAAATGTCGCCGCAGGACGTGCTGCGCCACGTCGGTCCCGCCACGCGCCTCGTCGCGCTGACCGGAGCCTCCAACCTCATTGGCACGCGTCCCGATCTTGCCGCGGTCGCGGCGGGGGTGCACGAGCACGATGCGCTCTTCTACGTCGACGGGGTGCACCTCACCGCGCATGCCCCTGTCGACGTCGAAGCGATCGGCTGCGACTTCTACGCCTGCTCGCCGTACAAGTTCCTCGGGCCTCACCTCGGCGTCCTCGCGGCCTCGCCGGAGCTGCTGGAGACGCTGCATCCGGACAAGCTGCTGCCCGCGACCAACGTGGTGCCCGAGCGATTCGAGCTCGGCACCCTGCCCTATGAACTCCTGGCCGGAGTGACGGCCGCGGTCGACGTCCTCGCCGACCTCGTGCCGAGTGAGGGCACCCGCCGCGAACGCGTCCTGAGGTCCATGACTGCCCTAGAGGACTACGAGGACGCGCTTCACGCACGGATGCGCGAGGGGCTGGAGTCCATCCCCGGCATCACGCTCTACAGCAATGCCAAGCACCGCACACCGACCGAGACGTTCACCATCGAGGGCTACGACGGCGAGACGATCTCGGCGTTCCTCGCTGAGCGAGGCGTCAACGCACCCGCGAGCAACTTCTATGCGCTCGAGGTCTCTCGCTCCCTTGGGCTCGGCGATGCCGGAGGTGTGCGCGTCGGGCTGGCGCCGTACTCCAGCGTCGACGATGTCGAGCGGCTCATCGCCGGCCTCCGCGCCCTCACCTCCTGAGCGTCCACACCACCCGATTGGAGTCCCATGCTTGCCGCTGCAGCCACCTCTATCCATCCGGACGCGCCTCTCGATGGCCTGACGGTCGGCGACATGCCGGACCCGGTGGCTGACGAGGGCTGGGTGCGTGTCGGTGTGCGCGCCGCGAGTCTGAATCACCACGATCTGTGGAGCCTCAAGGGTGTGGGCCTTCCCGCAGAACGGCTCCCGATGATCCTGGGCTGCGACGCCGCGGGTGTGCTCGACGACGGCACCGAGGTCATCGTGCACGGTGTGATCGGTGATCCCGCCGCCGGTGGCGGCGACGAGACGCTGGACCCGCGCCGGTCACTCCTGTCGGAGGTGTACCCAGGGACACTGGCGGACTTCGTGTGCGTGCCGCAGCGCAATGTGCTTCCCAAGCCCGACTCGATCAGTTTTTCCGATGCCGCCTGCCTGCCGACCGCGTGGCTCACGGCCTACCGCATGCTCACCACGAAGGCACAGATCCAGCCCGGTCAGACGGTGCTGGTCCAAGGAGTCGGCGGCGGGGTCTCGACAGCAGCTATCCAACTCGCCAAGCAGTTGGGTGCGCGTGTCTGGGCAACGAGCCGCGATGAGGCGAAGCGCGCTGCCGCGATCGATCTCGGCGCTGACGAGGCATTCGAGCCCGGCGCTCGCCTGCCCGAGCGGGTCGACGCGGTGATGGAGAGCGTCGGCGAGGCGACGTGGTCGCACTCACTGAAGTCCCTGCGCCCCGGGGGTCGGCTCGTGGTCTGCGGCGCGACCAGCGGCCCCAATCCGCCCGCGGATCTCAACCGCGTGTTCTTCCTCCAGCTCGAGGTGCTGGGCTCCACGATGGGCACGCGCGACGAACTCGCTGCCCTCATCGATCTGGTGGACGCCTCCGGGATCAGGCCCACGATCTCGGCGATCTACTCCCTCCCCGACGCACGCGAGGGATTCGCACAACTCGCGGGCGGAGACGTCATTGGCAAGATCGTCATCACGCCCTAGTCCCTCGCCGGATGCTCAGCCGTAGTGGGAGCGGGCGGCATCCTCGACCGTGATCCGCTTGCGAAAAACCCAGAAGGACCAGGCCTGATAGGCGATGACGAGGGGTAGGCCAATCGCCGCGACGACGGTGAGGACCGTGAGCGAGTACGCACTTGCGGCGGCCCCCTCGACCGTGAGGCTCACCGAGGGATCGAGTGTGCTGGGCAGGACGTCCGGATACAGCGCGACGAACATCGCCGCCACGAACGCGGCGATGGCGACTCCGTGCGACCAGAAGGCAATGAGAGGACGTCGACGCAGATTGGCCATGAGCGCGACGAACATCGCGAGCACAGCAGCGACGCCGATCAGTAGCGCTACGACGTCCCCGCGGGAGTAGGACCAGTAGGTCCAGGCCGCGAATGCCGTCATCAGGGCTCCCGCGATGACATCGAAGCGCGCAGCCCAGACCTCGTTCTTGATCTGCACTGGGCCGGCGGTCTTCAGGGCAAGGAATGTCGCCCCATGGGCAAGCGAGAAACTGAGCAGCGTGAGGCCGCCCAGTACCGAGTAGACGTTGATGAAGGAAAGCAGGCTGCGGCCCACGAACTGGCCACTGGCGTCGATCGGAATCCCGTGCACGATCCCGGCCCAGAAGACACCGAAGAGGAAGGCGAGGAGGAGCGAGGCCACCGCGACCGCGGTGTCCCATCGCGACCGCCATGCTGGCCCGGGCCTCTTGGAGCGGTACTCGATCGCCACGGCGCGCACGACGATCGCCACGATGACGATGAGCAGGGGCAGGTACGCCGCCGGGAACAGTGCCGCGTACCACGCCGGAAAAGCAGCGAAGATCGCGATGCCGCCCGTGACGAGCCACACCTCATCGGCATCCCACACCGGTCCGATCGCCGTGAGCATCTGGCCCCGCTCCGCCTCGCTCGCGCCGAGGAAGCGTGACAGCATGCCGACCCCGAAGTCGAAGCCCTCGAGGAAGAAGAATCCGGTCCATAGCACCGCGACGATGACGAACCACAGCTCGGGCAGACCCATCACGCCACCTGCGCAGGTCGTGGGGGCGACGGCTGTCCGGCCATCGGCTCGTCGTCGCCTGGGGGTCCCTTGATGACATAGCGGCGCAGCAGCAGGAACTCGACGATGGCGAAGGCGCCGTAGAGGAAGAAGAAGACCGGGAGGCTGACGAAGAGGAAGGTGGGTGAGATCTGCGAGACCGCGTCGCGCGTGAGCAGCATGTCGTAGACGACCCAGGGCTGCCGGGCGTTCTCAGTGAAGATCCAACCGAACATATTGCCGAGCCACGGCGTGAAGACGATCCAAATCGATACCGCCCAGAAGATTCGCCCTTCAGGCAGTCGACCCTTGCGGGTGCGCCACCAGGCCACGAGCATCCACGCTGCTCCGATAAGACCGAAGCCCATCATGAGCCGGAAGGCGTAGAACGCAATCCAGACATTGGGCGTGTAGTCGCCGGGACCGAATTCCGCCTCATACTGCGCCTGGAGTTCGTTGGCCCCGACAACGACTCCGTCGAGGGAATTGGTGGCGACGAGGGAGAGCACGCAGGGGATCGACAGTTCCCAGGTGTTCTGCCGCGCCTCCTGGTCAATGATGGCGACGATGCCGAGAGACGCGCACGGTCCCTCCGTCTCCCACAGCGCCTCTCCCGCCGCAATCTTCATCGGCTGCACATCGGTCACCACGACGCCGAGAACGTCTCCGACAATCACCTGGCCCGACGCCGCGATGAGGCCCATCGCGATTGCTGTGCGCCACGCCCATCGCATCTCGGGGATGTGCTGGCGTCGCTTGAGATGGTAGGCGGCTACCGCGAACACAAAGACCGATGCGGCGACGAGCCCGCCGAGAACCGTGTGTGCGTAAGCCCACAGTGCGAATGGCTGGAGGAGTACCGCGCCAATGTCGTTGAGCACCGGGTAGCCCGTCAGTGGGTCGAGTTCGTAGCCCACGGGATGCTGCATCCACGAGTTGGCCACGATGATGAAGTACGCCGAAGCCCAGGTGCCGATGGTGAAGATCCAGATGCATGCCACGTGCACGCCGCGGGGCAGACGATCCCTGCCGAAGAGCCACAGTCCGAGGAAGGTCGACTCCAGGAAGAATGCAAGCAGGCCTTCCATCGCGAGGGGCGCCCCGAATACATCGCCAACGAACCTGCTGAAGACCGACCAGTTCATGCCGAACTGGAATTCCTGGACGATCCCGGTCACGATCCCCATAGCGAAGTTGATGACGAGAAGGCTGCCGAAGAATCGTGCCAGCCTCCTGTAGACGTCCTTGCCCGTACGCCAGTGAAGGGTCTCAAGAAGGGCGACATAGGGCGCAAGCCCGAGAGTGAGCGGGACAAAAAGGTAGTGATACAGCGTCGTCGTGGCGAACTGCAGCCGAGATAGGTCCACGAGGAGGTCGTCGCCCACGCAGACATCCCACCAGATTCCGCGTTCCGGCGTGGCACGATGGCGCAATGCGGCTACTCGACGGCCCCGCCGAAGGGGCGATCGCCGTCACGGTGACATCTTTGGAGATGACGTCCCGCGACGATCTCGTGGAGGCTGCGGCCCCGGACGGCGCGGCTTGGTACCCCGTGTCCACCGCTAAGACGGAGATCTCGCGCGACTTCTACATCCGGGTCGGTGGACCATGGCATTGGGTCGACCGACTCACCTGGTCCGACGGGCAATGGACCGAGTGGACCGACAGGCCCGGGCACCATCTGATGGTGTGCCAGTCCGGCGGGGACGATGCGGGCTACGCGGAACTGGAGGAGCAGGGCGACGGCCTCGTCGAGATTGCGTACTTCGGGCTGCTTCCCGATGCCATTGGACGGGGCCTGGGTCGATGGTGGCTCTCGGAGGTCATTGCCCGGGCCTGGCAACTGCCGGGAACCTCGCGAGTGTGGGTGCACACCTGCACGCTCGACGGCCCCGCCGCACTCGCGACCTATACCGGGCGAGGTCTGCGACCGTTCGCCCGGGAGGTCGAGTGGCGCATGCCGGAGTCGCCAAACGACTTGCCTAGGCTGGGGCCGTGACCACGCAGCCGCCGGAAGATTCAGCCAGCAACACACCAAGGGTCCCGCCCGAGCCCGTTCCTCCGGTACCCGCTCCTCCGG